>JBFEVX010000170.1:0-5379 GCA_041546685.1 Bacteriovoracaceae bacterium | reverse complement strand
TCGCCAAGAAGGAAATGGAAAAAAGAATAAAGCCTCCTGTTGCAAAAAATGTTTTAAATAAACAGGAAAGTAATGATGTTGCAGATGTGGCAAATGAGCAAAGCTCTGGAAGCAAGCAAGTAGATAGTCGGGCAGCTGTAAACTATAAGCCTGGAGCATATCTCTGTCCGGAGCAAATAACTGTTACCCCTTACGGGATCAGTTCCAACTCATCGAGTGGAGATGTTTATTATAAAAATGAAGGTATCTTAACTTTGAAGTCTTCCGATTACGGTATTAAAGGGATTACATGTCGATATAGTTCGAACTTGGGTGGGGTCTATTATCTTTACCAAAAAATTGCAGAAACCCAATGTCAAAAACTTTCTGAAGGTCAGGGGTTTCGATGTGATGATTCAGGTGATGTCAAAAAGTACAACTGTTGGGAAGTCAGAACTTCTGCCTCAGAGAAGCCTTACCTTAGATTCAGATTTGTTGCTTCCGGTGGCGAGGATATCTCTAAAGAAAAGGGATGGGAATATGAAATCCCAAGAGGCTTTCTCTCAAGCTCTGTTATCAATCATAGCAAAGAGATGGAATGTGCTTATTCCATCTCTATATCAGGTGATTTTGTTATTAGTAATTTAGTGACTAAATATAGACAGTGCGAAGTAAGACAAAAAGGAGTCAGTTGTATCTGACTCCTTTGAATTCTTTATGACTTTAGAAACTTTTCTCCTTCTTTTGTGAGATAAAAAGAATCAGAGCTGTCATCATAACTGTAGAGAGGCTTCATCTTGTATTTTCCATCTTCAGAAAGCCCTTCAATCGCTGTAATCTGAACCACTTTTCTCTTTCCTGTTGAAAGTCTTTTTTGATTAATGACAATTTGGACTCCAGAAGCAATTTGATGCCTTATTTCTTCAACACCAAACCCATAACTACTCATCATGGAAAGAAGTTCAATTCTTTTTAGCGCATCCAAAGGTCCATCGGCCATAATAGTTGCGAAGACTGAGTATCCTTCCTTCATGAACTTCACACTTTCAAAAGCTTCTGCTCCAACCAGTTCATTGACTACAAAATAATCTGCACGAAGTTGGTAAGCATTCTTCAATAACTCCACCATCTCTTCTTGTTTCGCATTTGGTGTTTCTAGTCTCAAGGTGCGCTTTCTTTTGAAATCTAATTCCGCACTTTTTTCAACGGTGACGACACGCCAAGCCGGTTTAATCTGCTCAATGATGACATTTGCTAGAGTGGTTTTTCCTGAGCCTGCATTGCCAGCAAGAATAACATTTTTTCCCGTTCCCATGATTTTCTTAATGAGTTCTGCGCCCTTAGTGTCAACAGCTTCCCATTTTATTAAATCATCCATAGTCACATTGTGATAAGGTAACTTTCTAATGACCAGTGCTGGTCCGTTCAAACTTACTGGACCAAACACTGCAGCGACTCGTGTTCCGTCTTCAAGTCTGCAATCGGCATACCCTTGGCTCTCATCAATTTCTCTTCCGACGGAGAGAAAAATATTTTTGATGATCGTATAAATTTCTTCACTGCTTTTAAAAAGATCATCAGCTTCGAGAATTTTTCCAGACTGTTCCCAATAAACATCATCATGTGAATCGACGATGATTTCACTGACGTCTTTGTTTTTGAAAATGTCACTTAGAGGACCCATCATTTGTTCAACGTTCATAAGCTCAACCTCCGTTTGGTTTGATAGCTCCATGTTGCCATGCGTCTGAATCTGATTGTATCCGCCAATCCCACAGGTTTCACCTGTCATTTTGCACAGGTGTCCTTAAATTTCAAACAGTTAGCCAGCCGTTTTTGATGGCCTTAATGACGACATCGGTTCTCGATGTGGCGTTCAACTTCTCGAACAGGGATTTAATGTGGAACTGGACCGTTCTTTCGCTGATAGAGAGTTGGTAAGCTATCTCTTTATTGGCGAAACCTTCACTGAGCAGAGTGAGAATTTCAGACTCGCGAGGGGAGAGGGGAGAATCAGATTGAACTTCCTCTGTTGAATTAATCAAGTTGGATAGTTCCTCGATGATGACCTCTCCATCTTGCTTGAATCTTTCAATGAGAAAACTGACTTCTGGATTGGCCTTGAATTTTATTCTTTCAGCTTCTAGATTTTCGAGACTTCGTTTTTGATGCCCTAGAAGATAAATCAATTGATTCTTAATTTCCTCATTCATTAAAAGTCGAGTTTCAAAGTGCCCTTGGTCGGATTTAACTCTGCCTTAGAATTTAGAACCAGAGGGTGATTGATTTTCCCATGTCCGGACTTTAGCCCTTTGAAGACAGGAACATTTAGTCTACCAACTAGCCGCTGGATCGCTTTCATTGTAAGGTCTTTCCCATTAGGTTCAGAACCTTCAGTGAAATCACCTAGAACTATCGCCTTTACTTTATTGTTTAAAACTCCTGCCTGAATCATTTGTTCAAACATCCGGTCTACTCGATAACCTCTTTCACCAACTTCTTCGAGAAAGAGAATTTTTCCATTGAGGTTTGGTTGGAGTGAAGTCCCGAGTCCACTTGTCAGCATACAAAGATTGCCACCAACGATTTTACCTTTGATGGTACTTTTAACTTTATTACCTACAGGCTTCAGACCCTTGTAGAAGAGCTCAGAAGTCGCTCCTGTTGCGAGGTTCAAGTATTCTTTTTGATGAGATTTACTTGGCTTGTTCCCAAAAGCTGAGAGGTTTGAGCCATGTACAGTTTTCCAATTCCATTCTTGATTCAAGAACAGATGAAGAGTTGTGATATCACTAAACCCACAGAAAAATTTTTGAACACCTGGATTTTTCAGCTTCATCAAGCGAGGAATGAATCTCATCGAGCCCCATCCTCCGCGAAGACACCAAATGGCCTTACTGTCCTTGGCCGTGAGTGCTCTTTTAAGCTCTTTCCACTGTAGCTCTTCATCAGCTGCGAAAAACAAATCGCCTTTCACAATATCTTTGTGATAGCGAGGGACATAACCTTGTTCTTCAACCCATCGAACCGCATTTTTTAATGTACCACCTAGAGGTTTACCCGCAGGAGCAATGATGTCGATGATATCGCCTTTTTGAAGTTTAGGAAGTTTGCTCATCTTACAGTACACTCCGCGAGATATTCTTTACCATTCCATACCAGAACAGAGTTTCCACTCGGGCGTGGGTGATTGGCGGCGAATCTGAATGTTGTGAAGATACTTCGATTCATTGGTCTGACTTCAGCCAGATAAACTTGTTGTCCATCAAGGTATTCAATTTGGAAATATCCAGTGGTATCGACACGTTTCTTTTCAAAGACAATAGTGCCCTGTTCTTTCAACGTGATGTCCATGAAAGCATCCAGATAAGTGCCTCCTGCTTCTTCAATACTTCCAGAAATCTCAAGAGTGTTTTCCTGTCCGTAACCGTTGCATTTGAGCAGCCAATATTCGCCGGCGTTTGTGGCCGACCCCATAAGTGTCAGTAGTAAAATCCATTTTTTCATGGAAATATTATTTCCTGACTGAATCATCTTGTAAAATCAGATATTTATACGGCTCAGAGTGTTGAAATCATTACAGCCCAGCTTATGACAACCCCTTAAAAATGCTAGGTTTCGACAAAACCAAATCCTACTGGGGGAATCATGAAACACCTATCACTGGTACTTATCCTTCTCGTATCGTTTTCAGTCAGTGCCAAAGACTGTGATCTATCGAAAGGACTTTCAAAGAATCAAATCAAACTTTTGAACAAGGCAAAGAAAATTAACAGAATCGGACTCAATCGCACTCTTCTTGGAAAAGAAGTTTATGAAGTAGATGTTCTTTCTACGGATAACGATGATCGTTTTGTTGTTCTTCTTGGTGAAGCTCATATCAAGGGACCACGTTCGTCGATTATGGGAAAAAGATTGAATAAGGCCTTCAAGTTGAGAATGCTTGAAGGAATTCCAAAGGCCGAGGCTGAATATATTTCAAACAACAATGATGAGCTGAATGATGCTCTAGGGTGGCAAAGAGTTCTTGCCAGAGTAATCACTTTCAATTTCTTTGGAAGTACAATTTCAGCTGCTCAAAAGAAAGGTCTTACTTTTCTTCCTGGTTACAATGCAGTTCTTTTGAACAAGAAAGTCATCAAAAGAGAAAAAACAGATACGGCAGAAGACGTGTTGAAGCTTCTTCCTTCAATGATTGAAAAATCTGAAAAGGGATTGAACCTCCCTCTTGAAGTGGGGCAGTTTTTGACTCCGTCTTCAAGTGAGTCCTACATACTTGAAGCCCGAAACGTAAGAATGGCTTCAAATATCATTACTTACTTGGACAATGATCTGGTCAAGGGAACACCTCTCGTGATTCTTGGATCAGCTCACAATCCGGGAATTGCAGATCTTTTGAAGGCCGATGGCTTTGAAAAGTGTGATTTCTAAAAAATAAAAGAGTTCCCCCTTCGAGGGCCATCGAAGGGGGAATTGGTTATATCAACACCTTCGCAAATCGATCGAAGTGAAACTTCGGAAGATAATTGTCGAAGGTGACAGAGATTGACGTTCCTGTCACTTCACCTCTGATATTTTCTCGGGGAACCATTCCCCAAAATCTTGAGTCATAAGAGTTGTCCCTGTTGTCGCCCAGGACAAAGTATTTGTTCGGGGGGACGGTCATCCTGAGCGACATGGGATTTTGAGCGTGGGAGGGATGGCGGACGATTCTATACTTTCGTCCGCCTAGGAATTCATCATGTTCAAAAGGGTGAGAGCGTGTTTTAAGGGCTTCAAGAAGCCATTTTTCATTGAGAGTTATGGTGGTCTTCCCATTGACTTTAATTACTCCTTTATTGATTTCAATAAGGTCGCCAGGAAGTCCCACCAGTCGTTTTACATATTTTGTTGAAGGATCTTTAGGAAAATCGAAGACAATAATGTCTCCTCTTTCCGGTTCTCCTGTTTTCTTCACAATCAGATCAGTGAAAGGGAGTCGAAGATCGTAAGCTGCTTTGTTTACAAAAACATGATCACCAACATGAATCGTGGGGAGCATTGATCCAGTTGGTACCCGATAGTGGTCGGCGAAACTCCATCGGATGCTTACAAACACAAAGAGGAATAGAAGGAAAAATTTATTTTTTTTATACACATCAAAGAGCTTTTCCATCTCCGACTCCTTTCTACGAGAGTCAATTTAACAAGCCTTAATGTGAAGTGTGTCGTCTGAATGTCAACTTATTGTCAAAAGTGGGAAACGGTCGAAAAAAGCTTCTAATCGAGCTAAAGGGAGTATTTAAATTGTCTTTTTTCAAGGGTTTGGTGAATTGTATTTTCTTCATGATACTCAAGATCGAGCTTCTGATGAAGATCATCAGTAGCAAAAATCTTGCTTGAGTTGTTCGCTGGGTTTCT
>JBFEVX010000100.1:0-14353 GCA_041546685.1 Bacteriovoracaceae bacterium | reverse complement strand
GGGCCTTTGTAGGTTACAATCTTCCAATCATGTTCAGAGTTTGGGGAACTTATTTCTTCAAGTCAGAAATTGAAGGCGATGAAGCTTCGAATGCAGACGCTGCAGCAGATTACATTGATTCAACTGTAACGATGAATGGTTCTGGTTATGGATTAGGACTTGGCTGGACCGGACTTCCATTTCTATCCTTAAATCTGGAATACAGAAAATTTGAGTACGATGAACAAGATGATACAGATGATAATCCTGTAACCAGTGCGGTTAACCCTAAAGTCGAAACTTCAGAGATCATGCTCTCAGTTTCATTTCCTTTCACTATTTAAGATTATGATATGAAAAGCCAGCTGGTTTCTAGCCACTGGCTTCTTCATTCAAACTCAAGAGTCATTTCTTATTTTTTCAATAGCAATATTTCGATATTCATTCAAAAGCTCTTTTTTTCTGGAAGCTTTCGCATTCCACTTTAAAAACATTCTCATAAAAAAGGGAAAGAGAAACAAAACAAAAGCGATGAGTAATACGGTTTCTATATTACTTATTTTTGTTTGCAGACCAGGATAAAGCTCAGATTCTGCAGATTCAGGTAAACCTTCAATGTATTCAACTGTGATTTTTTCCCCAGGGTTCCAAGTGCTTCCCCAACCTCTTGAGAGAAGTTTTGTATATTTTTTTTCATCGACAGAATATTCTATTCGAGGATAAAAGAGAGCGTATTCACCCTCTTTTTCAGCTTTTGATACAGATTCAATGACTATTGCTTGAACTTTTGGATGTCCCAACTTCTTTCTTTCTTTTAAATACATTCCCCCAAATACCAATACCAGGCAAAAACCGACAAACCCCGTCCAATAGAGAGATAGCATGACCATTGTATTAAAATTGATTGAACTCAGTTTTGATTCAATTTCCTCACCGTATTTTTCGGCAATGTAGTCATCAATTTTTTCTTCAAATGAGCGTGAATCATCTTTCACTTGCTCTCCTCTTTTAAGGTTTGAAGCTTCATCAGAATTTTTTCGGAAAGATCTTTATGGAACTCATGACCAGGATGAAAATCCCAAGGTAGACTTTCATAATTTTCAATTGCTTTAACATAGTCAAATCCTTCCTTCGAAAGAAAGGCTTCATAGGGAGTTGGTCCCTTATCAATGACTGCGATCAAAAGCCTAGAGTTCCACTCATTCGCCAACCTTTTCAATTCGAGCAGCACTCCTTCTGTCACCTTGACCTCTTGATCAAAGGAGTTTGTCAGCTTCATCTGGAGCCAATCCAAGAGAAGTGACCCTGAAGCTAAATTTGATCTTATTGATGTCGCTGAAACGATTTCGAATTCTTTTTCATATTTTGCATAAGGAAGTTTGAGAGTGTCATCTTCAGATCTTAGGGCTCGTCTCCAGGAATAGGAAAGATTGTTTCTCTCTCCATGAAAAGAGCCAAGTCCATAAATAATCACTGAAGGTTTTTGCTTGTCCTTGAAGAACTCCTTCAGCGAAAGCATCGATTGTACGGTTGAATAGGCCTGAACACCAAGATTAAAAACTTTATCCTCAACCTTTTCACTGACCAATGCTGGGAAGTTCTCTTTGTCACCCACCCCATAGCCAAATGTCACAGAACCGCCGATAAAAGCAATAGACTTGGAAGAAGAAGATTCCCTGGTAATTCTGCTTCCATCTTCGAGAACTGTTGAAATGATCGGGTGATTTTTCCCTTCAAACTTAAAGGGAAGAGTATACTTTCCTGGTTTGAGTTTCCATCCAAGACTTTCTGAAGGAACTGTCATATTTGGCATCTCGGCATAAGCATGAGGGTTGTCTGACGGTAGATTGGTATCGACAACACCAAGTGCGACTTTAGTATTCGGATGTATGAAGTTCGTATAATGAAGAACTCCCCTAAAAGAGAATTCAAGTACCAATATTGTCATCAAAGTACTGACCAAAAGCAGTAGAATATTTTTCATGACATTATTATAACTGATTCTTAGGGAATGTGTTCGAACTGAACTCCAATAGTGAAGGCCTCTTTCCCAAAGAAATTGAAGTCATTGGACCTTGTGATGTGAACAATGCGACCAGTTTCACAAGGGACTTCGAAATCAGCACACTCCGGTTTTAACTGCAGGAGGTCTTTCTCATAATACATAGGATACTCATTTGCTGGGACTTGAAAACTAAAGCCTCCCTTTGAGTAGTCAAAGATTTCTTTGATCATACTCTTTTTGACCCCATCCTTGATCATATCAAAAAAAATTTTTCTTTCGGGCTTCCCATGTTCGGGCCGAAATCTTTCATCTTCCCTAAATTCTTGAATGCGAAGCTCACTTGGGAAGCGCAGTTCAAGTTCAATTCCAGATTGATAGATGATACTGGTCTTGAAAATGATCGTTTTGTCTGAACTGTAGAGATAGACTGGAAGGTGCGAACGAAATCTGAAACTTCCATTTTTATCAGATGGATAGAACTTCAATCGCCCTTCATCTCGATCGACTTTGACAAGTTTGACGATCAACTTGTCGCGAGAGCAATCAAGTCTTTGCCACAATGTCATGGCCTTTGAGTGTAAATTCTGTTCGATGAGTTGTCTCAGAACCGAAGGTCTGCTTTCTTCTCTTAGCGTAGGTATGTTCATGGACGGCATCTCCTTGACCAGAATTGACTCTGGCAGGTTTCAAATCCCCCACTTGGTAAACAATAACAGATTAAGCTCGACAAAGATTGAACGCCTTTGCTCAAAAACAAAGACGCTCTTTTTGAAATTACTTTTTGTACTTGGAAGAAACTTTGCAGGTTGGAACTTTTTGTTCAAGGTTGACCTTCAGGTCCTGACAAACAGATGCATCGATCCTGTCATAAGAAAGAGAACCTTGCTCAACAAGTCCTGCCATTGCAATATAAAGAGGAGTCAGGTCTTTTCTGATGGCCCCATAAACCTTCCAAGGCTTCTGAGGATTCCCATGACCATAACCGTTTTCACACATCTCACCTTCAAAAGCTTCATTTTTAGTCCATCCAGCACTCATCATTCGCCAAAGTCCAGCTAGATATCCAGTTCTGTCTTCACCAACTGTACAATGGAAAAAAGTCTTTCCCCCTTTTTCCCAAACTCTCTTCATGATTTGAAGAGCTTCGATGGTTTGCTCACAAGCGACTTGGTAAGATTCGAAACCTTTCCACTTGAAAGCGATGTGGTGGATATTATCCGATGAGTATCCCGCCTCTTTGAGAAGCTTGATCTCTTTATCCACCTCACCGCGAGTCTGATTTTTGAAAATCAGGATATCTGTCACGTCGGCCGCCACCAGTTCGTTGATGTGACCAAATGGGGCCATCCCCCTCAAGATGGTTCCATCTCCCTCCACATCGTGAGTGTTTGGAATATTTATTCCTTCAACACTTGATTCGAACGGGCTTTTAAGACCGGCGTTTGCAGTTACAGTTAGTAGAAGTACAGAAAGAAGTACGATTAGATTTTTCATTTGTTCCCCCCCAGGAATCTTTCGTTGGGGGTTTTTATCGTGGAAGCAACTAGATTGAAATTATATTCATTCTATTTACCTTATCTAATTTTTGCAACGCAATTTAACGGCTTTTCAGGACGTTGGAACCCCTATACACTTAATATATGAGGTATTTATTCATCCTCCTATTCCTGTGCTCAAAGGCCTATGCTATCGACTATGGAGATGGCACAGATGGAGCGTGTAACCTCTCTGGAGCCAACATAATCAATAAGGCCACCTGGAACTGCACCTCCCTCACTCTTAACAATGCCACTGTTGATATTGGAGTCACCTCAGTAGTGACGTTCAAGGTTCAAGGAACAGTCACAATAACTGGCACCAACTCGGCCAATGGTGGGAACGGACAAGCGGGACAAAGTGGAGCCGCTTCAACTGCAGGCGTAGCAGGCGCGGCCGGTGGCTTCGCCGGTGGTGGCGGAGTCAACAACGCTAACGGTTCAACGGGCTCAACCCCTGTGGCCAATGCTGGTGGAAACGGTGGGACGGCCGGAGGTATCGGATCAGCAGGAGGCGGCGGTAGTGGTGGGAACCACAATGCTTCAAACACAGCAACTCAAGGAACGGCGGCTTCATCAGGAGCTGCTGGTGGGACTGTCCCGAGTGCTTCCTATGGAGCAGAGGTGTCTTTTGAAAGTACCATGCAAGGTGGAGCAGGTGGTGGTGCTGGTGGCGGCGGCAACGATGCCGGAGCGACCAGTGGTGGTGCTGGTGGCGGCGGCGGTGGTGCCATTAGAATTTGGGCCAATGGTGACATCTCTGTAACTGGTACTCTTCAAGTGAATGGTGGAACTGGCGGAGCTGGTGAGGCCACAGTCGGTGGCTCTGGCGGCGGTGGCGGAGGAGCAGGCGGATCACTGTGGCTATATTCGACAGGAAATATCACTCTTGCAGCAGGGACTTCATTACAGGCCGATGGTGGCGGAGGCGGAACTGGTGGTACTGTAGTCAACACAGGTGGAAATGGAGGAACAGGGGCCAAAGGGAGAATCCGACTTGATGACGTAGACGGCTCAGTTGCAAATGCTCCATCATTCGCGGTTATAAGCTCAAGCGTCAGCTCTGGAAATAGCTCTGTTACCGCTTATGATTCAGATATAGCTCTTGGATGTGGAACAATTGAAGATATAAGCAAAAAGCCACCTCCAGGTGGCCCATTCGTTATATTTTTCTTGGTTTTGATTCCAATGATCTTATTGAACAGGAAGAAGTCCTACTGATGAAGGCGCTTCATCGTCACCGATATTAGCTGTGTTTCCGTAACCCAGCTGACCAAAAGCTCCATGTCCAAAACATAGAACAGAACCATTATCAGTCAGACCACAAGTATGGTTGATACCACCGGCCGAAGAAATCATATTATGACCAGTAGAGATCCAAGGTACATCTATCGGTTCTTCATCATCACCGATATTGTTCACATTACCCTGTCCAAGCTTACCGAAAGAACCTTGTCCCCAACAAACCATGTCTTTAGATGTTGTCACAGCACAGCTTGAGAAGTTACCAGTCGAGATTTGAGTAATATTGGCCTCAATATTTACTGAAGCAATTGATGAAGGAACTTCATCGTCACCGATACTCATCATATGTCCGTAACCTAGTTGGCCAAAGCTGTTTCCACCCCAACATCTGACTGTTTGATCGGCCAGAAGAGCACAGGTATGTACGTTACCTGTGGCCATGGAGAGCGCTTTCTGTCCTATAGACAGAACAGGTTGGCTCGATGGAAGTTCATCATCACCAATGGTATTCAAGTGTCCATACCCGAGCTGGCCATAAGAGTTAGATCCCCAACATCTCACATCACCACCATCGAGAATTGCACAGACGTGATTCGATACAGTCGAAACATCCATCTGTACGACAGCGCCGCCAACGCTGACTGAAGAAATTGCAGTTGGTACTTCGTCGTCACCAATATTGTTGGTATGACCAAGACCTAATTGTCCTGTAGTATTTTGTCCCCAACATCTCACGGCTCCACCTTTAAGAAGAGCACATGAATAGAAAGTACCTAGATAAACTCTAAGGGCCTGCCCACCAAGTGATACTGTCGATACTGATGAAGGTACTTCATCATCACCAACACTACTTGTGTTTCCAAGACCTAGCTGTCCAAAGTTGTTATAACCCCAACAACGTACATTTCCAGACTCGAGAACCGCACAGTTATGATAGAGACCTGAAGCAATATAAACGGCTTTTTCACCGAGATCGACCGCAGGCAATGAATCAAGTGATTCATCATCACCCATTGAGTTCATATGTCCGTAGCCAAGTTGCCCAAAGTTATTTCGTCCCCAACATCTCACTTCATTCGAAGAGTTGAGTGCACATGAGTGGAAACCACCTGTCGTCACCATCAAATTCTTTGGTGCAGGAGTAGGCACTGGTGTTGGTACCGGAGTTGGTTCTGGCGTCGGCTCAGGCGTTGGTTCTGGCGTCGGCTCAGGTGTTGGTTCTGGCGTCGGCTCAGGTGTTGGTTCTGGCGTCGGCTCTACAGTTGGCTCCGGTGTCGGAGTTGGTGTAGGTGTTGGAGTTGCCGTTGGTTCTGGAGTTGGCTCCGGAGTTGGTTCAGGTGTTGGTACCGGAGTAGGCTCCACCTTAGGACAGTATTGAACATCAACCTTTGATAAGATTGTCGTTTCTTCCTGTAGGTGAACCTGGTTCAACTCATGAACGTAAGTATAGTTGGCCGGAACACCATCAAGGAAAACCTTGATACTGTCGAGATCAACTTTTGCTGTCTTTAAGTTAAATTCTTTTTCTGGTTTTACGGCCGATGAAGCCAGGATTCCAAGTCTAGATAGACCTTCACCATAGCGTCCTGTAGCAAGGTCAACAGTGATCCCTCCGGCCTCTTCTATCAGTTGCAGGTAACCGTAACCAATTTCATTTTCACCTTTAAGAGGCATCGTTTCAAGATTGTTGTAGATAACACCTCCAACAATCAACGGCATATTTCCTCTTCTCGCTTTCAAATTGTTGAGTACAATTGAAGGAGTGATGATTCGGTTATAATCACCTCTTTGATATTTTCCATTCATCGCCGACTGAGGAGCATCGCTCACACAATCAGTGAAGAAAGTCATTTCTTCTTTTTTGTCAGGATCTGGAACAGGAAGTACTCCATCAGGATACTCACCACAGATATCATTTTCATCAGCAACAAAAATGACAACCAAAGCGGCATCGTTACGGAAGAAGCCTTCGTCTTGAGCAGCTTGGTATTCTTCATCACCAAGAGCTTTATTTAAAGAGAAGAGTCCGGTCTCACCACCGTCACCAAAACCATCAACCTTTGGGTACATGAGCTTAGTACGAAGATGTGTTTTCACTTCTTCTTGGGTAAGTGCAGAGACATCGAGAAGGGTTGGCTCTCCACCTTTACGATACAGCTTACCTGAACGCATTGATTTGGAAGAGTGGGCCAGCATCACAGCGACTCTCGTATCAACTTCTTCCGGGAGAAGATTGATAAAATTATCGAATCCGTCGGCAATCGCCGCCCTTTCATCGACAATCGATCCTGACGTATCGGGAATGATCAGGACGTCGAGTTTTCTCGTGATGAATTCGTCATTGATTTGATAAGTGTCGTGGAAACAATTCGGGGCAGGTGCCGGAACGACTGCCGGTTCATCGCCAATGCCAAATGCATTGTCTGCTGCTTCTTCTTCAGATCCGGATAGACAAGATGTCAGAATAAGGAGCCCGGATAAAAGAATCACATTGAATATCTTGAGAAACGTCTCTCTCAAAATGAAATCCCCCGATTATGTGATGTACCTTAGTATAAAGGTAGACCAAAACTTATCGGTATTTATCTTAAGAACCTGAAATGACGTCGAAATCAAACATAAAAAATTTAGAACTACTGCCTAAGTTTTGTGGTTGAATTTTATAATTATCTGAAATTAAAGAGATATTAATAAAGTCAGAGACTTAGAAATTCATCAAATAGGCAATCTCAAGATTTTTTTCATCGAGGGTGGCCGTCCCAAGTTCAGTATCAAACTCAGAGCTTTCGATACCTAGACCAAATTGAAGGGAACTCTTGGAATTGAACGCAAAGTCAACTTTCCAAGAAATCAAAAATCGACTGCTAGTCCCACCTGTGTAGGCGCCTTCAAAAATATTTTTGAGACTCAAGAGGTGAAAGGGATAGCGAAGGCCAACACCACCAGCAAAAAAAGTTTCACTATTTTCAACAACTGATGAGTTTTGAACTGAATAGGATGATCTATTGAAAATGTCAGCAATCAATAAAACTTGGAATGGCAGATAATGAAGGAAATCACCGTAACTGAATTTCACATTGCTATTAGAAAACCCCAGGGTATTGAAAACTTCCCCGGCGGTTCTCGAGAGGGCAACTTGATAAAAAGGATTGAAGTGTCCATCTCTATCCTTTCTTCCTTTTTCGTACCAAAAACCAACTCCATTCAAGGCCGTCCCATCAATGGTGACTTGATTTGAACTGATTGTAGTTTTGTACTCTGTCAGAGTTGGTCTATACGAGAAGCCAATACGTGAAACTTTTTTAAAGAACTCTTTTTTAACAGGCTTCTTTTTGACAATTTTCTTTTTGGGTTGAATGCCTTTAAGAACCACAACTCTTCTTTTGTAACTCTCTCCCCCCCCTTGTCTAACTCTCCAGTAGAATTTCTCCGGAAGTACTTTTTTAGACAAAGTGAGAGAATTTCCTCGAACGATCTCTCTGACTTTCATATCACTAAAATCGACCTTGTCTGAAAGTTCAAAGATAAAATCATCTTCACTTTTTGATTTCCATTTGAAAGTCAATGAACCACTTATATGTTTGTGTCCATGAACTGGAGAGATTAGTACAACTTGTCCCCGAGTTGCTTTCTCTTTAATAATCTTCTTTGGAAAATCCTCGACAATCATTTTTGAAAAGTCACTGAATGGACTTTCACGATCCCAATAGTCGATTATTGAAACTCTAAACCAGTAAGTCCCAGCATCTGGATTATCGAAGCGATAAACCGTCTCATTAGTCTGACCTGTCTTAATTAATTTCTTTCCATTCTCATCAGCATAAATTTCAATTTTATAACTCTTAGCATCTTCATTGTCCGGCATAGGGATCTCTACGAACTTCTCCTCTGCGTTGGCGGACATGATGAAAAAGTCGAAAATTCTTTCTTGAACAGATGAGGAGCGTTTCTTGATCTTAAGACGAATTTCTTCATCTAGGATAGGCTTGCTTGGTGGAGGTGTTGGTTTAACAATCACCTTCACTGGTTTTTGAAAGATAACATTCCCATCAGCATCAATTTTTTTCGCCCGCCAAAAAAAGACACCTGTTTTTGGAAAAGAAACTTTAGTCTGACTTGATTCAACAGACTTGGTAATCAAGATTTTTTCAAAATCAGATTTTTCACTCAGTTCAAATTGATACTTCTGCTTCTCCTCACCTTCCCAGTTGAATTCAACTTGTTGATCAGGTTTTCGAAGTTCAATACGGACACTTCCCTCTGCAGGTGTCCACGTCGGAAAATCTGTCTGTGTCCATTCTTCAGGCTCTTCAAGTGGAACAGATGTTGGAGTGACTTCAGGAGTAGCAGCTATAAATGGAGTTGGGGTCACATCAACAGTAACAACTTTTTCTTCAGCTATAGCACTAGGACTCAATTCTACTTTTTGATTCTCCACCGCCTCAATGGTTGAAGTTTCATTTGAAATCTGAGCACTCCCCTTGACCACCAATACTTCACTGGCCTTCTCAGTACGTGTCAATTGAACTGTGGCATCTTCACTTTCCAGTCTATATTGTCTATTTTGAATATTGACCAATAAAGGTCCAGACTTTTTACTGATCTTTGCAAAGATCACCCCATCAGTAAGATCGAGGTTTATGGCGCCTTTCTCCAACTGGATTTTGAAAAGTGTTTTCTCGGCCACTTCAATTGAAGCGCCAGATAGAAACTCAACATCAGCTGTAGAATTTTCAAAAGTAAAAACTTGGTCATTGGTATAAAATGGTTCACTTTCAAGAGCATCACCCCACCCCAAATCTAAAGCCGACTTCTTCTTAACGGTATTGTTACTTTTTCTTACAACGGCCAGTGGATTACCTCGATCGCCAAAATCGTTTTGGAATTTAGACTGATTAAGAAGCCAGAATCCGGCCAGCATCATGGCCATACCTGCTATAAGAATGGAATTATCGAAAGTTTTAGCGTTCATCCGTTAACAAATCTTCCCAAAAGGCCTGTAATTTCTTAACATTATAGCAGAATTGTTGAAGATCAGATATCCAACGGAGTGGATTACTTGAGCCAAAAACTCGGAATACCATTGAAAGTGAAAGTCATTTCACTCGTATCAGTAATACTTGGTAGTGCACTGGTTTTCTTCACCACATTCTCAGTGGACCTTTTTAAAAAAGACAAAGCCGCTTATATCTATGAAACAAGTCTTGTTACAAGTGAGTCCATTCAGAACAGACTTGATCAATTCTTCACAAGAAGAATTAAAGATTTTCTACTCATTTCAAAAATAATTGAGACTAACAATTCGAAAAGTATATCAAAGCAAATTTTTCTTGAGCATGAGGACTCACTCTATTTGAAATCTGAGAAATTCACGGTCAAAAATGAAGAGAATTTAAAAAAAGAAAAGATCGATATTCAAACCCTTGAAAGTGAAACCTCTACACTTTTGACTTCAACTCGTTCAGGTTTGGAATTGCATTTGATCAACGTTGGAGAAAAACAAGTTCTCATGCTCCAGCACTTGGACAAAGGGATCAAGTATTGGTTTATGAGAGATCCTCTTCTCTCTCCTCTTGAAGAAAACAAGATTTACTTCTCTTTTGTATATTCCAAGGCTCAAAATACGATTTTTCCCCACTCAGGGGAGGTCGAAAGCCTTACTCCAATCAATAGCTTGATTGAAAGTAACCCTGTTTCCAAGTCAGTAAAGGAAGTTGAACTTGACGGAAGAAGCTATCTTGTCGCCTGGTCAAAGCTTCGCTCACTCGATCTTTTGGTATTATCTCTTATTCCTGAAGAAAAGGCTTTTAAGGCCGCCACATTCCTCACTCAAAAGTCACTTTACTTCGGTCTAGCCGTGATGGGATTGGGTCTGGTTCTCGCAGTTCTTTTTTCCAGAACTCTGACAAAGCCTCTCGAGGTTCTATATAAAGGTACACAGAAAATTGCATCTGGAGATTTCAGTGGACAAGTGGAAGTCAAATCTTCTGATGAGATTGGAAGTCTCACTGATTCATTCAATTATATGTCTTCAGAAATTCTTCGCTATATGGAGGAGATGAAGGAGAAGGCAAGACTTGAAAATGAGCTGGCCGTAGCCAAGTTGGTACAAGATAGTTTCTTTCCACCAATGGAACAAAATTTTCCTCACCTCAAGATTGCTTCGTTCTATACTCCAGCGAGTGAATGTGGTGGTGACTGGTTTGGAATTCATAAAACTGAAAATAAAACTTATGTATTGATTGCCGATGCGACAGGGCATGGAGTTCCTGCTGCTTTTTTAACAGCAACTATTTCCGCGGCCTTTAATTCATTGATGGAAGACCCAAATGCTCTTTCTGAGATCGGTGATGATTGTGGCAAGCTATTAGGAAGAATAAATAAAATCATCTACAAGATGCAGACGAACCTCTACCTTACCGCCATTGCTTTGATCATCGACAATCAAAATAGAAAAATGAACTACGCTAATGCTTCTCACATGGATCCGTATCTTATTCATGGAAAAGCGGGAGAATATGACAAGGCAGACCTGATTCCACTACTGGATGGAAAAGGACCAAGATTAGGCCATTTGGAAGAAAGCGAATTTCCAACCGCCACTACAACCCTCCAGCAAGGTGACACTTTGATCATGATGACCGATGGGATTCTTGAAAGTGTTAATGCTGAAGAAAAACAATACGGTCAAAGAAAATTCATCAAAAGTCTTTGTACACATCTCACAAAAGAACCTGAGCAAGTTAGGGATGGTGTCATCCATGACCTGAAAGAGTTTTGTGGAGATGTTCCTTTTGATGACGATGTAACCTTAATGGTAATGAGGAGTTGAATTGAAGATTTATTGCAACACTCCGGCATTTCCAGATTTAAAGATCACCAAAGGTGAATTTGTTGAATCAATTGATTCAGCCGACTATAGAATTTTTGATCATACTTCTTGGAGTCAAGCAACTGATCCAGACAGAGATATACTTCTCTCTGCACAAGAAGACGAAACTAATGTTCTTGAACATCTAGAACACTTACATAGTCACCATTTGATTGGGAACGGTCCACAACTTGAGTCGGAAATTGATAGAACTCTTTCCATTCTAGATCAGGGAGATCACTGGGACCCTTCGAAAGGATTCCCTTCCCCTATTGATAGCAAGGAGATCTCGCTCAGCTCGAGTCTCGATATAAAAAGCGGAATAGAAAGTGTTCTTTCTGATTTCGACCTGAGTGAACAGTTCAATGAACAAAAAGACATTATACGTCTTTTATCAAATGAACTTCTGGTGAATGCTTTTTATCACCAATTGGGTGAAGACCAAGACAGATCTTCAGAGGTAAAACTGGAGACCCCCGTCCCCCTTCAGCTGGCCCGTAACGAAAGTTCAGTTCTTCTTAGAGTTGAAGATAGAAACGGTGGCTTCCCCTATGACAAGATGTTTGCCAGTCTATCCAGAGGATTTAGAGAGAAAACGCCAAGACAAGATACTGAGGGAGCCGGCCTCGGACTCTATTTCGTCTTCAAAATGACAAACCAATTAATATTGAATCTTAAAGAACATGGAACAGAAATCATCTGCATGTTTGATGTAAATAAACGATACAAAGAATATATGAAAAGGGTTTCATCCCTTCATTACTACACGGGGAAATGAATGAGTACATCATTACAACTGGAAACACAGATTCTTGACAATAAAGTTGAAGTGAAAGTTTCAGGACAAATTGATGAAGATGCAACATTTGAGAGAATTCTCAATATCAAGCAGGAGATCTATATCTTTGATCTAGAAGGTGTTTCACTGATCAACTCTTGTGGAGTCAGAGAATGGATCAACTTTCTGGAAAAACTTCCGGAGGATGCCAGCATCACTTATATGAATGTTCCCCAGATTGTTGTTGAACAAATCAACATGGTTCAAGGATTCGTCAGACCAGGGGCCAAAATCACCTCTTTCTACGCTCCTTATTACGATGAAGATAAAGATGAAGTCGTTAAAGTACTTCTGCAAAGTGATGAAGTCGTAGATGGTAAGGCTCCTTCCAAGCAACTAGATGGTGCCGATCTTGAGTTCGATGCCATTGAAGCGCAATATTTCAATTTTTTAAAACAACAGGGATAAGTGGTGGATAAGTACAACCTGCTCGACACATTATTTGAGGCCATTGCCATTGTCGATGACAAGGCAAAAATCCAGTATTCCAATCATTTCTTCTCAACCTTATTCAAAGCATCACCACGTGTTATCAGAAAGCTCGATACCGTGTTTGACCTTTTTGAAGGTCACACTCCTTTTCCAAAAGTCCTTTTTGAAAAGGCATTGCAAGGTGGTGATTATGTTTCAGAAGAAATTGATTTAATGAGTACTGAAGGAGACTCTCCTTGTCACGTTGTCATCAAGACGACAAAGCTTGAAGACGGAAACATCCTGATCTCTTTCAATGACATCAGTATCGAAAAAAAGCTTTATGACAAATATCGTATTCAACTGGAAGAACTTAAAAAGAGTCACGCTCAAATTGTCCAGGCAGACAAACTGGCTACAATTGGAGAGCTTTCAGCGGGGATCAGCCATGAAATCAGCAATCCTTTGACTATCGCTGCAGGTAGTATGGAGATTCTAGAAGAAGTACTTGATTCTGATGTCGAGGGCAAAGACGAAATCGTAAAAAACTGTATTGCAGATATAGTAGAATCCCATGCGAGGATCAATTCGATCATCCTTAACATGAAGTCATTTCTTCACAGCCAGACAGAAGATGACGAAAGAGAATACTGCGACCTCGAAAAAGTCATTCTCGACTCCATCAAGTTTGTGACACCTTCATACAATGACCACAAAGTTCTCCTCAAGAGTACTTTTGAAGAAAAAGATCTGGTTGGACTGGTCAACAAAGTGAAGATTGAACAAGTTATCGTCAATCTTCTCTCTAATGCTCTTGATGCTTTGGTTGACGCAAAAACAGATTCCCCCGAAGTTCAGGTTGAAGTCAGTAAAGATCGTGACTCAAATATCTTGAAGATCCGAATCAAGGACAATGGGCCAGGTGTAGATGAAGAGAATAAAGAGCAAATCTTCAATGCCTTCTTCACGACAAAAGATGTCGGTGAAGGAACAGGTCTTGGTCTCGCTATTGCCAGTAAAATTATAGAGGCCCACCAAGGCTCACTCTCGATCGAAGACACAAAAGATGGAGCTTCTTTTCTGATTGAACTCCCTTTTATCGAGATTTTGAGTTACACCCAGAATGAGATGATCCAGAGGGCACGTGACGTCCAAGATGAGGACACTTTGAAAGTCATGGTTCTTGACAACGAAGTCCAGGTTTTGAATATTCTGAACAAAATCTGTGCTGATGAAGGCATCGTTTTCATGGGCTCAGTAAACGGACTTGATGCTCTAAAAATCCTTGAGGACCTTACCGTTGACCTAATCATCACTGATTATATGATGCCCCAAATGGACGGTTCGGAGTTTTCCAAAAGGGCCAGAGAGTTGGGAGTCAAATGCCCGATCATGTATTTGTCTTCGGCCTCAAATCAAGATGCCTTTCAGCGAGATAAAGAAAAATATAATATCGCCGGGATGATCCT
>JBFEVX010000005.1:0-68256 GCA_041546685.1 Bacteriovoracaceae bacterium | reverse complement strand
TAAAGTCGGCTCAGTCTAAGCATCTTCTCAGCATCAACATACGTTCCACATTCGCTTCAACATTTATCAACTATGCTTGATTGGTTACGACTGACTTTATTCAAGTTTAATTTGTACTTTTGTACACTCGAATCTCTTCTCGTCTTAAACGATTGTCTTACGACATTCGTTTTTAATCTTATTCAGTTTTCAAAGAGCAAAGTGATACATAACTCTAGAGTTGGTGGAGATGACTGGAATCGAACCAGCGACCCCTTGCGTGCAAAGCAAGTGCTCTCCCAACTGAGCTACACCCCCATAACAAAAATTTACATTGTTAAAGAGTTAGAAATCACTTTTCCAAAGGTGAGGGTGAAAATAAGTGATTTGAGTTTTCATGTCAACAAGGTTTTCACAAAAACTTTGCGTTTTTTTTTATGCTGGAGATATAATTTTTTATCAATAATTTTAGGGGGCTAAATAGACGGTCCCGGCCAACGTGAAGAAAGGAAAAAACCATGGAAAAACTCAAAAAAACCTCTTTAATCGCACTCTGTTTTTCAGTCTTTTTCACGCTAAGTTCTTGTAATAAGCAACAGACCAAGAACAACGAAGGCCAAAGCAGCGCACAGGCCTCTAAGTCTACCCCAATGCAAGTGGACTCTTCGGGGCTTTCCAAAACAAAGGCGATCCTCAAAACAGTTCATGGAAATATCGTTTTCAAGTTCTACCCAAACAAGGCCCCAAATACAGTTACACGTATCTCTGAACTAATTAAGAAAGGTTTTTATGATGGGCTGATCTTCCATAGAGTTGTTCCAAACTTTGTCATTCAAGGGGGAGACCCAACAGCGACAGGAACAGGTGGAAGCGGACAAATGCTCAAGGCCGAATTCAACGATATTCAGCATATTAAAGGAACAGTGGCCATGGCCCGTGCCCAAGATAAAGATAGTGCCGACTCGCAATTCTATATTGCACTAACAAATCTACCTCATCTGGATAGAAACTATACTGTTTTTGGACAAGTTGTAGAGGGATTGGAGCTACTAGATAAGGTACAACAGGGAGACAAGATGCTCTCTCTCTCCCTGGAAGAATAAACGTTAAAACTATTTGCCGTGTCTTTTATCGTCCTTGATATAAACAAAGCTTTTGAGAATAACAAAAGCGATAACAAGGGCGATAAGAATACTCCACGTTGGAAAAGACGGCTGGTCTTTTACAGGTGGCTTTCCTTCATCTTTTTGTAGAACTGTAGATGTTTTTGAATTTGTATTTTCGTTCATGGAATTGCCTCTCTTTCCTTACCTGTACATGGACTCAAGAATTACAACAACAGTATAGACCGCTGCCGAAATAGGTATCGCTGCGATAAACCACAACCACTTCTTTTCTTCATTCAAGTGCATGTACCACCAGGCAACGACAAAGGCCTTTGCAATGGCCAGAAGAACCAGAGCAGAAGCTTTTAGTGAGTAAGCTGTATTGAGTTCTGGGACCATCAATTCCAACGCAGTAAGAACTGCGAGAACCACAAATATGATCAGATATTCTTTGATGTGGCTCTTATGCGTTTCTCCAGACATGAAAACTCTCCTACTTGTACAATTGATCTCTGTTGATCAAGAGACCTACGTCTATCATTAGTTTATTAATTGATTCTTTATCAGTTTTATAAAGTCCACGGACTCGATTCCTTCTATCGATCAGAAAAAGTTTTCCGAGATAGGAATCATCAAGTTCCTTGATTCTGAACCCATCACTTAAAAGCTTGTCCACACGTGCCTTGTCAGCCGTTAGGAAGTTCCAAAAGAATGGATTGGCATCAAGTGCTCTTCCAAGTTTATTAAGAGACTCAGGAGTATCCTTGCCGGCCTCCAATGAAATTGAAATCATGCCGGATTCTTTACGAACACCTTTCATTCTCTTTTGGATCTTTTGAAGCTGCTTCATGTTCCCTTCGCAGATCGAATCGCAATCTGCTTTGGTAAAAGTCACAAGATAAACTTTTCCATCTAGATCCTTTGAACCAAAAGCTTTTCCAAACTCGTTGGTCAAAGAATATGAAGGCAGATTGAACTGAACGGGAAGTTCTGGTGGAAGCTCGCGGTTATATGAGCGATAAATCGGATACGCAAAAAGGAATGCCCAAAAGGTGATCCAGAAAGCTTTGCTTCCGACCATTTTTTGGATGAATGTTTCTTTTCGGACGTATCCGAGAGTTGCTTCCATTTATTACTTCAGTTTACTCATCAGTGTTTTACGAGCTGGTGTATCCTTGATGTCCATCAATGACTTCACGTAGTAAGAAACGGCCCAAATTTCTTCGTCAGTAATGGTATCTTTCCAAGCAGGCATGGCCGTTCCACCAACACCTGCAGCAAGTCTTACGTAAATTTCCTCAACAGACTTCGCTGAACGAACGTGATCCCATGTAAAGTCTGGAGGGATACTGAGATATCCGTACTCTGTTTCTTGTGGCTTAACTTTGTAAAAGTCACCATCAAGTTCAGTTACAGCATCTCCGTTGATTTTCTTATTGATGGCAGAGAATTCATTAAGGTCGAGATAACCTCTGTGACATGACTGACAGTTAGCCACAGCATGGTAAACTTCTTTACCTTTTTGGATAGCTGCTGTTCTATGAGCTTCACCAAAAGGATCTTCAGTTGGAAGAATTTCAGCGCCAAGCTTCTTGTCTTTTCCTTCCCATACTTTAGGGGCAAAAGTTTTGATGTATTGAACGACAGCGTCCATTTGACCTTCAGTCAAATCCCATGGAAGCATAGCTGTTCCGTGAAGTCCGTACTTAAGGATGTCATAAAAATGTCTGTCGTGTGGAAGTTCACCTGTCGTGATTTTCCCAAACTTGTAGATCCCAAGAGTAAAATCTCTAGGTGGTACTTTCATCCCTTTGTGAGCAGGTCCCTTACCGTCCCCTTTCACACCGTGACAGGCCATACAGTATTCTTTGTAAATTTGCTCACCCTTATTGAGTTTCCAAGCAGAAGCGTGAACTCCTCCAGCAAAAACTTTGTCTTCAACGAATGTTTTTTTGCTACAGGAAACAAAAAAAGTAAGCATTAGAATAGAAAGTAAAACTCTCATTTTAGTCCTCTATATTACGAAAATGATAAAATACATCAGTAACCAAATAACATCGAGAAAGTGCCAAAACTTACCGACGTTATTCACTTTATTTTCTTCTGTGATCGTACATTCTTTTTTCATCGTTACCGGAATCAAGTAAGCCAGGGCCAACAATGCAATCACGATGTGAGCTGCGTGAATCCAAGTGAACGAATAAACCAAAGATTGGAAAACACCACTGCTGGCGTAAAAACCTTTGGACTTCAGATCGGCCCAAAGGCTGAACTGTGTGTACATAAAACCGAGACCAAGAGCGATTGTTCCCAAAAGCCAAGGCAGAGTTTTCTTTACATCACCACCGCCAAAATACTTGGCCCTGAAAATCATGAAGGTCATCGAGCTCAGAACAATGGCGAATGTACTTAGTGTAGGATAGAAAAGTTCGACTTTATCCATGCCCATGGGTGGCCACACAGGAGAAGTGATCCTGAAGTAGGAATACCCAAGAAAGAGAGAAGCAAAAAGCATTGAAAACGAAACCAGCACCACGATCATGGCGATGCTGGAAACCAGACGCTTTCCTTCTGCACTGTCAGAATGGAGGATTGCCGTTCTTTCCATTAAGCTTCCACCAACTCCTCAGTCTGATACTGAAAATCTCTATCAGTAGTCAGGTTTGGATTTCCAAGTTCATGTGGTCCACACTTTACTACTGGGATTTGGTCAAAGTTATAGTGTGGAGCTGGAGATGGGATAGTCCATTCCAAAGTTCCAACTTTCCAAGGGTTTGGATCGGTCTCTTCTTTCCCCCAAAATACAACGTAAACAAAGTTCACAACGAAGATGATCTGTGAAAGTCCCATAAGGATTGCCGACCAAGTAATGAATGTGTTGATCGGTACCAGTTTTTGAAGGAAGTCGTATACGAACGGGTCGTATAATCTTCTGTGCATCCCTGCGTAGCCAACAAAGAGCATTCCAAAGAAAACACCGTTAAGACCAAGCATGGTTAGCCAGAAGTGAATCTTACCCCATGTTTCATTGAGCATTTTTCCAAACATCTTTGGCATCCAGAAGTAAATGGCTGCAAATGAACCAAATAGAACTGAAGCGGCCATGGTGTAATGGAAGTGACCAACAACAAAGTAAGTATCGTGAAGATATAGGTCAGTAGTAACAGTACCGAGATATAGACCAGTCAAACCACCAAGACCAAAAACGAAAACAACACCAAGAGAGAAAAGCATTGGTGTATCGAATTTAATAGATCCCTTCCAGATCGTTCCAAGCCAGTTAGCAAAGAAGATCGCTGATGGGATTGAGATAGTCATGGTCAAAGTCATGAACGTCTGAGTAAGTAGTGGACTCATCTGAGTCGTATACATGTGGTGACCGTAAACCAACGTTGAAAGAATTGTAATTGAAGTCATTGAAAGAGCTGTTGCCTTGGCTCCAAACGCAGGCTTTCTTGAAAAGAAAGACAGGATGTCTGAAACAATACCCCAAGCCGGAAGAATAAGAATGTAAAC
The DNA here is from genome assembly GCA_041546685.1 of Bacteriovoracaceae bacterium. Lineage (GTDB taxonomy): Bacteria > Bdellovibrionota > Bacteriovoracia > Bacteriovoracales > Bacteriovoracaceae > M0603. The sequence continues at coordinate 63,655 of JBFEVX010000005.1, read as the reverse complement.
TTCTGGGTGACCGAAGATCCAGAAAACGTGCTGGAATAGGACGGGGTCACCTGTTCCACTGGTCGCAGCTGCACCAGCGAGAAAGAACTGGGTTCCAAAAACTCTATCGAACACAAGAAGAAGACCACCGGCACCAAGAACTGGAAGGAAGATAGCGTTTAGAATAGCTGTCAACCAAAGTCCCCAGATTGTAAGTGGCATATCGAAGTATCCCATACCAGGAGCTCTCAAAGTAATCACCGTTGTGATGTAGTTGATCGCGCCCATTGTAGAAGAAATACCAAGAACGAAGATGGCTACGGCCCAAAGAGTCTGTCCGACACCTGGAGAACCAATCAAAGTTGAAAGAGTAGGATAAGCTGTCCATCCACCAGCTGCAGCTCCAAGTGGAGTGAAGAGTGAACCGACGAGTAGAACCGCTGAAAGAACGGCTAACCAGAAAGAAAGCATGTTCATCAGAGGAAAGGCCATATCCCGACAGCCAATCATCAAAGGAATACAAAAGTTACCAAAGGCTCCAATCAAGATCGGCGTAATAGCGTAAAAGATCATGATCGTACCATGCATGGTAAAAAGCATGGCATAAGTATCAGGAGGGATTACCCCACCAGTCTCTGGAAACATGAATTGTCCAATCAAAGGAAATGCTTCTCCAGGGAAGGCAAGGGCCCATCTAATCATCAAGGCCATGATTCCACCAAGTCCGAGACCAAGGATCCCGTACCATAGGAACTGCTTACCGATCACTTTGTGATCGTATGAAAAGATATACTTGCTAATGAAAGTTGTTGGTTTTGGGTGAATATGCTGTTCGTAAAAAGCCATTTCTATCTCCGATAGATTAGTTCATGCTAACTTCTTTGCGGGTTGTCTTCTGCCACGTCCAACCCCAGTAACGCTCTAGGTTTTCAGGATCGTTTTCCTGAATTGCCTTTTCTTGTGCCTCTGCCATCCAAGCATTCATGTCTGCATCTTCGTAAACTGTAAGCTTGGCTTGCATTCTGTAGTGATAGGTTCCGCACATTTCAGCACAAGCAATGTCATACTTGCCAGGCTTGTTGAGCTTGAACCAAATACGAGTGATTCTTCCTGGAATGGCATCAACTTTTCTTCTCGCGTTTGGAAGATAAAGTGAGTGAATCACATCTTTTGAAATCATTTGAATAACGACCTTCTTTCCTGCAGGAACTCTCAAGTCGTTTAGATAAACTACATCGTCTTCAGTATTGAACACACCGTCTTTACCAGGGTAACGGAAGTGCCATGCCCACTGTTGAGCCATGACCTGTACACGATAAACTTCTTCTTTATCTTCATCAGGCCAATTGATGAATACACCTGTGTAATCGTTGTTCGACATTCTTGTAATGTTCATATCGATCGCAAGGAAAACAGAAAGACCGATTGCAGTTGCAACCATGATATGTGATTTCTTATTTCCATAAGTGTAGTAAGGCTTCGAGTGTCTCTTTGCTGAATACAAATAAGAGAAACCGAAAAGACCAGCACAAACCAGAGCGAAGAAAAAGATATTCAAGATAGTCGTGTAATTGAATAACCATTCAATCAAGTGACCATGCTCAGAAATATCTTCTGGTGGTTGGATCCTTTGCCAAAAAGTTAATCCATCATGAACTTTTCCGGCACCTCCGGCGGCCATGATTAATCCTTCAAAGAAAAATGAAACCAAATTCATAAAGTCTTCCTTCATTTACTTTCATGAAGTAATTGCTAAAGTTTAAATTTGTTAGTCTGAGCCATTATACAAGTAAATACACGACTTTACTACGTAGGATTTTAAGGACAAGAGTTCTACTTAAGAAAAATCATAGCCCCTAGCAGCAATGGTAAATAAAGAATTGTTCCCCAAAAATAACGCTTGGCCCAAAGTTCAACTTGAATTGAGTTTGATTGAAATTTGATTCCCGCAAGAGCAAGAAGCGTCATAGGAACAGCAAGAAGAATGGCCACAATAAAGTAAGCTTTACTGACGCCACTCCAAGAGTAAGGCGCAAGAGTTGTAGCAATCATCGCGGCTGTAAGAACCAGGATCGCCTTCCATGTTGTGGATGTGGAGATTTGATTTGGATAAACTTTAATATTGGCCGCGTCGTAATCCTTTGCATTGAAAATGGAAATCGCCATGAAGTGCGGAAGTTGCCAAACAAAAAGGATTAGAAATAAACCAAATGCATTGAGATCTAGTGTCCCAGTGACGGTCGTCCATCCAAGAAGAGGTGGAATCGCCCCTGGAATTGCACCGATAACAACAGCAAAAGGAGATTTTTGCTTCATTGGCGTGTAGGCCCATAGGTATAGAATCGCAGCCAAAGCAGAAAGGACCGCTGTGACAAAATTGACATAGAAAACCATCAAAGCAATAGCAGATCCAACTAGAACAATTCCAAACGTCAAAGCAACCATCGGATTCAAGCGACCGGCGGGCAAACTTCTATCTTTGGTTCTTTCCATGAGCGCATCAACATCTCTTTCGATATAACAATTTAATGCACATGCTCCCATAACGACGAGAGCAATCAAAACCAGAGAGAAGATTCCTTTGAAAAAGTTCAACTCTCCTGGAGCCAGTAGAAAACCGACAATCGCAGTCATCATTACGAGTCCAGATAATTTCGGCTTTGTGAGTTCAACAAAATCAGAAAAAATTGAATGGAAGGTTCTGTTTCCGTAATACTCTTCTGCAGAATTCAAGATGAGGTTCAACTTCCATAGTCCGGCAAGACAAACAGCGGCCATTCCAAGGTGAAGGGTTGTTGGAACAACAGAGATATTCATCGCCACTGTCATAACACCCAGAGCAACTTGGAAGAAGATGGCAACTGGAATAACCACGGCCCAAATCATAGAAGGTGTTCTGAATTTTTCAGCGGCATTTTTTGTTTTAATAAAGAAAGTAAGAACTTTGGCGGAATAAAGAAAAGAAACCAAAGTAACAAAGATAGCGAAATATCTGTGAACCATGTGAAGCTGGGCAATTGAAGCTTCTGGCCACCAAGACTTAGTCCAAGTTCCCATGTCTAGACATAGATTCCAAGCATCTGAACCGAGACCACATGAAGCTCCCGCTCCAGAATGCCTCATAAACGCCCCGAGTATCATTTGAAGATAAATCAGGACACCAGAAATTAGGATTCCATGCTTATAGATAGGTTTCCACGAAACTGAGAATTTCTCTTTCTCTAAATCTTCCACCTTCAAAGGAGCGGACTCCAATAAAGAAAGCTTGTGATGAAGAAGAATGATCGTACAAAAGAAGATCATTGAAAGACCCAAATGAGTCGTTGATACGATTGTTGGAAGTCTATAGATAACAGTGATTCCACCAAGAACACCTTGAGCAATGACCATTACCAAAGAAAGAGTAGAAAGATGAAACACTTCCTGCCAATTGGAGTCAGTCTTATTTCTCTTCCAGGTGAAGACCGTAAGAAGAATAGTGAGAAACCCTACCAAGCTGGCAAGTAATCTATGACTGTGCTCGATCAAAACACCATCTTTCATGTTTGGAAAAACTTTTCCATAACACAATGGCCAATCAGGACAGGCCAAGCTCGACTGAGTATTATGAACAATTCCCCCTAGAATCAGGAGGAGAAACGTGATGACAATAGTACTAAGAGCTAGGTTTTTAACGCGCATTATCAAGATACTTCAATTTCAAAATTTGGTATGGGAACTTCTACAATGCAAGGCCCCGATTCGCAAATCAAATCGACAAATTCATGATGAAGATTGCCTTGTGCAAATACTCCTCAAACGACATAATCGGGGCGATTTTACAAAACGGAGTACAAAATCATGAAAGGAAGAATCCCCGAACCAGTTTATTACGGTGATTACCTCAAACTGAATGAACTTCTTGCGACACAATCTCCTAAGAGTGCGGAGTATGGAAAAGAAGAACATGAAGAAACTTTATTTATCATCGTTCATCAAGTTTACGAACTTTGGTTTAAACAGATCATTCATGATTTTGGGAGTGTAGTCCAAGTTTTTAATAAAGATGCAATTGAAGAAAACGAACTTGGAACTGTGGTTTCAAGACTTGAGAGAATAATCAAAATTCAAGGGCTTCTTTTAGAACAACTTGATGTGATGGAAACCATGACTCCAATGGACTTCCTTGAATTTAGAGATCTTCTGGTTCCTGCTTCAGGATTTCAATCAGCACAATTTCGTGAAATTGAAATTCGAATGGGACTAGGAACAGGAAATAGAATTGCTGTTGATAGAGAATATTTTCTAGGTCGTTTGAATGATCAGGATAAAGAGAGACTTACAAAGGTTGAAAAAGAACCTTCTCTTCTTGAACTTTTAGAAAAGTGGCTTGAGAGAGTTCCTTTCACCCAAGAAGGTAATTTTGATTTCTGGAAAGAGTTTGAATCAGTCGTTTCTGAAATGCTTGATCAGGAACAAGCTATCATTGAAAGAAACAAAGCGACACTTGCTCCGGAAATGATGAGTGCACAGCTCGCTAACCTTGAAGGCACAAGAGAAACTTTCCAAAGTCTTCTCTCTTCCGAGACACATGATCAACTAGTGAAAGAGGGTCAGCGTAAGCTTTCTCAAAAAGCTACATTGAATGCTCTTTTCATTCTTCTTTATAGAGATGAACCGATATTGACTCAACCATATAAGTTCCTACAGCTCTTGATGGATATTGATCAAGGTTTCACAACCTGGAGATATCGCCATGCTCTAATGGCCCACAGAATGCTGGGTACTAAGATTGGTACAGGAGGAAGTTCAGGACATGTGTATTTGAAAAGAGCGGCAGATAATAATCGTGTTTATACAGATATTTTCAACTTATCCACATTCTTAATTCCAAGAAGCAAGCTTCCAACTCTTCCTGTTGATGTGAAGAAAAAATTGAATTTCTATTTTTCAGAAGATCTCAATTAAAAAGTTTCAAGAAGACGAAAATCAGAACACCAGTTACAGAAACATACTGCCAGATGGGAAAAGTCCATCTGGCAAACTTCTTATGTTTTTCCCATTGCTCAGACTTGGCATGCCACAATGTTGTAAACACCAACGGCACTAGCGGAATCGAAAGTATAATGTGTGAAATAAGTATAAAGAAGTAAGTCGGTCTCACCCATCCCTGCGCCAAAAACTTGGTATCTCCGTGAAACTGGTGATAAACAATATAGCTTATAAGAAAAAGTCCCGACGTCACAGTCGCGGTCATCATGATTTTCTTATGGCCTTCTTTATTTTGCTTGGCCTTGATTTCATAATACCCCCACCCAAGAAGGATCGCGGTCAGACCGTTCAACATGGCATTAACGGAAGGCAAAGCAGTCACCCAAGCTGGATAATCAGGAGCTGGAACACGCAAATAAATAAGCCAAGTTAGAAAAGCGAAAACGACAAGACTTAAAATTCCAATGATCAGATAAGCTGAGCGGTTTTGTTCATTCATGAGCTTTTGGTTCAGCAATACCTTTTCTATGTTTGATGATTGTTCTGTAGAGAACGAAAAAAGGAATGTATGTCAGACCAATGAAAACCATAAGGATGTAAACAGTATAAGAATCTCTTTTACTTCCCATAGAACCGGCACATCCTGGACATGCATGGAGCACATCCAGGTAAAAAAGTGTCAGTGTGAATATCAGTGATCTGATCAACATCATAGAAGATAAACGAAAGTGAAGACGAGAATCCAAACAAGGTCAACAAAGTGCCAAAAGAGTCCGGCGATCTCAAGTTGGTTGTAATTCCCGTTATCAAAAACCCCATCATGGGCCAGTTTGTACATGTAACAAAGGTACATAACACCTGAGAAAACGTGGAGTCCGTGGAAACCAGTAATCGCAAAGAATGTTGAAGAGAAAAGGTTATTCCCATGGGCATAGTTATTGAAAGTCATACCCAGGTCATGAGCCAGGTGATTATATTCATAAACCTGAAGACCAAGGAAGGCAAAACCACCAAGGATAGTGACCAACAACCAGGTCAACATCCCTTTTCTATCGTGTCTCTTACAATAGTCGATAGACATAACCATTGAAACTGAAGAACAGATAAGAAGGAAAGTCATGAAACCAGAAAGTCCAACTCCACCAAGGGCCTCAACTGGATTTGGCCAATCTCTTGTAGCTCTTAGGATTCCGTAAGCCAGCAAGAAACCTGAAAAGGACATGGCGTCCGTTACAAGAAAGATCCACATCCCGATTTTGCCGGGAGAAGCTTTACCGAATTGTTCGTCATTTGGGTAAACAATTGGCTCGTTAGAATGAGCGTGACTTCCCATATATTCCTCCAAAAAAGGCTTCCGTGCCCCTAATTATTTTTTATCCAACGGTGAGTATTTATCGTGCCCAATCTCAATCAAGTACTTGGTAAGGGCTTCCATTTGCTTCTTAGGATCTCCACCGAAAATTTCAGTATCAGTAGATTCACCATCTTCCCAGAAGTTTGGCATAACAGTTCCTTCAAGAATCGCTTGTGGATTTGATAGCCACTTTTTGATCCATGATGGTCTTAGTCTCTTTTTAGCGTAGTAAAGGTTTGGAGCTGATGGTTCATCAGTAGTGAAACCTTCCGCGTGACAAGAAGCACAGTCAAGTGACTTGAATAGCTTCTGAGCGGCAGCTCTTTCACCCGGGGCCCACACAACTTCACTGTTTAGATCTTCGAAAGTTTTCTCAATCTCAGCTTTGGCCTGGAAGCCGGCAACGATAAGGTTTCTTTCTTCGTTGGTCAGGTTAAAAGATGGCATTCTCACATTCAACCAAGGTCTGATTGGATAGACATTGGCAAGGAAGTGATGGAACCAGTCGGCCTGTACTCTATGACCTTGACCACTGAGTCTTGGTGGTCCTTCATTGATGTCATCTTCATACATCTTAAGAATATCACCTCTGAACCCATCAACTTGGTGACAACCTATACAGTTGTACTTGTTGACGACTTTCATACCTTTTTCAGCAACTGTTTCAAGATGGTTAAGTCTCTTGACTCCAGCCAGAGGTACATAATCTGAAACCTGACCGATCAAAGCAACAGTGATCTGTTCAGCTTCTTTATCTGTCATGTAAAAGTTAGGCATTCTTAGAAGGTCTTTGAATGGCTTATCAACACCATTGTCCCATCTTCTTGGATTCAACAAGTGAGCCTTAATCCATCCATCTCTAGAATGTTCAACATCATGCTCATGACTGAAACCAAATTGCGTAAGTGGCTTTGAACCAACTTTGGAAAGTTCAGGCCCAATTGGTGAACGACCTTCAAATCCCGCAATATCGTGACAAGAATAACAACCATATTTACCAACAGATCTTTTCCCTAGTTCAAGAGTTCTTTCTCTGTCAGACATTTTAGCAAGTCTATTCTGGGCAACTTCAACTGTGTCAAAAGCTGAAAAGTAAGAAACAAGTACTTCGTCTCTAGCTTCTTTATTCATCTCTTCAAACTTCAGTTTGTCGAAACTCTTGTTTTTCAAGCTCATTAGATAAGCAGTAATGTCATTTGCTTCTCTATTGCTTAGTCTGAATGAAGGCATGATTGTGTCTGGAGAATAATGAGAAGGTTTGATTAACCAAGACACCAACCAGTCAGCATTAACCTTTGAACCTGTTCCCGTAAGATATGGTCCCGCGTAAGCATCGATCTTTTTGGACTCTTTTTCCCATCCCTCAGCTCCATGACATCCCATACAACCGACAGACTTTACTAGTTCTTTACCTCTTTTCTTGTCACCACCAGTAAATTTCGCAAACGGCTTGTAATCTTCTGAAATACTCCAGATGTATTCGGCCATAGCATTAACTTCGGCAACGTTCTTTTCAATGAACTCTTTCTTCGTGTTGTTGTTAACTTGATCGAAGAACTGAGGCATTTTTGCATGTTTGTTGAAGCTCTTTGGACTCCAAACCCATGACTTGAAGAATTTTTTATCCACTTTCGCAGCAATTTTCTTCAAACTTGGACCTGGCTTTCTCTTATGTTCCCATCCTTCGATTTTGTGACAGGCATAACATCCAAATTTTTCCATTTGACGACGACCTTCATTAAGAACAGTCGCACCTGGAACCCACTCAACACCTTGGTGACATTTCACACAAGAAGCTTCTGTCATGGATTTTTTGAACATCACGTGAGGAACTTTATGTGGCTCATGCCAGTTGTACTTTTCAATCCACTCTTTTCTTTGCTCTGGGGTTTCAGGAGTGTGAGCAATTGAACCGAAGTCAGTAACTCTATGTCCTTCACCACCGTGACAAGTTGTACACCCAAAAGACTTCATCGGGTGTGGTGAATCCTTATCAACCATCAAATCAAGATTCGGGTGAGTTTTATGTGGATTCGGCTGATCCTCATATCCTTTAGTTCCAATAAAAGTGTGACAAGTGATACATCTGTCTACCTTTGGAACGTGCTGGAAGTAACGATCATCAGTAATGTTTTTGGCAACGATTTGTTGAATCTTTACTGTTGGATCCAGGAAGTCCCCAAGTGGGGCGTTTCTGATGAAGAAAACAGGATCAATGTCTGTTGTCTTCTTGGCTTTTTCCAAAAGTGTCTTCGTATTGAGAAGATCTTTGATTTCTCTTTCTACAGTAGTAACTTCAGCTTGAAGTTTCTCAACTTCTTTATTCAAGCCTTTCTTTTTACCTTCAAGTTCTTTGAGGTTGTTTTTCGACTTGGCATAACGTGACTTCAAATCCTGAAGCTTTGCAAACAAAGTATCAGCTTTCGGGTCATGGTTGGTATGAGCAACACCATACTGGAAACCAACAGCACCAATTTGAGCATTCAACTGACCATTAATGATGGTTTCGTCAGTCAAATCTCTTTGAATTGTGGCAAGTTCACCATGAAGTTTGCTGATATCACCCTTTCTTCCAGCAACAATCTTTTCACTTTCATCAAGCTTTTTGTTGAGCTCTTCGAGCTTTTTCTGGTCGATTTTCTTGGCCTCTGCTTCAATCTTGGCAGTCAGCTTTTCTCTTTTGATCTTTTGAGCTTCCAGCTGGACCATTTTCCAGGGTCTCATATAGTCATCAAGGAAAACCCAAATCACCGTCAGTAAAAAAGCAACCGACAAGAAGGCGAAAACCTTGTTCAGTTTTTTCATGTCATAAGCCATGCCTGGCTCGTGTTTTTTGGTCATTTCAAAAACCTCTTAAACTTATTTCTCTCGTCTACTGTTATAGGTTAAGTTCCCACTCAGGTAGAGCAATAATGTATTTCAAATCGATAGCCCAACGTAGAACCATTTTGATTGGTAAGCTGGTCATCCCCAAAACCAAGAAAATGAAAATATAGAATCTAATCTGTCCCATTTTCTCGATCAATTTTTGTCCAAATTTTCCTCTGGCAATCAAAACCGGAAGAACTGCTACATAAAGAACAGTTAGAATGATTCCGAAGATTTCTCTTACAACCAAGTTCGGTGGCATTGGAACATTCAGAATTTTAATCCAGATGTATTCAGAGAGGTTGATGTTGTACATCGCCTCAACTTTGTGGAAATCCCAGAACTCAAACGGACCATAGAACGTCCAGTTCGGACCCCTGAGGAAGGTACCTACAATGATCAGGTAGATCCAAAGGACCAACCATCCATATAAGAACGACCAAATCGCCATCTTTCTCTCAGCGAAAGTGAAGTAACCGTTACCTTTAGGGTTGGTATCAATATAAGGAATAGCGATAAGACCAACGACAATAATACCTGGAAGAACAACACCGGCCATCCAAGGGTCAAAGTAAACAAGCATTTCTTGAAGACCAAGGAAGTACCAAGGTGCCTTGGCTGGGTTTGGTGCCCATGTCGGGTTGGCAGGCTCTTCAAGCGGAGCCTTGAAGATAATCGCCCAAACAATAAGGAAGATCGTACAAGCGATGATTGCGAAAAGCTCTGTATAAACCAGGTTCGGCCAGCACCAAACCTTTTCTCTGTTCTCTGGAAGAGCTTCTATTGGAACTTCTCCAGCTTCAATTCTTTTATCGTTTTCAGCACACTTATAAAGAGTGAACCAAGTGAAGAATGAAATCAGGATAACTAGAATGTTGATAGGAATGTTATCCGGCCAAAGAATAATCGCCAGAAAGTTTTTATCTGCTGCAAACCAAGCCACAACAGGAATTGAAACAAGAAGGGCTCCAATACCAAACTTCTTCGTTCCGACGACTCTGTAGTTCTTAACCATCAAATAGAACAGGACCGTAAAAATCGGAAACGATCTAATTGGTTCTGCAAGCCAGTTAATAATCTCTTTCATTTATTTCTTCCTTAAAACCCTCTTATAGAGGTGCTGAAATACCACCGTCTTTTCTCACTCTCCAGAAGTGAACTGCAATCAATACACCAACAACTAGAGGGATAAATACACAATGAAGAATGTAAAATCTCAAAAGCGCAGGCTCACCAACGAATCGACCAGCGAGAAGTTGGAAGCGCACATCGTTTTTGTCAGAAACCATGACGAAGTCACCGATCTGGGCAAGCATCGCACCTGGACCACCATGACCCATGAACGGAGTTGCTTTAGCCATGTTTGAACCAACGGTAATCGCCCAAATGGCAAGCTGGTCCCATGGAAGTAGGTAACCGGTAAATGAAAGAAGAAGTGTCAAAACAAGTAGGATAACCCCGACACCCCAGTTGAATTCTCTTGGTGGTTTGTAAGAACCGGTCATGAAAACACGGAACATGTGAAGCCAAACAGTAATAACCATGGCGTGAGCACCCCATCTGTGAATCTCTCTCATGATCCCCAAGGGCACGTGCTCTTTAAGAGCGATGATATCGTTGTATGCATATTCAGCTGTTGGTCTGTAATAGAACATCAATAGAACGCCCGTTACAGTCAAGGCGAGAAAGATGAAGAAGGTCAATCCACCCATACACCACGTGTAACCCAACTGCACACCAGACTTCTTTAGCTTGATTGGGTGCAAGTGAAGGAAAACGTTACCAGCAACAACAGCAGCTCTGTTACGTGCGTTGTCCGGTGGCCCATGACGGAAAATCGATTTCCAAACTTGAGTATCTCTAACTTTTTGAACTAAACCTTTACCAGCCATTACTACTATCTCACTTTAGTTAATTAAACTTCCAAGAAGGCACCAGGGAGATCCCATTGACCTTTTTCATAACGGTAGATCTTAGTCTTATCGATTTTGATCAAACCTTCAGGGGTCAATGAAACGTTGTATCTTTCCAAAGGCCTCGGTGCAGGACCTTCAAAGTTGATTCCGTTCGGATAATAACCTGAACCGTGACACGGACACTTGAACTTCAATTCGGCAGGGAGCCAGGTAGGAATACAACCCAAGTGTGTACAGATGTTTGAAAGGGCCACAAGTTTCCCTTCATTTTTGAAAACCCAAACTCCAAACCCATTTTTCCAACGCTCGTCGACGCCTTCTTCGTAGTCTTCAGGGCGACCAGCTAGGAAATCCATTTCTGGTTCAAAGTTAACGTTTGGATAAGAGAATCTGAATGCAAGAGAAGCCAGACCAGCACAAGCTGCTGTAAAAGTAATCCATCCCAAAGATAGAAAACTCAAAAACTCTCTTCGATTCAACTGCTGTCTTGTTTCAGAGCTCATGAAACATTCCTCGTGTATATGAAATTTATTCCAATATTAAGCTTTTAAAAAAGCCATCCTATCGGGCAGTTAGGTAACACCTTACAACAAAATTCGGTAGCTTAGATTATGAGGATAAACACTCAGTTTTTCAACAGGTTTAATGCCTCTTGCGCCTTCACTACAAGCATTTTGTTACCCGAAGTAACTATCAATTTACCCAATGCGCCATTGAGTATTTTCCATTTATTTTTTTGCAAAGCAGCTATGATATTCAGCTGCAATCCAACTGTTTCGTTTGCGCCAAATTGTCCCGGCTCCGGTTTCGTTGTTGGCGGAACCAAAAACAGAATCTCTTCCAGTACTGGTGCGGCTTTCGGTTCTTTATAATTAATCAAAGCCAAAGCAGCAGCGTAGCGAATTGAGGGATCGCCTGAATCAAGATAGCCAACGAGATCAGGTTGAGCTTCCTTTACCCTGTGCGATGCGGCACCAAGCATAATGGCCTGACGCAATCCTACATCTTTTGTGTCTCGCATTTTTTGAAGAAGTGGAGCCCACTCAATAGGGAATGTTGATGGCATATTTCCAATCGCTACAACTCCAGAGAATTGAACTTTTGGGTCTTTGTCTTGCAATGCTTTTTGAATAACGGGAAGGGCAAGTTCAGATTTAAGAGAACCAAGTGCAACGATAATAAAATCTCTTGTTCTTGGATCGACAGCTTGGTCGTAAACCTCGCTTAGATTTGTCACCAACCAAGGTACTTCTTCAGTTGGAATTCTTTTCGCACTAATTTGTTTTGAAAGCTCGTAAGCCGCTATCCATCGGTTTCCGAACGTTTTTGAATGAAGTTCTCTGACCAAGTCTTTGTAAGAACGATCGGTCGATAACATTTTTGTTACACCAAAAATAATCAAGGCCCCAACCAAGACAATTGCAATAGGTACCACTAAGCTTCCAACGATTGGATTCTCAAGTAGTTTCTTTGTCTCACCTGCCGGTGGTTGTTGAGGTTCAGTCACAGGGGCGCCCTTTTCTTTTTTCAAAATTTGGTCTATGTTGCCCAGAATAAAATTGCGATTTGTGGTTGCTTAATTAACAAATAACAGGGCCTTTAGCAATCAAATCACGACTGTCGCAAGAAGGATTAAGACATGGCGTATCTACTTCGCGGACTACTTTTACTTATGGTTAGTGGTGTCATTCTCACTATGCTAACTGCGTTTGGTTACGTTGAACTTTCTTTGAATCATATTCAAATCGCAATTCCAGTATTTCTCTACACGATCTTTGCTCAAGCTTTTGTAATGTTCTATTTCATTGGTGTCTCACGTTTGATCAATAATATTTGGACGATTCTTTCCACCTCAACAAATTTGAATGAGCTGTTTGATAATCCACCAGAAGACCTTACGCCTTATACAAAAAAAGTTGAAAAATTCGTTTATGACTCTACTCGTTGCAAACGTCAGACGATTCCTTGGACAATGCTCATGTTGATTCTTGGAATGATTGCTTTTCTTCTTGGCGGTGCCCACGACACCAACATTGTTGAAAAAACAACTCACTCAGGTGTGGTTTACGGTTTTTTCGCAGCAATGCTGATCGGTTTTTTCAGACAGTGGTTTTACCTTGGAAAAAGTCACATCCTCCTTCGCAAAGTAAAAACACTTTTCGAAATTCCTGATGCCCAAATGTAATCTAAAAAGCAAAATCGGAAATTTTTCTTAGATTGCCTTGATTTCAAAGATAAGTGGAAATAACACCTGTTAAATATTTTTAATCCAAATGAAGACCTTGTTTTGTCCAGGCGGATTACGTCCCCTAGTTCTTGACTCGTAGAGAATCGAATCATCGATATCCATCACCTGAGCGAGGAATTCTTTGAGGTATTGTCTTGGAACAAATAGGTTGTAATAAACGCCACCGGGAACAAACTTACCTGGCTTCACTTTATCAACTTGCTTGACTTGATATTTTTCGAGAAGACCATTGAGTTGTGATTTTGCATCGACTGAGTTCACCGACTTCATCATTACACGATAAACTTTTTTATTACCGAACCTCGTATCTCTATAACCACCTTTACTCTTCTCTTCGAATTCAGATTCTTCTAAGTCAGCGACATTGAAATCTTTTGGTAAAGAGTCCCATGATGTCAGAACCACTTCCGATTCCACATCGTAACGCTCTTCCTCCCGATATTGAGTATCTTCTTCGATTTCAGATTCATCAATTTGCTCAATATCTTTAGGATCTAGCGTAAATCCCTTTCGAGCAAGATCTTCTGAAGACGGTTTGAATGTCAAAGTTCTATTGAGCCATTTGAATTGTGGTTCATAGATACTGATCTTGTTTGAAAGATAATCTTTATACCATTTATTTGCGACTTGAATTCCAGAGACGATCAAGAATCCGATCAAAATAAAAACTACAAATTCTCTGAAAATTTTGAACTGCTGTCCTAATGAAGCATCTCTTCTGATCTTCCTTATATTGAGTTTGCTATGAAAAATCTCCTTCTTACTTTTTTCAAGTAACTCTCCCCATTCTTCATAGAGAGTCACCTCCATCGAAGGCATGATGTCGTCATCCATTGAACGACTGACAACTGGAGGAAGATCATAATTGGATTTGATTGTTGAATATTTAAGATGCAAATTTTCTGAAGATCTATGGGGAATTAAAAAGCACTCATTAAACTCTTCATCAAGATGAGGAAATCCTTCTATAAGAAAACCTCTCAATACTCCCGCTACAACTGTTGGATTCATGTTCATTTCAAAGGCCAGATCTCCAATAGAGAGATCCTTCTTCATATAAACAAAACAAATGAACTTTTCACGAAGCCACTGAAACCAGCTCGACAACGGACCAATCTTGACCCTTTCGGAAGCATAAACAAAACGCTCGGCCATTTGTCCCAGTGAAAGTCCTTCAACAAAAAACATTTCCCATAGATGCTCGAACTCATCCCGGTATCTTCCCTGCCAAGTAAGACCCTCAAGATTCAGCTCGAGCCATTCTCTGAACTCTGCCAGAAAGTCTTTATCTAATAAGGTGAAATTTTCAGGGGCCTGTATTAATTCTGCTGACATAATTTCCACAACTTAACCGACTCATAAGGGACAGTTTTTGCCTCCTTGTGAGCACCCGATGCTACTCCGTATCATATAGTATGAAGGCTCTTAATGAGTAGGTAAAGATACTTCGCGAGATAAAAATATGAGTTCAACAGTCACAGATTACCAAGTCAGAAAGTTCAACGAGCAGGAATCAAAGAGGCTCGCCTATGAGATGCGTAAAGTTCGTGAATCTGGGGCACGTGACTACCAAAAAGAAGTCAAAAAGAATGAAAATCTTCTCCATCGTATGAAAATGGAGTACGAGACGAAGATCACCAATATGGACAATGAGACAGAGCAAAAACTCGCCAAAATGAGAAAGAAGCATGCTCAATCCATTGCCATGGAAAATGAGAAACTGTCTGAAGAGTTGGCTAACCTCAGAACAGCTCACCAGCAACAAAAAGATGAAATCAAGAATGCTCAAACTAATGAGCTGAGAGATATCAAAGAATCTCACGCAAAATCTCTTGAGCGTGCAGAAGCTAAATTTAAGAAAGAAATGTTGAAATACGAGACAGTATAAGCGGGAGCGAATAGATGGAATTTACAAACGAAAACGGAATCTTCTTGAATGGTAAAGCACAAATCGTAGAGATGCTTCAAATCATGGATGCTGGCTCGAAAGAAAAACTACTAAAGAATATCAGAATGAGAAACCCTGCCCTAGCAAATGAGCTGGCTGAACAAAGTCTCACTTTTGATGATCTCGATAATCTAGGTGATGAAGATATCATCAATCTTTTCTCTTATATCAAAGCGCCTAGCATCGGTGTTGCTCTTAAAAATGTGAAAGTTGATTTTCAAAGACGTGTTCTAGGACTTGCTCCAAGAATTTATGCTGAAGAAGCCTTTTCAATCATGAACAAGGATCTCAGAGATGAAAAATCAATGATCAAGAAAGCACAACAGAAAGTGATTGATACACTTGTATCGCTTTCTAGAAGAGGAAGAGTCTCTCTCTAATTGAGTCCCCTACGATCTCTGTATTTTTGAATTTCATTTTGAAGTTCTTTCTCTTGCTCTGTAGTGAGGTCATTGCCCACTTCGAAGATATCATCAATGATTCTATGCTCTCTCAGAATCTCGATTCCGCCTCTTAAACGGTCTGTCAGAGTCTGCATGATATCGTTGACCCAAACAGGGCAACTTTTGATAACCTTTCTGATGTCTGACTTTTTTATCATTAGAACTTCAGAGTGTTGAGTTGCAATGGCACATGCGGCCCTTGGTTCATCTGAGAACATGGATAATTCCCCAATGAAGTCTCTCTCACGTACTATGGAAATTGGAACCAACCTTTTACCATTTTCCTTAACAACGCGGATTTCACCAGATACAACAATATAGAGGAAATTCGAAGGCTCACCTTCCACAAAAAGGACGTGTCCTTTTTTCATTTTAATGACGTCATCAAAATTACTTTCTTGTAAATCGCTCATCTATACTCCCTTCATATAGGGTACCATGTCTAAGACCGTAAGTGGAAATTTCGAGAGTCTCTACACCCAAACTCAAGCCAAGAGCTCTTGCAACTCGTGCCCCAGCTCCGATTGTTCGGGTTCTTTTGCCGAGAAATGGATACTGCTCATGGAGATCTTGTTTTTCCATGGTGAGGATCATGTCTGTAAATTTACAAAATTCAGAAAAATCTATCTTTTGGTTATTAATCTTCTTACTCTCAAAGCTGGTCATCCCTTTCATCATTCCACCAAGAGACGTCATACTTCCTGCTACACCAATGATCGATTTGGTTTCATAAAAAGAGAGGTCATGATTTTTTATGATCGCGTCCATTTTCTCCTGAAACTTTCCTTCATCAATCCAATCTTGGGCCCTCACAGATCCAACTGGAAGTGAAATAGTTCTCTTCACCTTGAAGGGCCTGGACTTGACCAGAATAAGTTCCGTACTGGCACCCCCAACATCCATAATGACATCGTAGTCACCATCTGATGTTGTAGAAGAGAGAGTCACACCCCTTGCAGTGTAATAGGCCTCACCTTCTCCAGAAATAATTTTTACAATAAATCCGAATTTCTTTCGTACTTCTGTGAAAAAATCCTCAGAGTTTGAAGCAACTCGACTGGCCTCGGTTGCAGTGACCAAGACTTCAGAAGACGAAATATCATATTTATTCAAAATACTTTTGAATTCCTTAAAGGCTTCGATTGTGTCAATCATTGCTTGCTTGGTAAATTTTCCAGAGGAGTCCAGATTTCTTCCAAGACCGGTAATGATTGATGTATCTGAAATTTCTTCAATTCCACTTTCTGTTACATCACCAATCAGCAACAAAACACTATTTGAACCAATATCTATAGAAGCACGTAACATGATTACTCTCCGAGTATCTCTTTCATTTTTTCACGGTTGACTGGGTGAATCTCACCCCTTTCACAAAAAATACTACTGATTTGTTGATGATCAGTTACATCAAAACTTGGATTAAAAGCTTTCGCTCCCTCTGGAGCCAGTCTTATTCCTTTGCAAAAAAGAATCTCTTCTTCCGGCCTCATTTCAATTTCGATCTGTTCTCCTGAATCCAAAGACATGTCAAAAGATGAGAATGGAGCTACTACAAAAAATGGTACTCCATAATGTTTTGAAATTATCGACAGCCCTGAAGAACCTACTTTATTTGCAGTATCACCATTGGCCACAATTCTATCGGCTCCAATAAAAACGGCATCGACTTTACCAGACTTCATCAAATGTGAAGCAGCACCCTCGACAACAATTTCATGGTCAATTTTTTCTTTGAGCAACTCCCAGCTCGTAAGCCTGATCCCCTGCATGTAAGGTCTCGTTTCTGAAGCGTAGACATGATTTACCTTACCAACCGAATTCATGTGTGAAATTACACCCAATGCAGTACCCATCGGTCCACAGGCGAGGAAGCCTGTATTACAAAGAGTCATCAGATTAAGTTTTCTGTCACCATAAATGGCCCCAAGTCTCTTTTCAGCCAGCTTGGCCATGGTCATATTGTCGTCTTCCAGCTTTTGCATGGATTCCACAAGTCGCTTCATCAAAAGGTCAGTTGTTCCTTCCCACGTTCCTTTTGAATTCACATGCTCTTCCACTTCTTTATAAGACATGTCTATTTCATACATCAAGTTGACGGCTGTCGGTCGGGCAGTTTTTAGATATTCACAAGTTTTTTTGAACTCCTCAATTGATTCATATTTTTTTGAGCCCAAATCAAGAATCAATCCGGCCATGGCCGTAAAGCCAATTAAAGGTGCTCCTCGAACAACCATATCTTTAATTGCAACAAAGGCATCATCCAGGCTTCTGGCAGGAAGGTATATTTCCTCCAAAGGAAGCTTTCTCTGATCCAAAAACTCAAAACCGTTTTTATCACCTCTTATTGGCACATAATTCACATTCATTTTTTCAACCTCAATGCATTGATTGTATAGAGCAGATCAGGGAGCCATTCTTCATCATTTGCCCGAATTCGAATCGGTATGATGGCAGGCAATTTACTTTTATCCCACAGATCACCGCTCATATTATTCACTTCAACAAAAATTTCAGACCCCTGGTAAGCAAAGACGTCTTTTTCTTTGAGTATATTAACTCTTCCATTTGCCGATAGTTCGTATTCTTTCTTTTCTTCACGAAGGACAAGTTCATCTATCAAAACAGTACTATCTCCGATATTTGACCTGAGCTTGATATAATTTATCTTTCCTTTTTTGGTCACCTTCATTGATTCTGGAGCAATTTTTGATACAAATTCTGAAATACGATCAACAACCTTGAATTTGGACAGATCCGCATCAAATACTTCCATATTGACGGATATTGAACGTGTTTTCACTGGAGGAAAGTTATAACTTCCAACGATTGCACCTTGATATATTCCATCGAGACCACTTTCTGCATTTGGTAAGAAGGAGGTAATTCCTTTAATATTGAATCTTTCGAATCCTAGAGATCCTGAAATTCTCTGCTCATTTACTTTAAATTGACCATCAAGCTTACCCTCTTTTCCAAAGGTCATTTTAAAATCATTTGACTCATAACTTTCCATGTTCTTTTGAAAACTTGCTTTGGCATTAAGTAAATCACTTCCAAATGAACACTTCTCCACTTCAAGATTGATATTTTCAATTGATCGATTCCAATCTTTATTTTTTAAGAGGGTCTTTAGTGTTGGGAAAAAAGTTTTCTTTTTCAAGGCCATGCTTCTAAGGTCAACGTTGAACAGTTTAATATCTATAAGTCTAGGTTTGAACTGCGACAATCTTCCAATTGAATCTGCTTTAGAAAAACTGATTTTTGTCTGAAGTTGACCTTCTGAGAACCTTCCCTTCATCTCTATACCAGCTCGATCCACATCCCAATACCCATTGAAATTTGAAAAGAAATTGATTCCTCCAAGATTCAGCTCAACCTGAGAAATGGTATTGAATTTAAGATCAACAGCTTCAATTTTCTTTTCCTTGAACGTAAGATCCCCCTTAAGTGCGATTGAACTCTTCTTGACTGCCTCAGGTAAAGAGTCGAGTAATCCCATCTTAATCAAAGTCTCCAAGCTTAAACTGGCGTCCAGTCCCTTCAGATCAACTTCTCCTCTGTCTTTAAAAGAAATTTCAGAGTTGAAGTAATTGTCCCCAAGAAATGAAACTTTTCCTTTAAGCAATTGCATTTCATCTGTGGTTAAAACTAGTGAACCATTCAATTCTTCCAATTCAAGGTCTTTATCCTCAATCGAAAAATCATCAATAGTAAGTACGGATTTAGTATTTAATTTCCCGTAACTGACTGTCTCCTTGAGATTCAATTCACCAACAGTTCTAAGGTTTGCAGAAAACTTTTTCCCTATGATCTTCTTTGTAATCTTTCCACTTACTTCATAGGCGGTATAACTATCCCACTTGAAGTTCTTTATTTTCATCTCATCGATATTCAACGATTGCTTCATTCCATTGAACTTCAATGTTTTAAGGTCGAAATCAAACTTGGAATCTTTGTGAAATGTGGAAAAGCCTAAAATATTTCGGTAAGCAGCCCTCTCCTGTAACTTTTCAGCTGAAATGACTGATTTAAATTTGTCATTATAGTTGATTTCAAGGTCTTCTAATCTAAACCTGACAGGAACTCCTGCCCAAAAGAGGGAGCTCCACGGAGTGGAAATTTCAAATTTCTTCAGATTTATATAAGTCTGACCAGTGGCTCCATCTATAACCTTAACACCATCCAATTTGACTGAAATATTCAGACCAATTGAAGTCGATATTTTACCAGGAAGAACTTTACTGTTTTCAAGAATCAGCGAAAGATTCTCTTGTAACTCTTTACTCAATGTATCTTTATTGACTCTTTCATTGATGACAAAGCCAAACCCTGCAACCATGGCAATGAACACAAGAGGAAAAACTATAAATGTGATTTTTTTGGTTTTTTCCATCCTAGATCAAAGTTAATGGTGCAAACTTCACCATGAACTTCTTATTGACTCCGTCCTTGAATCTTATTGTTACTTTTTCTTCAGGTCCATGCCCTTCACTATCTATGACAGAACCTTCTCCATAAAGGGAGTGTACTACTTTTGATCCTGTCTTGAATTTGGATTCTGGTTCAGATCTTGAAACGACCCATGTCTTTTCTTCTGAATCAAACTGCTGCTCTTGATTAAAGTCATCATAGTCGTCATCAACCTGATCCCAGCTCCCTGTATTGGAAGATCCTCCGGCTATTTTCCCGACTTTTCTCCAAGTATAATATTTATTTGGAATTTCATTAATAAACCGACTAGGCCCATTGAATTTCAATTGTCCGTACAACATTCTTCCCTGAGCGAAACAGATGAAAAGTTTTTTCATCGCTCTCGTCATTGCAACATAGAAAAGTCTTCGCTCTTCTTCTAGTCCGAAGTCCTGAAATTCTTCCAAGCTTCGAATACTCGGAAAGATGTTTTCCTCTACTCCACAAAGAAATACATGATTGAATTCGAGACCTTTTGCTCCATGAATGGTCATCAAAGAGACTTCTCCCAGATCTTGTCCCATGTCTTCATCATTGGTCGTATCCAAGGTGACAGTTTCAAGAAAACCACCAAGGTCAGCCTTTTCTGTTGAGGTTTCATACTGCTTGATTGCCGATGAAAGTTCTTCAAGGTTTTCAAGTCTGGCTTGTGACTCATAATCTTTTCTGGCCTTCAGACTCTCCCAATATCCTGACTCATGAAGGACCGATTCATAAATTTCACTTGGAAGCTTTCCGTTGCTGTCTGAGACTCTCGCCTCAGCGAACATATTTGCAAGAAGTCCTAGACTTGATCTGACCTTAGCCGACAACTTCATGTCTTTATAATCTGATGGGTTATCCACAAGAGTTTCCACAATTTCAGGCAAGGAGACTCCATCCCGAATAGCGGCACTTTCCAATTTACGAAGTGTTGTTGCCCCGATTCCTCGACTTGGAACATTTACTACCCTACTAAAGGCCAGGCTATCCTTAGAGTTAACAATTACTCTTAGGTAAGCAAGCATATCTTTGATTTCTTTTCTTTCGTAGAACTTCACGCCACCGACAACACGATAAGGAATGTTTGCTCTCCTCAATTGATCTTCAATTGTTCGGGATTGAGCATTGGTTCGATAAAACACGGCCATCTCACGAGTAGAATGTCCTTCTTTGCTTAGTGAAATAATTGTGTTCGTGATGAATTCAGCTTCTTCTTTTTCATTAAAGCATTCGATTACTTCAATTTCTTCACCAGTTGGATTGGAAGTCCACATTTCCTTTCCTTTACGGTGAATATTCCGAGAGATTACACAAGAAGCTGCTTCAATTATATTTCTACTTGATCTGTAATTTTGCTCAAGCTTCATTACAGAGACTTCAGGAAAGTTTTCTTCGAATTCCAGGATATTCCTGATATCAGCTCCACGCCAGCTGTAAATAGATTGGTCCTCATCTCCAACCACGCAGATATTTCTCTTTGCTTTGGAGAGATAATTCAACAGCTTGAATTGAGCTCGGTTTGTATCCTGATACTCATCTACCAAAATGTAATCAAATCGATTGATGTACTTGGTAAGTACTTCAGGAAATTTTTCAAATAGGTGAAGAACTCCTGTGATTAAACCACCGAAATCAACAGCGTTCGACTTTCTAAGTTCACTTGTATACTCGTTGTAATAAGCAAAGAATGGATCGGAGCGATCAATATCATATTCTTCTTCGTCTTCAATCCCGACGTAATAACCAAGGTTATTCAAACCATCCATATAATTGAGAACCTCATAGGGACTCAATTCTTTGGTAGAAATTCCATGTCTGGAAAGGACTTGCTTGATTACGGCCTTGCTTTCAGAAGTATCATAGATCGTGAAGTTTCTACTTAGTCCTATATACTGAGCTTCAGATCGAAGTATTCTGGCACAAAAAGCGTGGAAAGTTGTAACAGACAAGGCTCCCGCATCAGAGGAAACTTGTGTAGCAATTCGATCACGCATTTCTCTTGCGGCCTTATTTGAAAATGTGAGTGCCAAAACTTTAAAAGGAGAAATTCCCTTTTGTTCAATAAGGTAACTGATTTTTGTTACAAGTGTTCGTGTCTTTCCGGAACCTGCTCCGGCAAGAATCATGAGAGGACCATCTGTATGAAGAACCGCATCCCTTTGTTGTTCATTCAAATTTTTCAAGACCTCTTCCATCGACCTCACTCCACAGTGACTGACTTAGCCAGGTTTCTTGGTTTGTCGATGTCTGTTCCTTTGCATCTGGCGATATAATAAGCCAACAACTGATTGACGACATTGACATAAATTGGTGAAAGCTCTTCAAGACCATCGAAATCAAGCTCTATGAAGTAATCACTAATTTCTCTCAAGTGCTCATCGCCTCTTGGGCCAATAGAAACAATAATACCTTTTCTAGCCTTGATTTCTTGAATGTTACTGATTGTTTTGTCATAGAGTTCAGGTCCGACGAGTGCAACATTGACCATGCTTTCATCAATGAGTGCAATAGGGCCATGCTTCAACTCTCCAGATGCGTAGCCTTCTGCATGAACGTAAGCAATCTCCTTGAGCTTCAGAGCACCTTCAAGAGCAATTGGAAAATAGATTCCTCTACCTGTATAGAAGTAGCCTTTGTGCGTATGAATTTCCTTGGCTACATTTTCGATAATTTTTTCTTCAGCAAGTACTTTATCCACTCTTTCTGCGAGTAAAGCAAACTTGGCAGCCATATCTTTTTTCTTCCCAGCATCCCCTAGGATTCCATTCAAGGCAGCAGAATAAATCATCCCTGTAAGAACTTGTTGCGTGAAGGCTTTCGTTGAAGCTACTCCAACTTCAACACCTGCTCTGATCAAGAGATTGTCTTCACAATCACGATAAAGGGTGGATCCCTCAACGTTCACAATCGACATGGTCGACAGACCGTTTGAGTGGCATAGCCCTTGAGCTGCCAAAGTATCAGCAGTTTCCCCAGACTGGCTAATGAACAATCCTAGATCGTTTTTTTCAAGAATTGGTTCTTTATATCTGAACTCACTTCCAAGTTCAGCATGACATCTGATTCTATTAAGTTTTTCAATATGATCTTTGATAACTAGGCCTGCATAAAAAGCAGTTCCACAAGCAACCAAGTGAATATTATCTGGTCGCTTTTTGATTGCACTCTCCAAAGATGGAACACCTTCTCCGGCAAAATAATAATGAGTCAACGATCTGATCAATTCAGGTTGCTCATGAATTTCTTTGTGCATGAAATGATCATAGTCACCCTTGTCACTGACAGTGGCAGACAAATCTTGATTCTTGGATTGATATCTTTTTGTCTTCTCACCATTCAAATCATAAAAGTTGAGAAGATGCTTGTTTCCGGTACTCAAGTGACAAAGCACTTCATCGTCTGGGAAGTAGAGTTTGTCGACCAGTCCGGCCAATGCATAAGGATCACTCGAAGCAAACGCCTCTGATTGAACTTCATTGATTCCACAGACTAAAGGTGCATGTCTTTTGATTGCATAGATGTCGGCAGTTGTCGGATCAATCAATACGAACGCCGAGTTTCCATCGACACGTTTAAAACTTTCGATGATGGCCTGTTTGAAGTCCAGACCCTTTTTCAAATTGATGGTCATTAAACCTAGAAATACTTCTGTATCTGTCTGAGACTTGAATTCGAAACCTTCACCCTGAAGCTCAGATTTAAGAACAGGAGCATTTTCAATAATTCCATTGTGAACCATGGAAAGCAGTTCGTTGGAATGCGGATGACTGTTAATATCGTTGACTTCACCATGGGTGGCCCAGCGAGTATGGCCGATACATGATCTGGCAACAAATGGACCTTCACCCAAAAAAGCACGAAGATTTTCCAACTTTCCGGATTTTTTATAATTTTGTAATTTATGGTTTTCGTCGATGAAACTCACACCGGCCGAATCGTAACCTCGATACTCTAGTCTCTTGAGTCCTTCGAGAACCAGCTCAACTGAGTTTTGAGGACCCAAATGCCCTACAATACCGCACATAACTCACCCCATCAAAAAAGACGCTAATCCCCCATAGATAACATTTTTGGAGCGAAATGAACACTGAATGAATTATAAAGAGTGGCAGCAATGCATCAAGACTTCGACTTGATAAACCTCTTCGCCATCTTTTCCTTGGTCACTTGCTTGGCCCGTGCGATGGCAAATGAACCACCCGGCATATTCTGATTAATGGTGGATCCACTAGCAACGTAACACTCATCTCCGAGCTCAACCGGAGCTATCATCTGAGAATCAGAACCAATGAATGAATTCTTGCCAATTTTTGTCTTATGTTTCTGTGCACCATCGTAATTACAAGTGATGAAACCACAGCCAATATTTGTATTCTCACCAATTTCTGCATCACCTACGTAACTCAAGTGAGAAACCTTGACGCCTTTATCGAGAATGGCCTTTTTCACTTCCACAAAATTTCCAATCTTCGCTTCCTGACCGATATCGGAGCCCGGTCTCAATCGGCCATAAGGTCCGATTGCAGCTGACTTTCTAACTACTGAATCTTCGAGATGACTATAGGCCTTGATATCTACTTCATCTTCAAGGATGGAATTTCTGATAATCGAACCTGGTTCAATCACACAATTTTTTCCAATGACAGTTTTTCCTTCTGCAAAAACATTGGGGTAAATGACCGTCCCAGAACCGATCTCAACGGATGGATCAATGTAGGTGTGTGACAGGTCAATGAAGCGAACACCTTCATCTCGAAGTTTTCTCATGTGTTTCCACCTGAGATTTCTCTCGGCACGTTGAAGTTGAGCAAGGTCATTAACTCCAATAAACAGGTTTTCTTCTTCAAAGAGAACAGGTGTGACATGGGCATCCTCAGCAAAGATATCAGTCAGATAAAATTCACCCGATTTGTTATTGTCGTTAATGTTAGAAATTCTATCGAGAAGATAACTAGTCTTGATAGCATACAGTCCTGAATTCACTTCAGTTATCTTACGCTGCTCATCGCTTGCATCTTTTTCTTCAACAATGCGAAACCCTTTTCCACCTTTGACAATCCTGCCATAACCTTTGGGGTCAATGGTTTCAAAAGTTGCTGCAACAGCTTCATAATTTCCATCTTTCAAAACTGTATAAAGTCTTTCAAGTTCAACCTCAGAAATTACGGGAGTGTCGGCACACAAAATGAAGATGACATCTGTTTTTGAATGCTCTGAAACATCTTTCAAATAAGCTCGAACAGCATCAGCTGTTCCCTTTTGTTCAACTTGATGGGCCTTAAAAAGTGGGTATGCAGCGTTGGAAAACGTGTCATCGAGATAAGATTCAACTTTGTCTTTTCCATGACCAAGGACAAGCCCAATATGACCGGCTGCTCCAGTTGATTTGAGAAAATTCATAGCTGCCTGAACAGGAAAAAAGACCAATCGCTGATTACACATAGGCGCTAGCGGTTTTGGAAGGTCCATTTTCAGACGTGTCCCAGCACCTGCTGCCAGAATTACCAGACCTATATTGTCAGCCATTTTTCTCTCCTGAATTTTTTTTTCAAACTTGACTCAAAACGTAGCGTTTTTGATCGTCCCTCATAACGGGGCTTTAGCTCTGAAACGCCCAATTACAGAGGTTCTTCGTCAATTAATCTAACACAAAAGTTTCAATAATTATGACAAAAACTTTAAAGACTTACAGCTATTTGCCCGATTAATTTTTTGGAAGTCGAGTTTTTTGCGAAAGTCGTTTTGGAGGACAGTTATGGTTACAAACTACGAGGGTGACAACATAGAGTTCAAAGAAGATCTCCCCCTCTTACCCGTCAGGGACATCGTAGTTTATCCTTTCATGATTTTACCCCTATTCGTAGGAAGAGAGTCAAGTATTCAAGCAGTGGAGCACGCACTGAATGAAAGCAATAGACTCATCCTTCTCTCAAGCCAGAAAGACATCACGGCAGAGAGTCCAGTACCAAGTGAAATTTTTGAGCTTGGAACAGTGGCGATGATCATGAGAATGAGAAAACTACCTGATGGTCGAATCAAAATTCTTGTTCAAGGTCTTACAAAAGCCCGTATCAAGAATTACCTCCAAGAGGAGCCTTACTTTGTTGCTAAAGTAGACAAAGTAGAAGATTCAAAAATCGAAGAAACAAACGTTGCAGTAAATGCGCTGATGAGAACAATCAGAGAACAACTTGAAAGAGTCATCACTCAAGGTAAAGTTCTTTCTCCAGATATTCTTATGGTTCTAGAAGATATTCAGGACCCGGGCAGACTTGCAGACCTGGTTGCATCCAATCTCAATCTTCACGTTGGTGAAGCTCAAATGGTTCTGGAAATTCTGGATCCAATTGAAAGATTAAACAGGATCAACGATATCCTTGGTAGAGAACTTGAAATTCTCGCCATGCAAGCAAAAATTAAGAACAATGCAAAAGAGGAAATCTCAAAGAACCAAAAAGAGTTTTTCCTTAGAGAGCAAATCAAGGCCATCAAGAGTGAACTTGGAGATGGTGGAGAGGAGCCTGAAGATGAAATTGCAGAGTTCAAAGAAAAAATCGCTCAGGCAAAAATGCCTGAAGAGGTTGAAAAAGAAACACTCAAACAGATTCAAAGACTTGAAAAGATGCATCCAGACTCATCAGAGTCGAGCATCATCAGAAGCTACCTTGAATGGTTGACCGAACTTCCTTGGTCAGTAAGCTCTGAAGAGCATCTTGATCTCGACCTTGCTCAAAAGGTTCTTGATGAGGACCACTTTGATCTGAGAAAAATCAAAGAAAGAATCCTTGAATACCTTGCCGTAAGAAGACTTAAAGGCAAGAACATGAAAGGACCAATCCTTTGTTTCAGTGGTCCTCCAGGTGTTGGTAAAACATCACTTGGTAAGTCGATCGCAAAATCCATGGGAAGAGAATTTGTCAGAATTTCTCTTGGTGGTGTGAAAGACGAAGCTGAAATCAGAGGACACAGAAGAACTTATGTTGGCTCCATGCCAGGCAGAGTGATTCAAGCCCTCAAGCAAGTCAAGACGAACAATCCGGTAATTCTACTGGATGAAGTAGACAAGCTTGGTGGTGACTTCAAAGGTGATCCATCTTCGGCACTACTTGAAGTTTTGGACCCTGAACAAAACACTACATTCAGAGACCATTATCTGAATCTACCATTTGATCTTTCAAACGTGATGTTTATTGCAACATCGAACGTACTTGAGAATATTCCTGGTCCACTTAGGGACAGAATGGAAGTGATCAACTTGAGTGGATACACTCAAGAAGAGAAAGTTCAAATTTCGAAGAAATATCTCATTCCAAAGCAAATGGAAGAAAACGGTATTTCAGATGACCATATCAAGTTTACAGATGAAGGTGTTCACGCTGTTATTGAGCACTTTACATCTGAAGCAGGTCTAAGAAACCTTGAAAGAAAGATTGGTGCCCTCTGTAGAAAAGTCGCCATGAAAATCGCCAAAGGTGAAGCTGACAAAACTCATATTGTAACTAATACTGTCTTCAAGCTTCTCGGACCACCAGTCTTCACTAGAGAAGATGACAACAAAGAAAACGAAGTAGGTGTTTGTACAGGTCTGGCCTGGACTGCTGCTGGAGGAGAAATCCTTTATATCGAGTCAACTAAAATGAAAGGAAAGGGACTCACCCTTACCGGACAATTGGGTGACGTGATGAAAGAATCTGCTCAAACAGCTGTTGGTTATATCAGAAGCAAAGCCGTTGATTTTGGAATTAGTGAAGATGCATTTGAAGAAAATGAAATTCATATTCACCTTCCTGCCGGTGCCATTCCAAAAGATGGACCAAGTGCTGGTATCACTCTTGCCACAACTCTTGTGAGTCTTCTTACTGACAAGGCAATCAAGAAGTCAGTTGCCATGACCGGGGAAATCACCCTCACTGGTAAAGTACTTCCTGTCGGTGGTGTTAAAGAGAAGGCCCTAGCTGCCATGAGAAGAAAGATCGATACGGTTATCATTCCATGGAAAAATCAGAAGGACCTTGTTGATATTCCAGATGAATATCGCGAGAAAATCAACTTCATCCCAGTCAAAACCTTTGAAGAGGTTCTTGAAATTGCCCTCGAAGGATGGGAAGGCAAGACCACTGCGAAGAAAGAAAAGACTAAGAAAAAATCCACTACGACTCCGATGGCTGCTTAAGCAGCCATCGGTTCAGTCCGACCTTTTCACTCAGAAAAAAGATTCAACAGAGTACTCATTTTCATTGAGCACACACCCCTTTTACCTGATCAAAATCTGCTGTAAAATCAAAGAGACACAAAATTCAAAGGATTGATATGTCGTCGCCCAAAAAAAGCAAATTACGTATTGTTGTCGTTGATGATTCTGAGTTCAGCAGAACAACGACTGTGGAGATCCTGAATGAAGCAGGCTTCGATGTTGTTGGATCATTTGGATCAGCTGAAGAGGCGATGAACTTCATCAAAGTTGCTGAAGCTGATCTCTATCTCCTGGATGTCGTCATGCCAGAGATGTCCGGTATTGAACTTGCCAAAGAAGTCAGTGGATTGATGTCAGAGAACCGAATTATAATGATGTCCAGTCTCAATACTGAAAGCATCGTCATTGAATCCATTTCAAATGGTGCAATAGACTTCCTTCCAAAACCATTCGAGAAAGATGATTTAGTCAGGGCCGTTGGTAAAGTTTCGGCAGACCTTGAAAAGGATATCTGATGATTTTCATGATCAAATTCACTGTTTACTTCTCAATCAGCTTTGTCATTCTTTGTATTCCAATACAAAACAAGACACTATTTAACATCATTCATCAACATGCGAGACCTTATACTACCCAGATCTTTTCTGAGGTGGAGAAGGCAGCCTCAACTCAAATACAAAAGAGTAGCAAGTTCACCAAAAAGTTTTTCTCCAATTCAGATCCAGAACAACAAGACAAAGTGATGGCGAAGTTTTCATCCACGAAAAAGCCACCGGTTGAAAATGTGGAAGAGCTAATGAAAGATGAGGATCACGAAGAGGGATATACAGTAGAAGAAAGGGAACTTTTGAACAAAATATTAAAAGAGGCCAGATAAACTGGCCTCTTTTTAAACAACAACTATGAACAACTTCAGCTAGAACTACAACTTCAACAACAACAGCTACAACTTCAACTCTAACTACAACTTCTTAAACAACTTGAACAAATCGGCTTTTATTGTTGGCCGGCAACACTATCATTACTTGATTCAACTGGCTGAGACCCACCTTCATTTTGATCTTGATGTGATCTCGATACTGAACTTGAATCTGAACATTCAGTGCTGGAATCTTCTGACATGGCAAATGCAGAAGTCGCAGAACCAAAAACAATTAGTGATAGCAAAATTAGTGTATTGATCTTTTTCATAAACCCTCCAAAGCGTTTCACTCTTTTGCTATTTATAGATGCACGCGGCGTGCCAAAGTCAAAATACATAATTTCAAGACTTTAATTGGTCTAGGACCGTCTAAAATTGTGACTCTGTCTAAAAATATGACGAATTTTGAGCTTTTAAAGGACTGGGGTAGGCCTTAACCTACCCCATAAATTTCAACAACTTACGAATTTTACTCAACTTAGAGCTAGTATAAGGCGGATACTTTATAGGAATGTCCAACATCTGACGCCTCTTCATGACGGCCCTCTTGTGTGAAAACGTATCAAAGGTGAACTTGCCATGATACATCCCCATCCCGCTGGCACCAACTCCTCCAAAAGGTAGAGTGTCACTTGAAAGGTGTAAAAGAGTATCGTTGATACACACTCCACCAGAGCTTGTTTCATTTAGAATCCTGGATTCCAGATCTTCATTTCCTGTAAAAACGTACAAGGCCAATGGTTTTGGTCTCGAATTAACAAACTTGATTCCCTCATCAACAGACTTGATTTTGATGAGAGGACAGAGAGGGCCAAAAATCTCGTCTTTCATTATTGCTGAATCATAGTTTGCATCTAATATGGTCGGAGCTATATAGCAGGAATCCCTGTCGCTTTCTCCACCCACAAGAACTTCTTCAGGGCTGAAATACCCCATCAAGCGATCAAAATGTCTTTGATTGATGATCTTACCGTAATCAGGAGAAGATTTCGGGTCACTCCCATAGAGTTCTTTGATGTACTTTTTAAAGAGATCAATGGCATGGCCATGATACTTCTCCTCTATAAGGATATAGTCTGGAGCTACACATGTTTGTCCGGCATTGAAAAACTTTCCCCAGACAATTCTTTTTATGGTGAGATCCAGATCCACATCACCGACGATGAAACAAGGACTCTTCCCTCCTAACTCCAAAGTTACAGGAGTCAGATGCTTTGAAGCTTTTTCCATGACAATTTTTCCAACAAATTCATTTCCAGTATAGAAGATGTAATCAAATGGAAGATCAAGCAAGGCCTGAGTCTCCTCTACAGCGCCCTCTACAACGGTTATATAGTCGCTTGAAAAGCTGGTCTCAATGAGCTCAGCTACGATCTTCGAAGTTGCTGGAGCGACCTCTGATGGCTTTAAAATGGCCGTATTTCCGGCAGCAATGGCACCGACCAGAGGAGAAATAAGAAGCTGAAAAGGATAGTTCCATGGACTGATGATCAACACTGTCCCAAGCGGCTCTGGTTTAATATAAGAAGAAGCTGGGAAATGAAGCATGGAAGTCGAAACAGATTTTTTCTTGGCCCACTTTTCAATGTTTTGAATGGCCTTGTCTATTTCAAGAATACAGAATCCTGTTTCACTGACAAAAGCTTCAAAAACGCTCTTCCCAAGGTCTTCGTTCAACGCTTGGTGAATTCTATCTTCATTTCTTTCGATGACTTCTTTGAGTCGAATCAACTGGCTCTTTCTGAAGGCCACTGATTGTGTCTCACCACCGCTGAAATATTTTTTATGATTTTCAAATATTGATTTGATTGATTCGGTCGACATTTATAACCCCTGTGTTCTGGGGTTTTATTCTACCTGAAAAACTTAAAAAGGCCCGCCGGACGTTTTTCCAGGGGGCCTTTTAATAAGAGACGCTTTTTAGGGGGGGGATTAAATTGTTTTTACTGCTGTGAACCAGAACCAGTATTATCAGATTCTGTGCTGGCAGATGTATTGTCTACAACTACTGGCTGAGCAGATCTTGAACTCTGGTCTGAATGTACACACTCAGTTGATGCATTTTCACCGGTCGCAAATGTTGTGTTTGCAATCATCAGTGTGAAAACAATCAAAATAAGTTTCTTCATAACTACCTCCGGGCATTAACTCTTTGCCTGAATAGGTTGCATGATGCGTGCCAAATTGAATGTTCGAATTATCAGGATTTTGCGTTTACCAAGGTGTCTAGATTTTTGACAGATATGAAGACTGTGAACAAAAAAGGCATGCTCGAAAGCATGCCTTCATATGTAGTAATTCAGTTTTTTAAGATTTGATTACTGAGGAGTACCGGCGTTACCTGAGTTATCGCCTGTAGATCCCGTTGTACCAGTTGTTACCGTTTGGTCGGTTGTGCTTCCATCTACATCAGAGCAGTCAGTCGCAGACTCTTCTACGGCGAATACATTCAAACTTCCTAGAACCAGCGTTACAACCATAAATAGCTTCAAAGTTTTCATTTCTATCTCCCTCACTCTTACGTGTTCGTAAACCTATTATATCTTTCTTTACGGCAGTTCCTAAAAAAGCTTCAACTGCCTGAAAACTCGTGGAGGCGTACGCCTCCAAAAGTGGTCATTACATATTCAGGTTAACACCTGCTGGCTTAACAATGCTTAGTAGGCTTTGGAATGCCTGGGTCACTTGTAGGGCCATTTTATGTCCTGACTTGGATTCTACTTTCTTGATCTCACCGTAGTTGTCATAAGCTACGTTGATCTTTCCAACTTTGCTCATGGCGATTTCAACCGGCTTTCCGAGAGCGTTGTACTTGAAAGTCAAAGTTCTCTTCTGCTTGCTCTTCTTGTCGTAGTCCACCATTTTAGTGATTCTACCTTTTCTATCGTAGATAAGAAGAACAGACTTCCCTTTGGCATTTGTAGCTTTTGAAAGGTTACCTTTCTTGTCATATTCAAAGTTAGTCCAACCCTTGTTGTTAACAACTCTTGTAATCTTGTTGAACTTGTCATGGTACTCAAGCTTTACAAAATCACCCTTGGTACTTGTCTTTGAAGTAAGGAGACCTTTTGTATTGTACTCAAAAGTTGTTACATGGTTCCCTCTTGTGATTTTCAAAGGAAGTGAACAACACTCAGAGTAAATTGTCTCTGTCTTGAATCCATTAATTTCAGTAAGGATTCTATAAGTATATTGTGATCCATCAGGACGCGCCTTGATTTCATACTCATACTTGTTCTTAGCTTCTTTTCCATTTGGAGTCTTCTTAGTAACAACTGTCCAGTAATGGAAATCAGGATTCTTTGGATTCGCCCCGTACTCGTACTTTGTAGACTCTTTATTTCTGTCTACAATCTCAGTTACGAACTGTGTCTTCTTGTCATAGTTGATGGTTTTCTTTGAGCCATCAGCATAGTCAATGTTGACCATGTTATGTTGCCCATCATACCCATACTTGAAGATATTCCCTGCAATGTCTTTGGTTTCGATAAGATCGTCACCTTTGTACTTATAGAAAACCTTCTTGTCGCCAACAGACCATACTTCTTTGATTTTCCCGTCTGGATACCATGAGAAGAAGAGTTGCTTGGCTTGTGAGTCCTTGATTGAAGCAAGTGATCCGCTTTTTTCGTATTGGAATGAAACTGTATAACCGTTTTTGTCTTTGATTTTTGTAAGTTTACCGTCTTGGTTGAAATATTCAGTTTTACCGTCGTTATAAACTCTTTTGAACCCAGATTTTTCTTTATGAACCTGTTGAAGACCTCTTGTATTAGAGAAAAGGACTGTACCAGCAGCAAGTTTGGCCTGAACGTCAAACTTTCTGGCGTAGGCTTGCCTGATTTCTGCATCACCCATAAGTTTTTTCTTTAGAGTAGCAGCAACCTTATCAGAAACTGTCGTCTTCTTTCTCATCGCTTCGATGATCTTGTCAGCAGCAGCTGAAGGATCAACAGCGGACTTAGGAGTAAAACGTGTCAGTGCACCGGATCCATTCTCATGGACCACAACTGAACCGTCAGCAGACACAGTAAGGTAAGTTTCATAATCACTACCCCAACCGAATCCAAACCAACCTTTTTCAGTAGCTCTGGAGTTATAAGTTCTGACAACTTTCAAATCATGTCCACCACCCGGAACAATAATGTCCGTGTAGGAAATGTAAAAGTTCCCATTTTTTAAATTCACCCCAGCGAATAGCGTCGCCGGCAGCAAAAGACATAGCAAAAACAGTTTTAACAGCTTCATGAGTTCAATCCTTTTTTGACAATCCTAAAGGTTCTCTTGTGTATTCTTATCGGCATCTATTTTAACCGACTTTAGCCCTTAATCTAAAAATCAGACCTCAATTTTTACAATTTTGAGAATGACCAGCCCCCCAGCAATATCAAGTAGTAAGGCCGCAATAAGGAATGCCCAGCCTACAGGGGTGGTAAACATCAACATCATTGATTTTGGATCTGAGAAGAAATAAATCGTTCCAATGGCGAATGGCATACAAAAAATTGTGGCACCCTGGAACATCCCCTGAGCGACATAAGTATCGATTTTTTGTTTCAACCTCACCCTTTCCCGAATAACAAAGACAATAGTATCAAATACTTCCGCAAGGTTACCCCCGGTCTCCCTCAAGATATTAATCGAGGCGACAAACATATCGTTGTCTTGAGTTGGTACTCTTTTGGCCAAATTATCGAGACACTCTTCGAGTGGTACACCAATCTTGTTCTGCTGGAGAATCATATTGAATTCCTGGCTCACTGGAGCTGGCATTTCGTCAACAACCATCCCGACCGCTTGAGGAACCGACAAACCGGCCCGAATCCCGTTGGAGAGGAGCTGTAGAGCATCAACCATCTGCGAACTATAGGCATCAATTCTCTTTTTATACATGAAATCTATAATTGGTTTTGGAATTTTGAACCCAGCAAAAGCAACCATCAAACCAAGGATGAACCCAAGGAGCCATTTTCCAAACATTCCAAATAGAAGAAATACAAACCCGCCCAATCCGACAGAAATCAAAAGAAGTAGATATGTCACATGCTCTGGCTTCACATCAATGAACATGAGCTCAAGCTTCTCCATGATATAAGTTCTGGTACCAAGAGTTTGTCTCTCGATCCAATCAAATATTCCATGTGAGTATTTAAAACTGAAAAGGAAAACCATAAAGCCTGTTAGGCCTATGATTCCATTCTCTCCCATCAGTTTTACAAAAGTTTCCATTTACTCTAGCCTGCCTTCTGCCCGCCACCCTTCTTAGGGTCGCCTTTCTTCGGATCACCTTTGGCCTGTGCTGCTGGTTCTTCTTTTTTCTTTGGTGGTGGAGCTGCATTTGAGTTTTGGAACAGACCTCTTGGAATGTTGTATCCTTTCCTCTCAAGCACTTCGATAAACTTAGGAATAAAACCAGTCGCCTGGTGTTCACCAATGATCTTTCCAGACTTATCGATTCCTTTTTGAACGTATAGAAAAATATCCTGCAACGTAACAACTTCACCTTGCATTCCACCAATTTCAGTAATGTGAGTCAGTCGTCTCGATCCATCGTCAAGACGTGACTGCTGAATCACCATGTGAACAGCGTTTGCAATCATTTCCCTGATTGCTTTCGGACTAAGGCCAGCTCCAGCATACTGAACTAGAGTTTCAAGACGGCCAATACACTCTCGTGGATTGTTGGAGTGAACAGTAGTCATTGAACCATCGTGCCCTGTACCCATGGCCTGTAGCATATCGAGTGTTTCACCACCCCGGCACTCCCCAACCACGATACGGTCAGGTCTCATCCTCAGTGTCTGCTTAACCAAACAACGAATATCAATCGCACCATCTCCTTCCAAAGAAGGAGGTCTTGTTTCTAGTCTCACTACGTGATCTTGAGGGAAGTCGAGCTCCGCGGAGTCTTCACATGTAATAATACGCTCGTTGGCTTGAATAAAACCTCCGAGTACGTTGATCAATGTCGTTTTACCAGAACCGGTACCACCAGAAACAACAATATTTCGGTGGGCCTCAACAGCAATTCTAAGAAAGTCACCCATGTTTTGAGTGATCGATCCAAACTTAACTAGATCTTTCCATGTCAGTCTATTTTCAGGGAACTTCCTGATAGTGATTGTACAACCATCGAGTGCACAAGGTGGAATAATGGCGTGAACCCTGGACCCATCTGAGAGACGAGCATCAACGTAAGGAGTTTTTTCATCGATACGTCTACCAATAGGTGCCACAATTCTTTCAATAACGTTAAGAACCTGGCGATCGTCAGTGAAAATCACATCTGACTTTTTAATTTTCCCACCATGTTCGTAAAAAATCTTCTCTGGTCCAACGACCATAATTTCAGAACATTCTTTATCTGCAAGAAGATCCTCAAGAGGTCCAAGCCCTAGAGCTTCATCAAGAATTTCTTTAACAATCCTATTCATGTCATCTCTAGAATTCAAAATACCTTTTGTATCTTCTTTTCCAAGTAGATCAACAACCAGCTTCTTTGTTTGTTCACGTAGAATAATCTGAGCTTTTGGATCATTATCATCCTGTTTGGACAAATCCATTTCTTCAACAAGAGATTTATGTATTCTACGTTTGAGAGCGACCCATGCATTCTGAGCTTTTTTTTCTTCAGAACCACCCGGCTTCGCACTCGTGGATTTCTTTGGGTCAGTTGGCTTATTTAGTTTTGCCAATGACTTCAAAACGTTTTTCTGAATGATCTTTCTTGCGACTTCAGTCACACCTTTAGCGAATATTGAATTTTTCGCAGCAACCATGGCCGGTACTTTTTTATTAAGGGCCTGAACCAAAGTTTGATCATCCCTTGGTACAGAGGCAAAGACTGGCTTTCCAATTGATTTTCCCACAACTTCAGGAGTTACAGGATGTCCTTTGACCGCTTGATTGAGAAGTAGCTGAATCATGTCTTTAGGGAACATCATCGTTACCAGATCCGAATACATTCTCTTCGTCTGATTGATCGCAAGAATATCTGGTCCCGTAACCATCAAGATCATGGTTGTATATTCCAATGCTTTAGTACATAGATCACTCAACTCACTCCCACCATCAATAATTGTCAGTGGATAAATATTAGTGATCGCCTTAAGAGTTTTCCCAAGTGCTTCAGCGTTGATACCTTCACTTGCATTGGGATCATTTGGCATACCGATATACATGACCCCAGCCGGGTGAGGTGAAATAAATTGAACAATAGACTTCGGATCAATTGCACCGGAAAACTCAGCGAGATCTTTCACTGTCTTCTTTTGCTTGATACCTGTAATTAGGTTTTGGTCACCAGAAGCTCTTTGATCAAAATCCAACAAAAGCACCTTCTGGCGGGCTTCTTGGGCATAGGCGAATGCAAGGTTGGCCGCTATCTGGGATTTACCCTGACCTCCTTTTCCACCAATGATTGTAATGATGTGCCCTGCCACTATCTATTCCTCTGTCTGAATTTTTTCTTAATCTCTTCTGTCCCTTGTGATGCCGACTCTAGAATCTCCGGTGTTACAAAGATGACAAACTGACTTCTATTGGAAACATAACTTTTCGATTTGATGAATGAGAACAATGCTTGTCCACCCTCAACTTGATCGATACCACCAGGTGGATTCCTATCAAAGTCTGTGGCACTTCTATTCACCACCACACCACCGACAACTGCCGATTCTTTTGACTTGACCACAATATTGGTATTGATCGTATTCGATAAAATCTCTGGCGGTTGTCCGATAGAAGATGAAACTGAGATCCCCATATTAAGATCAATCTTTTCTTCTTGAAGAATCTTTGGCTTCACAGTCATTTCAAAACCGGATTTTGCCTCATCCGCTCTTGTGAACTCTCCTGTTCCCAATGCAAACTTCTTACTTGAATTTTTCTTTACTACACCTTGAACACCATCTTTAATAACGACCACTCCAGACTGGATGACTCTTGCATGCCCTGCACTTTTTGCGGAAGCAAGTTTTGGAAAGAGATTGGAGATAGTTGCTTGCAAAGTACCTTCTGAACCTGTTGTAACACCACCGCCACCTTTTCCGATATTGATGGACCCTCCATCACCACCAAGTGTTGGCGTCCACGTAAATCCAAAAATCTTATTGTAGTCTCTGGTAAGTTCAACAAACTGGGCAGTAATTTTGATCAGTTTAGGAACCGGTTCAGGTTTTGATTTCGCATTCACCTGAATAAAGTTTTGAATAATACTCTTTCTTGCAGTTTGGACTGCATCTGTTCTTTGAGCAAGAGTTTGAATTCTATCCGGAACATATGCATTGGCGATAACTTCGGCTCTGATTTTGTCAGGCTCATTGGTAACAATTCCCTCAAGCCAGAAGAGATTGTTAACAACTCTTACTGTTACATCCCTGAGTCCATTTTTTTGAATCTCATCTTGCATTTTTTTTGCAATGATTCTTTGTGTCTGTGGCGAAAGCTCGACAAGTCTGATCACATCTGGATACTTTTCGAGAATAACAACAACTTTTCCAATATCAGCTGGAACTACAATTTTCCCACCAACATAAACGTAATCACCTTTTACTCCAATCTCTAGTCCTTCAACATCTCCTAGAAAATCTTTTAATTCTCTAACAACCTTAGACTGGTCACTTGCCGTTACAGTCACAAGATATCTCGCCTTGATATCACCAACAGTATTTCTCACTGTTACGGATGTTTTTCCAGGCTTCAACCCTTTAAAAGTTAACTCCCTTTTTGAAGGAATCAATTGATACGTCAAGATTGACTCGTTACCTACTTGTACTTTTGTTGATGGAGCAAAATCCAATCTTTCAATTGAATCAATCCCCAATACAACTTCAATATTTTTCTCAGGTGGCCCCCCACCTGGGGCCTGCGCCCATGCTCCAAATGAAATCAAGAATGTGGCAATTAACAATACTTGCTTCAAACCGATCACCTGGCTCCTTTCTTACTGTATTTGTCAGAGAAGAAAGCTTTCGCTTCAGAAGCATCCTCACCCAAAAGATCGAAGATCTTTGTAGGCTTGATTCTCACAACTTTGTTATCTGACTTTGCTCTAAGTGATAGATAAGGTGGAATACCAGTGAAAGTCAGAAGGAATACAAGTTTTTGAACTTGATATGGGTCTAGCTCCATAGTCACGGTATTGTACTGACTGTATGTACTCAAATTCATTTTACGGATAACTTTTGGAGTCTTCATTCCAATCAATGGAATGTTGTTTGTCATGTTCATCCCAGTTGAAAGTACGTGCACATCTTGCAGAATGGTCATCACCTTCTGCATATCTTTACGTCCGGCAGAGTAATCGATGGCAGCAATGATATCTACTTTATCCCCAGGCTTAAGAAGTTTTGAGACCGCCTGCTTTTCTGTAATTGTAATGGCCACTGCTCTTTTCCCGTTTGAAACAGTGTGAGCAAGACCTGTTCTCATCCCAGGAAAGGTCACTCTTGGTTTTGTTACCTGTTCACCTTTTAGAATTGGAACTGTTGCAATAAGTCCATCATCAAGATCCTTCATGGTCTTAAAGTGTCCTGGTGCTGCAAATGTTTGTGGTACCGATTTGACTGTCACTTTTGAGTCGTCGATCAACTCAAGTTCTTTGATGTCAACCTTTGCAACAACGACTGTAACGGGCTTTCCGTATTTTTCGACAAGAACATTTTCTCGATCTTCGATGTAGGTATAAACCATAAACATCGCGAAGATCGAAATTATCAGAGCTAATGTAAACGCACGTGTGTTCATCAATTCCTTCCATGGAAAAGTTTGCTTAATTTTATCAAAAATTACGGATGCTTATGACGAAGGGGCAATATTTACAGCTGTGTCAATTTCGGTTCACGCAATCAGAAAGTTTGTTGAGAGCGCCGTTAAAAGCCAACCAAACTTCTCGGTATTGGCCATCGCCATCTAGATTGACCGAATATGTCTCTCCACATACGCCATATGCTGTTGCAGGACGAATATAGGAGGTCTTATTCTCATCGACATCGGCTTCATTACAGGTCTCATCTGGTTTGATGTCGCCAAAAAGAGCGTTGTATTTGAAACAGGCAGTATGTGGAGTGGTTCCCTCAAGTTTTTCAAACCAGCCCAAAGAGAAATGTCCCACGTTTCCGATTCCTAATCCTTTCCATTGATCTAGAATTCTTGCGTTTGGAAGTCGGGAATTGTGTTGATTGAACATGTAAAAATAAGCACGAGTTGCTTTTTGCTGATTAATGGAAGCATTGATGGCATTTCCTGTTACCAACAGAACCCCACACAGAATCAAAACCAGTGGTAAGAAAACAATGAATTCAAATAGCGCCTGGCCTTCTTCTGATTTCATTTCAACACCCATTGTCCGAGAGAGTATGGTGAGGTACGTTTCCTCCCCCATCACAAGATGGAGCTCCCAAGTCCTTCGCGGCTTTACAAGTTCTTTCCAAGCAGGTTTGCCTTGTTGGTTCTCTTCCTAAGAAGGCTTCTGAGATCATTTCCATTGCATCCAAACTCGCAAATGGAAATCCAAAAGAGAACTTTTCTTCATATTTCATGATCGCCCCGACATAAAGTCTGGCTACAGATGTATTCCCCGGGGGATCATTAAAACTAGGGTCCCCTTGATTGTGAACCATATATCTTTTAAAGACTTCTTTCGCTCTATTGCTGGCCCTATCATCTGTTTGAGTTTCATTTCCTTTGTTTTCATCATAAACAAGATACGCCCTTGCTGCCTGGAAGGTTGCATAGTGAACCATGTAGCCTCTGGCGAAATTCAATGCAATTTTCAAATAGACGAACATGAATCCAAACATCAGGACAAATACAACAATGAACTCAATGGTTGATTGACCTTCTTCTGATTCCAATAATGTATTTTTATCGGTGTTTTTTTTCATGGTGCTGCAGGATAAGGTTCGTCATTTGAAAAGAACCTAGACCCCGATCCATCTCCATTTGTATATGTATCGTGATTTCCAGAGTAAGTTGAGTTATCCAACGATGAGAGACCTGGTCTTCCATGTCTGTAACTATACATCATAGAATCTCTCATCCCATTCACAATTGTTGAGTTAGGTCCCATTATCTCTTGAAACTTTTCATTTTTGATTACGGTTAGAACCAAGACAAGCACCACACCCATAAGCATGATGTATTCGACAATACTCTGGCCTTTGTCGTTATTGATTACCAAAACATACTCTCCCTATTCTCGAAACCGAACCACATCCAAGAAATAAGAATAACTGGGGCATAAGAAAACTTGGTTCCAAATACTTCTTTTATTGCCACCACATCCATACATTTTATCGCAGATAATATTTTTTCAAAGTTATTCAAGGCATTCATGATCAAAAGAAAAAGACCGACAATTACAGTAGACAACAACAAGAAGAGAAATGCACTCTCGTGCAGGTCAACAGGAGTCAATAGATAGAAACTCACAAGATATTTTGAGTCTCCTCCCCCCATAATTTTCAGCATGAAAAGAATGAAGCCAACAAAAAAGAAAGCGATTGGAAAAATGAATGTTTTTATTTCCCATCGATATTGATCCGGAAACAGAAAGGTCAAAAGAGCAAAGATTGAAATATTGATTAAGGCCCAATAATTTGGAATTTTCCTGGTTTTGATATCACCATAGGCAACCAGCAACAATTGCAATAAGAGAAAGATGAAGACCGAAATCGGCAGTTTCATGGCTTCCCCTATTTCCTGTTCCCGAAAGTGTCTAGAAAGCATCTCTTCTCGCAGACACCCACAGAGAGTTGCTGGGAGAGATAAAAAGCGAGATTTCCCATTGTACCGGTCAAATATCCATTTATGGCATCAACCATCTTCATACCGATAATGGCCATGAATGAAAAAATGATGATGTATTCCACAAGTGCTTGTCCGGCAGCACGTCTTTTTAATTTCATATGGATACATTTTAAATGAAGTCGGAATCGGACACAAAGAAAGGCAGAATCTTCTTCGAAAGAAGATTCAACTTAATACGGAAGGATCAACAAAAATTTCCGGAAGCTCTCGAAATACCAGAGCTTCCCGAGCAACTAAGCCTTACTGCATACCTTCGAGCTCAGTCGTAATTTTCGTTTGAGCAGTGTCAAATACACCACTGGTCAAAGATTCCAGCTTTTGTTGTGCTGTCGACTTGAACTTGAAAACGATCAAGGCCACAACAGCTACCAACAGGATGTATTCAGTTGATGTCTGCCCTTCCTCGTCCTTAAGATATTCCAAAAATTTACTCATCATACCTCTCTCCTATAACAAAGGAACTTGATAGTACTGGTCACTTATCGGCATAAGTCACAATACTCTTTAGGGAAAACATGTACTTAAATATTAAATATTTATGTACTCCTTCTTCCCTGTATCTTATTATACCGCAACGCATTATTCACCTCAAGAGAATTTGAGCTAAAAAGTCAGGTATAACTGATCGGAATTATTAATATTTAACAAGTGTGAAAATGTTTACTAGGGCCTATTTTGTCTCAAATTGCTATAATGGCTCTAGGACCTTGGTTAGGCGAAGACGAGTTTCGCCCTACAAGATTTTTCAAGGAAGCGGTCCCTGATCACGGTGAGCAAGCTCACATCACCAAAAGTGATAAGTGAGAAGCCTGAAGTGGTTACTAACTGCATCCACCTAGCAAATGCTGGGCGGAACCTAAAGCCGGCCAAGGTCCTTTATCTCGCTTCCCCCTCTCTTAAAGCCTATTTCATTGACAGCAGAGCACAAAGACTTCATCATTTTTATATGGAAAGCACTCAATATCCCCAAAGCGACATTAAAACAGATTGGATTGAAACTTTAGCTCTTGAAGAGTTGAATATGGATGAAACTGGCATCATTCACATTGATGACCATTTGAACCCGACACATCTACTTGAGGAATCTTCAATTCAGTTCATGGATCAATTGAGAGAGAGAGTTGATATTTATGTTGGGAAATTCAATGAATACAGAGGTGCTGCTTCTGGATCTCATATCAAGATTTTTAAAATCTCCAACACCATCAATGATTTCATGCTTTTTAGAAATTCTCTGAGACTTGTCTTCGCTAGAAGAGCTAACGATCTCATTTCGATTGGATTTCTTTCAAGCGGTAAAGATGTTTTCGCTGCCAGATTGAATAAAGAAGATCAGGCACAACACGGGATTCATGAAATCCGTGCTCATGTAGGTCCTTTCAACAAAATTTCCTGGAAGTTTCAGGGCGAAGCAGTTGATATGGATGCTCTTGTTAAGCATTATCTTTCAGAATTTATCAGACACTCATCTAGATAAAACTGATTCCTGTTCCCTTTTTTACTTTTTTACCACCGGTCTTCTTTCCATGTAGCCTTCGGAAAGTGAATTCCAATGACTCTTCGACAGTGGGCATGTGAACATTCAGAAATCCTTCAATGTTGGCAACATCCAAATGAAAGTAAAATTCTTTTTGCCCTCTTCTAGCTTCATCAGAAGGGAAATCCCACTTACCTCTATCGATCAATTTTTTATTTTCTTCAAAGATCTCAGCATACATTTGTGAGAATTCATAATGAGTTACAGTGTCTGTTGAGCAAACTTGAAATAACCTGTTTGCTACTTTCTTCTGAAAACAGATTTTCATCAGGGTGCCGAGATAGAAAACATCAAGGAAACCTGTATGAATAAAGTCATCAGCAACAACTCTTTCACCAGCAGAAAGATGTCTTTGAATATTTTCAAACCAGTTTTTTCCATTGGGAACTATTCCTCGACCATAAATACTGCAAGCTCTGAAAATAATGTAATTCAAACTTGTTTTTTGAATATAAAACTCAGCTTGAGACTGAGTCTTACCCATAATAGTTGATGAGTCAGGAATATCCATCTCAATATATTTTTTGTTTTGCCCGGCAAAGACATGATTTGATGAAATATAACAAACCTGAGATCTGTATCTATGGCAATACTCAGCCACATTAAACAAACCACTTGTATTTTTTGCGTCGGCAAGTTCAGGATTCTTGTGTGCTTGCAGGAACGACTCTACACCTTCTGCGTAAATAGTTATATCAGGCTTGAAAGCATAGATGATCAATTGAACTTCATCTTTAGCAAGAACGTCGCAGGGTAAGGTCAAAATGCCAGGCAAACTGACCGGGTTCTTGTGATAAGTTCCAATGACTTTGAAATCTTTTCTGAGAATTTCTGCGAGATTTGAACCTAAAAAAGAATTAACTCCGAAGATCAGAATTGTTCTGACTCTTTCTTCTTCTTTGTTTTCCTCTTCCTTGGTTTCCATAGTATTTAGTCTACCATATCCACAAAATAAAAAAACGCCCTGGCCTCATTCGAGGCCCGCGGGCGTTGGTTCTAACGAAACTATCCAATTAATTTAAGTGCAGCATTGGTTGACTGGTTTGCCTGTGATAGCACCGACACTCCGGCCTGTACCAAGATGTTATTCTTGGCCATTGCTGCGGTTTCTTCAGCTACATCAACATCCCTGATCCTTGATTTCGCAGCCGACATATTTTCGTCTGCAATCGATAGAGAGTTGACAGCTGATCCGAGCCTGTTCTGCATCGCACCCAGGTTGGAACGGATACCGTTGATATTAACAAGGGCATCGTCCAATTTCTTGAGCACAGTTTGTGCTCCTTCCTTGGTTTGAATGCTTTCAGCACTGAGTCCGAGAGATCCAAGCGTTGCGTTTGCGAAGTTCCCATCGTAGTACAGTCTGTCCAAGGTTGGATCGTTGTGAATCCCGACTTGAAACTCCATGATTCCGCCAGACCCATCGAGTAGTTTGACCCCATTGAAGTCACTTCCTCTAGCGATCCTGTCGATCTCATCTTTAAGTTTCTGGAATTCAATGTCCGAAAATCCTCGCTCAGTTTCCCCGACAGTGTCAGA
The DNA here is from genome assembly GCA_041546685.1 of Bacteriovoracaceae bacterium. Classification (GTDB taxonomy): domain Bacteria; phylum Bdellovibrionota; class Bacteriovoracia; order Bacteriovoracales; family Bacteriovoracaceae; genus M0603. Next base: position 19,473 of record JBFEVX010000005.1, on the reverse strand, counting down.
AGCTGCCTGCACTGATAGTTCTCTGAGTCTGATGACGATGTTCGAAATTTCATTCAATCCACCTTCCGCAACCTGTATTAGAGATATGGCATCGTTCGCGTTCCTCTTTGCCTGTCTATATCCTCTAATCTGTGCTTTTAAGTTTTCACTAATTGCCAATCCAGCTGCATCGTCCGCTGCTCGGGTTATACGTTCACCTGAAGAAAGCTTTCTCAAGTTATCGTTCAGTTTTCCTTTATTTGCCGAGAGTGTCCTTTGTGCCGAAATTGACGGAACATTGGTATTAATTCTCATTCCCATGATTAATCTCCTTCAAACATATAAAACCTCCTGTTTTAATCAGCCGCACGTCCTGGCAGCGAAAATTTGTTAATTCGTTTCGTTTCGTTTCGTTCGTTATTGGATAGCTCTCGTTAGTACCTATCGATTTACGTTTGTTTTTCAAGCAACTGGAACTTGCAGGTTAAACCAATTGCTCTACGTATTTATCCATATAGTCCTAACATCATTTACTCCCATTTAATCTATTCGCGGTTCTTATGAACCATTCTCTTAATCTAGCTCTTAGAGTTCCTAGGAAGCTCCAGCAGAGTTGATCAAGTTCAATGCGTTTTTGGTACTGGCGTTGGCTTGTGACAACACTGAGGTACCGGCTTGCATTAGAATAGATTGCTTGGTGAGTTCTGCAGTTTCAGCTGCAACGTCAGTGTCACGGACCCTGGAGTTGGCAGCAGAAAGGTTTTCTACACTCACTTGAATGTTATTGATGGTCGACTGGAGTCTGTTTTGGAGGGCACCAAAGTCCGCTCTAATACCAGATACCGAAATAATCGCCTGATCAATGGCAGAAAGTGAGTTCTGAGCTGAAATCTTGTCTGAAACAGAAGCAAGGTTAAGCCCTAGAGCTGCAATGTTGACGTCCGCGCTTGAAGCGTCGAAAGTCAATCTGTCACTAATAGGATCGTTTCTAGTACCAATTTGGATATCAAATACAGCACCAGTTCCGTTTAGTAGTGGTACACGGTTGAATTCTGTTGAGTTCGCGATTCTGTCGATCTCAGAAGTCAACTGCTCGAATTCCACGTTTAGGAACTTTCTTTCAGTTGGCCCAATGGTATCTGAAGCTGCTTGCACTGATAGTTCTCTAAGTCTGATCAAGATGTTTGATACTTCCCCTAGTGAACCTTCAGCAATCTGAACGAGTGAAATACCGTCGGCGGCGTTTCTCTCAGCTTGCTTAAGACCTCTAACTTGAGCTTTTAGGTTTTCAGAAATCGCTAGACCGGCAGCATCGTCGCCTGCTCTGTTGATTCTTTGACCTGATGACAACCTTTCGAGGGCAAGGTTAAGCCCTAGTCTCGTACCATTCAAATTTCTTTGAGCGTTTAGAGACGCAACGTTGGTGTTAATACGAAGTCCCATTCTATCCTCCTTGATAATTGGGTCTGGAGAGAATCCTTTTCTCCAGGTAGAAAAACATCACCAAAATGCTTCTACCTCCTACGTATCGTTCGCTAAATTTGCTTTCTTATTTTTTTCTTTAAAATATTCCGAGGGGAACATTTTTGCCGGTTACCCAATTTCCTCAACAATTTCAACACATTACAGCATGGAAAATTGAGCCAAATAGGTGTTGGAATAAAAAAAATGATAAACTTCTAAAGTATGACAGACAGTAATTACTCAAATCTGGCTGAAAAACCAGAACATTATAATGATACCATTCAATTAATCGAAAAATCCTTCGGCTATTCAGCTGATAACAGCTTTGAAACCGATTTCGCTCCACTTATTCATAAAGAGAACCCTGAAAATTGCCACATCCTTATAAAGGATGGAAACGTTATCGGTCACATCGGTGTGAGAAAGGTAAACTTCGGCGATAAAAACTCAACTTTCCCACTCTTTATGATGGGTGGAATCTGTATCAGTGAAGTTGAAAGAGGCAAAGGAAACTTCAAACCATTCTTTGATCATGTCTATAATCTTTATAAAGATAGAGGCGGTCTCTTTGCTCTATGGTCAGACAAAGAAGAGTTCTACAATAAACTTGGCTTTCATCAAGCTGGTGGGCAGATCATCATAGAGACAGATGGAACTCCTAGTGCTCCAACAGAGGGCCCCTATAAGTTTTCTGAACTTGGAATTGAAGACATCTCGCTCATGATGATGATTTATGAAGACTTCGCCTCTGATAAGTGGACCGTTCAACGAGACATGAGTGATTGGGAAGTTCTTAGAAATATCGAAAGTTGCCAAATTCATTTCATTCCCTCAAGACTCGAGCCTCATGGATATATCATTTCTAATAAAGGACAAGATCTGAGTGATGTTTCCCATGAAATCGTTTTTTATGAAGGTCTTTACGACCAATATAAAAACCACTTATCCACAAGGCAAGCATGGGTCCCAGAAGGTCTCTCCCCAGGGGAATCATCTTTATATACTGCATTTTTTAAAATCGGTGATCATCAAAAATTTGCCCAGATGGTTTTCACCTTGAGCGGCAATCAGATTGCAATATCCAGTATCGATGGAGACACTGTTGTATTTGGATTTAATGGTGATTCATTCGAAGCTAGTCACCAGGAGTTTCTACGTTATATTTTTGGTCCTGCACCACTTGTAGAGTTCAAATCACTCATCAAACCACTGGTCATCTCAGGGCTCGATAGCATATAAAAAAGGGCCGGTAACTACAACCGACCCTTCCCTACTACACGGAGAACTAAAATTTATTAGTCTCTATCTTTCATTACACATGGAGCATAGAATCTCATTGTGTAATTGAATACTTCATCACCTGCTCCAGTAAAGTAAGAGCTTACTGCGATTGAAATAACTTCAGCATGACCTTTAGCCATCTCTCCAGCGACTATTCTGGCATTTAATCCAAAAGTACTTTCACATTTGTCACCTGAGTCCCAAAGTACATGAGAAGTGTTCAATTTTCTCAATGCAGTTTTTGAAGGTGATCCACTTGTAAGGTCTGCCATTAGGCCCAAAGCTCCTTGAACTGCAGCCTCTTTAGATTCAAATTTAAATCCTGTTGTCTGGTATCCAACTACTTTCAACTGCTCACCTCGAGCATGCCATGTTCTGTTTGGATTAAGAGCGAAAGCACTGACTGATACTAGGGCAAGTGTAAGGGCAATAATTTTTCTCATTTCTAAACTCCTGTTTGGTTTGTTTATGTTCAACACGTTTTGTGTTTGTTTCGATGAAAGGAATCTAGAGCTGTTTTAATTTTTTTTCAGTAGCGAACAGGGTACTTTGCCAGTTTTCATTAACTCAAACTTAAGTCTCGAAAATTAAAAGTGAAGTTTCTCATATTTAAGGTAAATCAGGCTCAATTATGTAATTTCAATTGAGAACTTTAACGTAAGGTTTTTTAGATTTCACATTTTGAGAGAACATATTGTTCTATTTACGAAACATAAAAAGTACCAAATACTTGATATTGTGTTGCTAAAATTTGGCCTGATATTAGCACAATATTATAGTTAAAAACCAAAAGGTGAATATTTATGAGATTTCTAATCGTATTACTATTAATTAGTTCTTGTTCGAGTAACTCTAAAAATGAAGAGCTCAAGATGAACGAAAATCTCGATCATATAAGAACGACCCTTATAAAACACATCCCAACATTCAGGGATTGTCACGCTCGTGCAGGGCTTAATAGAGAGAAGAAAAATTTAATTCATTTGGAATTTACAATTAAAAAAGATGGAAATGTGTCGAATCCAATCGCGAAATCTAAAAATAAAAAAATCCCAAAAGGTTTTCTTAACTGTTTGGAAAGAAGTCTTGAGACTATCAAATTCTCTCCTCCACCAAACGGTGGAGTAATAGACGTTTCTCAGCCATTGAATTTTTAAATTTATTTTTTGATGATTCTCCAACCATTCACAAGAATCATGAAACCGATAGTCCAAAAAATCCAACTTAGTGTTGGAACATGAGTCCAATGATAGATTGGTTGATTGCCAAGAACCAAAACTCCGCTTGTTATAAAAACAGAGGTAATTATAGAAAAAGCAAGAAAGATCATAGCATTGGTAAGATTGCTAAATTGATCTTCATATCCTTTCAGGTTCATATCAAAAGCGTAGCCGTTTCTTGCCCACTCTCGAGTAAACCACTTCAAATGTCTCGGAAAAACTCTGGCACTCGAGAGAACATCACGTCCTACCCAAACAGCTTCTTCAATGAGATCTTCTTTTGATACAGATGACTTGATCAAATCCTCAATGTCATTCTCCATCATTCCATAAAGATCAAGATCAAAACCAATAGACTTACCTACACCATCCAAAGTCATCAAAGCTCTAAAAACGACGAACCAATCCCTTGGGAGAAAGATTTGATGTTTCTTGAGTGTATCTAATATGACCTGAAGTAGTTTTGTGAAATCAATTTGAGAAACCGTCAAACCTATGAAAGGCGAAAGAGCATCTCTCACATCCCCAATTAATGATTCAACGTCAGGGATCTTCTCATACTCTGCTACATCCAAGAATTCATAGACAAGGTTTTCATAGTTAAATGTAAGAAGTGCATAAATAATTGCGATAAAATTGGAACGTCCCTTCTTTCCAAGAGTTCCCATCAAACCAAAATCTATAATTCCGATCTGATCATTTTCCAGATAAAAGAAATTTCCGCCATGAAGATCTGCATGAAAAAATCCATCTTGCAGAAATGTCCTCATAAAGACTTGAACACCTTTATCCAACTTTGGTTTCAATTTATCGAGGTGTGGCTCAATGCCTTTTTGGTCAGAAAATGGAGTTCCCTTGAGTCTTTCCATGACCAAAACATCTTCAGTCGTCAGCTCAGGAAAACTTTTGGGAAGATAAAATGTTCCTTCAGGATCATGCTTTTTAAGATTGTCCCTTAAACGATTACAATTCAAAGCTTCTACATTGAAGTTCAATTCATTTTGAAGAGTCATCCCAAAATCATGAATGATTCTTGAAAGCCCAAGGTATTTAATTTCTTCAGATACTTTTTCAATTTGACCTGACATGAAAAGGAGAATGGCAAAATCAGTTTCAATCATGCGATCAATTCCAGGTCTTTTCACCTTAACAACGACATCAGTACCATCTTTAAGAATGGCTTTGTATACACAACCAATAGAAGCAGTTCCTAGTGGTTCTGGATCTATACTCTGAAATATCTCATCAATTGATTTGCCAAGTTCTCTTTCAATAATAGGTTTTACTGTCTCATATGGAACAGGCTTGACCTTATCTCTTAGAATCTTCATTTCATTAATGAAGGATTCATCAAAAATATCTTCTCTTGAAGAAAGGAGTTGCCCAAACTTTATGAATGCCGGGCCCAGTTCTTGGAAGGCCAATCTTAATCGATAACCAATGACGCCGCCCCAATCTTTCTCGGCGCGCTTTGCAAGCTCTTCATTAATTCTTGTCTTGGCCTTAGGGAGGACAAAACCAGGCAACTTGGAACCAAGTCCAAGGGCGATGAATTCATCGAAACCATGTCGACCGAAAATGGTCGCAATCTCTTTCAACCTTCCAACGTTGCGGATGGTTTTGGTGAGTCCAATTCCGGTTTTGATTAGATCCATTTTTTATCCTGATTTATTTTGTCTTACCTTAATAATAATGAGGAGTTGGATGGAAAGGAACGGGCGGTCATTGATGCCGAGTGGAAATAATGTACAATAATTTTTTGGATTGAAGATGAAGAAGACCCTATTCCTGACCATTTTTATTTTTCTATTGATGAACCCAGTACTCAAAGCTGCAGAAACCTGCTCCAGAGTTGCGATCATCAATTATCAAGAAGTCCTCGTAGATACCAATTCCACCCAAAAAGGTGAAGGCCTTCGCTTTCACTTGGAAAAGGATGCCACTGCACTCTCTTATTTGGACAAGTACCAGGAAGGTTCGAAAATCAAATGGCATAATGCTATTTTGGGTACAACTGGTACGACATTAATACTGACAGCATTGATCTCAAATGCTTCAGACAATAATAAGCAGTCCCTTATTATTGGCGGCGCATCACTTATTCTTATTAATTTCTTGGTTGCTCGTACACTTGAGATCACCAACGAGTCCAATCTCTTGAAAGCTGTTGAGGAATATAATAAAAGAAACCTTCCAAGGATTTATTTCGGCCCAGGAAATAGTGCGGCCAGAAACCCTTCGGGACGTTCACCTCATATTGGTATTGAAAAAGGATGGAGCTTCTAATGACTGAGGCCACCCAAAATAAAATTCACTGCTTTAACTGCAATAAGGAACTGGAGCTTTCTCCAGCTCAAAAAATTCATCGTAGTGAAGAATGTCCTTTTTGTTATGCAAATCTACATAGCTGTAAAATGTGTGAGTATTACGACACATCTGCTTACAACGAATGCAGAGAAACATCTGCAGATAGAATCGTGGAAAAAGAGAAGGCAAACTTTTGTGATTTTTTTATCCTTAAAGGTGGCGGTAACGGAAACTCATCAAAAGATGATGCCATAGCCGCAGCGAACGCTCTTTTCAAAAACTAATTCATCAATCAGGAGAATGATATGAAAGCACCCATCACTCGAAAAGGGATGGACAAAATTCAACAAGAACTCGATCACCTCATCAAAGTTGAAAGAGAAGAGATCAAAGTTGTCATCGCAGAAGCAAGAGAACTTGGAGATCTCAAGGAAAATGCCGAGTATCATTCTGCCAAAGAAAAGCAATCCTTGATTGAAGGTAGAATCGGTCAACTCCAAAGTATAGTTGCCAACTCTCAAGTCATCGATGTTGCCAATGTTGAAAGCGACACCATTGTTTTTGGAGCAACGGTAACACTTCTTGATGTCGAAAAAGACGAGTCTGTAACTTACACAATTGTTGGTGCCGACGAGTCCGATAAATCAGAAGGGAAAATAAGCTACACTTCGCCTCTTGGAAAAGCCCTTATCGGTAGAGAAGAAGGCGATACAGTTATCGTCAAAGCGCCAAAAGGTGACATCGAGTATGAAGTGGAGTCTTTTGAATTCAGAGATGTATGACTCACTTCAAAAACCAATCAATGAACTCAAGGGTGTTCGTAAGAGCAAATCACTCGAAAGGCTCAATCAAGCCGGCTTAAATAAAGTGGAAGACCTTCTCTGGGTTCTTCCACTAAGACTTCAAAAAAATCCAGAACTCACTACTTTTGATAATGGAAACCCTGATGAATTATTCATGGGAATTGGAAAAGTGGTAAATGTAAACTCATACCCCAACATGCGAGTTCGAGGGAAAGGTGGAGTAACTCTCCAAAATATTACTGTCATCGTTCAGGACCATTTCTCAGAGGAACATCTCACTCTAAAATGGTTCAACTCCTACCCTTCTATCGCGGGGAAACTAAACCGAGCTGAGTTTATAGGATTTGAAGGTGTTCTTCAGAACTATCGCGGTTCTTTTCAAATTCTCAACCCTAAATTCAACATTCTCGAGGAAGAAGAAGTTCCTCATTCACTGCCTGCCCCCAGTGAAAACCCAGGAATAAAAATTCAATATCCAACCATCAATGGAGTTGATTCAAATAATTTTAAAAAGTTTATAGATAAACTTCCAAATGAAGTATGGAGTATTAGTGAGTATCTTCCAGATCATATTCTTGACAATGCTCACATGCATGACCTTCCAACTGCTCTAAAAATAATACATGGACAGGTTATTGAATCTCTCGATAGCAGAGAAAGGGATCTCGCCAAAAGACGATTGGTTTATGAAGAATTTCTTCGTGAACAGATCATGATCAGATCAAGAAGAGCTGTTGAGAAAAAACCCCTCTCTCCCATATTTGAAATTACAGACAAACAACTCGAGAAGCACTCTTCACTGTTTCCCTATGAATTAACAGATGACCAGAAAAATTCATTAGTCGATATCAAAAATGATTTCACTCTGGGACATCCAATGATGAGAATGATTCAAGGGGATGTTGGTTGTGGGAAAACAACTGTTGCCGCTATTGCTTCTCTATGCGTTCTTGATCAAGGTTTCCAAGTAGCACTCATGTGCCCTACTGAATCTCTCGCTCTTCAACACTTCAGAGGTCTAAAAGATTTGATCGAGAGTTCCGGACATAGTATCGGCCTACTCGTTGGTAGTTTATCCCCGAAAGAAAAGTCTGCTCGTCAACAAAGTCTCGCTGAAGGAAAGATAGACTTCGTCATTGGAACTCACGCTCTTTTCCAAGATATTGTCTCCTTTAAAAAGCTTGGTTTTGTCATCATCGACGAACAACATAAGTTTGGTGTTGATCAACGCTTCAGGCTCGTCTCCAAAGGTGAAGGTACTCATTGTCTAACAATGACAGCTACTCCTATTCCTCGAAGTCTCAGTCTCACTCAGTACGGAGATCTCGACTTATCTGTTATTAAGACCATGCCCGCAGGAAGAAAAGGAATCAAAACAAGAATCGTAAATCCAGATAACTTCCAAAATTTTCTGACCTTCATTAATACTCGAATTGGAATGAAAGAGCAGGTCTATATTGTTGTTCCGGCAATCACCGAAAATCCAGAGATGGATATTGTGAACCTTGAAAATGTTCATAAGAAATTTACTGAGATTTTTCCACAACACAGAATTTTGGCCCTTCACGGACAGCAAAAGCCTGAAGAAAAGAATGAAGCTTACACCAAGTTTGCTGCTCACCAAGTTGATATCCTGATCTCGACTTCCGTCATTGAAGTTGGAATCAATGTACCCAATGCTACGGTTATGGCAATCATGAATCCAGATCGATTCGGTTTGAGCTCTTTACACCAACTCCGAGGCCGCGTTGGTCGAGGAGAAAAGCCAGGCTTTTGCTTTCTTGTTAATGACAAGAGAATCAGCCCCGAAGCTGAAGGTCGTCTCGAGATACTTGAAAAAACCAATGATGGATTTGTCATTGCAGAAGAAGATTTGAAAAACCGAGGACAAGGCAACATCTTTGGAAAAGAGCAGTCAGGAAGCGAGGAGTATCGAAAGATCGCCAACATCATCGAACATCAGGACCTACTTTTTACCGTCAAAGATGACCTTTTAAAGTTCGAAAACACAAATCCAGACATTATTGAATACCTGACAGAAGTGGTTTCCAAAGACCAAAGAGTTTTTTCCACCATCTGATTTCTTTTCCCATTAAGTGATAAAATCTTTCTATGATTAGTTTTAAGTTCCTCGAATCCGTAGATGAGGATTATCAGGATTTTGATTTCACAAACAATTACGATGAGCTTCTAATTGGAAGATCGAGAAGATGTCATCTAGTTCTCGAAGATCAAGATATCTCTCCAATTCATTTCAGACTCTTCATTGAAAAAGACAATTTATTAGTTGCTACAATGTCTGAAGAAAAGATGCATATCAATGGAAAAAAGTTCAAAGGTACAAAAAAAATCAATACTGGGGACAGAATTAAATTCGGAAATAACGAAATTGAGATAATAGACTATAAAAAACTTTCTTACCCATCACTTGATCTTGAAAAACTTTATGAGGATGCGGTAAACAAGAGTCCTGAGTTGGAAAATATCATCTCACTTTTGGAGCGCGAACTCCTTTACTTGGAAAGTAAACAGAATGTTCAAGAATAGTTACCCTGACTACTACTATACAGAAGATGGATTCAGGATTTTCCATACTACAAATTTCAAAAGAGATGAATTTAATCCCGATGAGCCTTTATTGGTCTTCAACTATGGACTGGTCTGTAATAATGCTCACTGGCAGGACCAACTCCCATTTTTTGATGAACTCGATTACCAGATTCTTATTCATGATTACAGATGTCACTATAGTTCCTCAGGCGGGGCTGAAGATGTCGACACTATAAATTTTGGAACCTTGGCTAAAGATCTAAAGCAGGTTTTAAGTCAATTCGATCCGAAAAGAGTCGTCATGATTGGCCACAGTATGGGTGTAAACGTAACTCTTGAATTCGCCAAGCTTTATCCAGAAATGACATCTTCTATTGTGCTCATTTCCGGTACGGTCATTCCGCCACAGGATATCATGTTCGATAGCAATATCGTGGATCTCGTGAGTCCCTATATTGAAATGCTCATGCAGAAATTTCCAACCGTTTATAAGAAGATTTGGAAAACATCTTACATGAACCCCATTGCAAGAGTACTTGTGCACCAAGGAGGCTTCAATGTGGCTAAAGTACCAGAAGAGTTTATTCAGATTTACATGAAGAGAATCGGAGAACTCCCTTCTGAAATTTTTATCAAGCTCCTAAATCAGATGCATGATCACGACATCATCAACCACTTAGAAAGTATCAAAGTTCCAACTTTGATAGTAGGTGGTGATCGAGACAAAATCATTCCCAATCATGTCCAAGGTATACTTAAAAAATATCTCCCACACTCAGAACTGTATATTGTGAAAGATGGCAGCCACGTACCACAAGCGGATTTCCCAGACAGTATCAACCGAAGAATACTAAGATTCATGGAAAAGCATTTAGTCTAATTCAATGTTCTTGTATTTCAATAGCGCCCAGAAAACGCGCTTCATTGCAGACTTCACCTGTGATTTTTTATATTCAACATGAGAAGCTTCGCCTTCGGTATTCACCTTATTGGCCGTCTCATCCATAATCTGGACTTCGAACGGATAGAAAAACCTTACGTCTCTTGAAATAAGAGAAATATCCATATTGAGGATTTTTTTGGCCAAAGGATCATCTTCACCAATCTCAGCAGCCATTTTTCGAACACCTTTAAACTCTCGAAGGAAAGGGTTCTTATATTTGATTAGTTGACGACACGTAAACTGAATCGCTTGATAATTTGAAAGTGAATGCTGGTTTCGTTCACCATCATCAGAACCTTTCACACATTCCATTATCTCTTTATTGATGGCCTTCTTGAAATCATCTTCATCAAGACTGTTTCGAAGTGCCATTCTTACAAGCGACTGATGAATATCTTTGAATTTTTCAAGATCAATCATTGTGTTGATAGATCGACTTGGTTTGATGTTATGCGGAATAACAACATTGTTTTCAATCAAAATTCTGATTGCTCGTAATGTATCAACTCTATCTTTGGTGATAATACGAACACCAACTCTATCAAACAATTCTTCAGCCACATTTTCAGCTTTATGAAGAAGTTTGATGATAACACTTTCTCTAGACTTCTTAGACTTGGTGACAAAATCAATCAAAGGAACACTATTGTCAGAGCCTTTCTCTCCAAGAAAAAGATTATCGTTTTCATCTCGCCAGATCAGTTTGTAGAAACGATCAAAAATTTGCTGCTGAATTGTACTAAAATAACTGGATCTTAGGTCTTTATCAGTATGAAGAATTGTATGCATCACTTTGAGAACAATTTCTGCCCACAATCTTTCTTCATGTGGTTTGTCAGAACCACCTGTGGCCATTACAAAAAGGTCTGCAATATCCGTAACCATATAAATAGCATTTGGAATTTTTAAGTCCAACCCCTCAGGGTTCCCTTCTTTTAGAAAATATCTCTTGATGAATTGAAGCGCTTCCTGAAAATTACCAAAAAGCTCGGCTCGAATAATTGGATCTTCAGGCTCCAGCCCATATCCGGCTAAAAAGCGGTTAACCTGTTCTTGGTTGACCATCGGCCCTACAAAAAACTTTGAGTCGAGTGCGCTACGACCCCCAACGACGACGTCGAGAAGCTCCCAATCAAGCAAATATTTGGACAAATACGCAGGTCTTTCCATAAACTATCATTGGTATTAAAGCCTAATACATGAGAAGTCCATGACCGAATCCAAAAAGCCCTCTTTAAAGCAGCCTGAGATCATTTTCCTTAGTTTCTTCGGAGTAGGCTTTATTCCCAAAGCACCCGGAACTTTTGGTACTTTAGCGACCTTGCCTTTCCTTTACGCACTGGGTCTCGCAAAACCACCTGTCGTGCTTTTTATTCCACTTTTAATTATTGCCACTGTCATATCTTGTTTCATGGCAAACATCGTCCAAAAGAAACTTGAGCTTCACGATCCCCAATGGATTGTCATGGATGAAGTACTAGGAATGACCACCGCTTGGTTGTTCATACAAAACTTCTCACTACTCCATCTGGCAGTGCTGTTCGGCCTTTTTCGCTTTTTTGATATCATTAAATTCTGGCCCGCCAGTTACTTTGATAAAAAAGTAAAACACGGCGCTGGAACCATCCTCGATGACATCGTCTCTGGCGTCTATGCTGGCCTTGTCTATCTGCTCATTAATAACTTTTTTCTGAAGTAAAAAAGTTACGCTTGACTTACGCATAACTTACGCTAACATTAAAAATAACTTTTGAACGGCGTATAGAAAATAATTAATCTTCTTGGCTTCAAAGCAAACATAACATCGAGAAGTTATGAAGGTTGAAACGCCAGGCGTTAATGAAAAGGATGCTGTCATTAAATGCCGTGCGTGCTAGTGTTTTCGTACACACACAATTCACTTTTTACCTCTAAAAGGGAGACATATTTATGGCGTCAACTTCTACTGGAAAACCAACGGACAACAACAAAGCAAAAGCTCTAGACCTCGCTCTTTCTACAATTGAAAAACAATTCGGAAAAGGCGCCATCATGAAACTTGATGGAGAACACAGCAACGAAAAAGTTCCTGCGTACTCAACAGGTTGTCTCGGACTTGACCTCGGTCTTGGAATAGGTGGTATCCCTAAAGGAAGAATCATTGAGATCTACGGACCTGAATCTTCTGGGAAAACAACTCTTACTCTTCACATTGCGGCTGAATGCCAAAAGTCTGGCGGAACAGTTGCTTTTATCGATGCAGAACATGCACTTGATACAAGTTACGCAACAAAACTAGGCGTAGATATTCCTAATACACTTATTTCTCAGCCAGACAGTGGTGAACAAGCACTTGAGATCACCGACATGTTGGTTAGGTCTGGTGCTGTTGATCTACTGATCGTTGACTCTGTTGCTGCCCTCACTCCAAGAGCTGAACTTGAAGGTGATATGGGTGATTCACATATGGGTCTCCAAGCCAGACTTATGTCACAGGCCCTCAGAAAACTAACTGGCTCCATTAGTCGTTCAAACTGTACTGTCATCTTCATCAACCAATTGAGAATGAAGATCGGTGTTATGTTTGGAAACCCTGAAACAACAACTGGTGGTAACGCTCTTAAATTCTACTCTTCAGTAAGAATGGATATCAGAAGAACTGGAGCGATCAAGGATGGAGAAAATGTCATTGGAAATAGAACCAAAGTTAAAGTTGTAAAAAATAAAGTAGCACCTCCATTCAAAGTGATTGAATTCGACATCATGTACGGAGAAGGTATTTCAAAAACTGGTGACATTCTTGATCTTGCTGTTGAAAACAAAATCGTTGAAAAAGCCGGTGCATGGTTCTCATATAGAGACGGAAAAATTGGTCAAGGTAGAGAAAATGCCAAGACATTCCTCGCAGAGAATCCAGATATTCTTCAAGAAATCAAAACCAGAGTTCTTGCCAAGCACGGTCTTGCAGAAGACCCAGTTGAAAAAATTGATGAAGCAACAGGTGAGATCATCGAAGAAGAAGTAAAAAAGCCTGCCAAAAAATCTAAAAAGACCATCCAGTAACATAGCTTTGCCCGCACTTACGCTTCGGTGAAAGGTGCGGGCTTTTTTTACTCATGGAATTCGAAGAGCAAGAACAAGACAATTATAAGAAGGCCTTTAATCACGCAATCAGATTACTTGCGAGAAAAGATTATTCCTGTCACAAAATGAAAACCAAGCTGAATGAAAAAGGTTTTGATAGAAGCATGGCCCAGGAAGTTGTCGATGAGTTAGTTGAAAAACGCTATCTTAGAGAAGAACTCTACATCGAATCCAGGGTCAAGGGTCTTATCAGAAAAGGCTGGTCTTATGAAAAAGTCATTCATCATCTCGAACAAGAAAAGTGCACTGTAACGACTGCAGAGATCGATGAGATTCTTGGCGACTCTGGTATAGATTCCGATGAAATTCTTCTTCAACAGGTCCAAAAGAAATGGGGCTCCAACCCTTTTCAAGGTGAACTCACATGGGAACAAAAGCAGAAGAAAAAAGAGAAAGTTTTGCGTTATTTGGTATCAAAAGGACACCAGTTTTCCGACTCAAAAGCCGCTCTTGAAAGATTTTTGTCGACACACTGAAATAAAATCCGCATTCAATTCAAATAATACACAGCCTGTGGTAGCGTTTTTGGAATCTTTGTATTTAGGACGGTACTTAATGAAAAACATTCTTATTGTTTGTCTGATTCTTTTAGCGGGACTCACTGGCTGTAGAAAAAACGAGCAGACAAATACCAACATAATTAACGTTCCACTCTCAGGTGAGATCTCTACGCTTGATCCTGCCAATAGTTATGACACTATTTCTGCCAGCGTTATTTATCAAAGTTATGAACAGCTTTATGAGTATCACTATCTGAAAAGACCATACTCATTAAAACCTCTTCTGGCCGAAGCTCTACCTGAAGTTTCTAAAGATGGAAGAACTTACAAAATCAAGATCAAGAAAGGAATCGTCTATCATGATGATCCTGCTTTCAATGGACAAAAAAGATACTTGAAAGCACAAGACTTCATTACTCAAATCAAACGACTTGCCTACTCTCCAACAAACTCTAATGGATGGTGGCTATTTGATGGAAAAATCAAAGGGATTAATGAGTTTAGAGAAAAAGTCGGCAAGGATTTTGAAAAGTTCAAGTCAATGAATATAGAAGGTGTACGTGCTCCTGATGACTACACTCTCATCATTGAACTAACAGAACCATATCCCCAAATGTTATACACTCTCGCGATGAGCTTCACTTCTCCAATGCCCTTGGAAGTAGTTGAAAAGTACGACAACATTCTGAATGACAGAATGGTCGGTACCGGACCTTTTAAACTCGAGAAGTGGTTAAAACTCTCCAATCTTAAACTTACACGTTTCAAAGATTATCGTGAAACCTTCTACCCTTCACAAGGAGACAGACTTGCTAACAGCAGAGGCCTTCTTGAAGATGCTGGCAAAAAAATTCCATTCCTTGACGGTGTCCATTATCAAATCATCAAGGAGTCACAAACTCGCTGGCTAAACTTTAGAAGTGAAAAAATTGATTATTTGATCATCCCTAAAGACAACTATGCAAGTGCAGTTAATCCGAATGGGCAACTTACTGATGAGTTAAAAAAAGATAATGTAAAACTTCAGGTTTTCCCGACTCTCACTTACTGGTGGCTGTCGTTCAATATGAAAGACCCTCTCCTCGGAAAAAACCTTAACCTTAGAAAAGCAATCGCTCACGCAATTGATGTTGAAAGATATATCCAAGTCTTCACCAATAACATCGGCCAAAAAGCCAACAGTATCTATCCCCCAGGAATTCCTGGCTATAATCCAGGAGCTCAACTTCCATACGGATACAATGTTGAGAAGGCAAAAGAGTACCTTGCAAAAGCTGGCTATCCAGAAGGAAAGGGTCTTCCAGAACTCACGTATGATGTTAGAGGCTCAAATGCCACAAATAGACAGCAGGCCGAGTTTATCAAGAATGAACTCTCTAAAATTGGAGTAAATGTAAAGGTCATGCTGAACACCTTTCCTGGATTCTTGAAAAAGAGTAGAAATGGGAAGCTTCAATTCTGGCAAGACGGCTGGGCGATGGACTATCCAGATGCAGAGAACTCACTCCAGCTTCTTGTCACCAAAAACCACTCACCAGGTCCAAATGCAACATTCTACAGTAACCCAAAGTTCGACATGCTATTTGATAAGTTGAAGTTTTTAAATGACAGCGATGAAAAGCGTGAGTTGATGCTCCAAATGGAGCAAATAATTCACGACGATCTTCCTTGGGTAATGCAATACTACGCCAGGAACTATATTCTTTATCATGACTATTTGAAGAATTATCGCCATTCTGACCTAATTTACAACAACATGAAATACCTGAAATTAGGTCCTAAATAAGCACCGAGGGGAAATACTTTCCCCTCTCTCTTCGCCTGAACCTACGAACTTCGTAATCCCCACCAGAAGCCGAAAAGGAAGTTAAGAAGTCATGAGACTTCGCCTGCAACCTGCAACCGGGACGGCTTTATGCGTTTCAAAATTACACTACAGACACTGACTATACTTGTCTTTGTCTTCACTGCAAGCATGGGGTTTGCCAGAGACTACATCATTTTCAGTATTGCCCAAGACCTACCAATGGGAATTGATAATGAGGTTGTCAAAAAGAACTATTATGTAAATATTGGCAAACAACAGGGCGTGGACACTGGCACACAGTTAGACGTTTTCAGAATTGTCTCCAGGCAAGATCCTTATGGAGATAAGAAAATGTACAACTTCAAAGTTAAAATTGGTGAACTTGAGGTTCTTCACACTGAAGAAAACTCGGCCATTGGCCTTCTCAAAAACATCAATAGAGATGAAAAGTCTCCATATTTTGAAATCAATAATTTCATGATTGGTGACAGAGTAAGCGTCAAAGTAAAGTAGTCATAACTCATCAAAGTTTTTTATATTTTAGCAGGGAACCCCTAAGGGTTCCCTTTTCCAATTCAAGTACACTCAATGCAATCAAATAATCCTGTTTAACTTCAAACTGATTTAATTTTCCTTCAAGTAATACCCGATCAACCTTTTCACCTTTAAGGTAACCCTTAAAATGAAACTCAAATAAGGAAAGACTCTGTAGCTTGCATTCGGAGACACACCGAGTCACCAAAATTACCATTACACACCCACTGATTACTTAAAGCTCTCTTTCCAGTACAATGTAATGATCAGAATGACAGAAGCCATCTTGCTGAATTCAAAGAGATGCAAATCTTCACAGGTTAGAATTGATGAGTAAAAAGAACTTTGGTGAATTCCTTAGATTTCAATGTAAAGCTTTCCCAAACAGGAATGCTGTTTCCTGGATAGACAAAGGCAAAGAAGTCTTTCAGAAGTTTGATGAGTATTACAAAGACATTGAAGCTCTCGGTCTTGGCCTTGATGCCACAGGTTTTTCACGTGGAGATCGAATTGCGATTCTGGCTGACACTTCCCTTGATTGGAACAAAATGGATTTCGCCACCCTCTCTATTGGCGGTGTTGTTGTTCCAATTTATCCAACTCTAGTTCCAGAAGATATTACTTATATTTTTAATCACTCAGAATGTTCATTGATTTTTCTTGATTCGAATAAGCAACTTCAAAAGATCAAAGATCAGTTTTCAGAACTTAAAAACTTAAAAGGTATTTTTACAAACTTTGAAGTTAGTGAAGAACTTAAAACTTTTTTCGTAAATAAAGTTAATCTGGTACAACTCAAGGATCTCTCTCAATCTGGTTACGATCGTGTTGCAAATGAACCCAACATGTTCAACGAACTGATAGAGAAAGTAGAATTGGCGGACATCGCTACAATCATCTACACATCAGGCACAACAGGACAACCTAAAGGCGCTACGATGTTGCATGAAACTGTCCTTCAGATGTTCATCAATGTTCAAAAAGGATTTTCTGGGGCAATTTCTGAAAGAGACAAAACTCTATGTTTTCTGCCTCTCTCTCATGTCCTTGGACGGACCGAATCCATGTTGAATGTCATGTTTGGTCTCCAAGTTTGCTATTCACGTGGAGCAGACTTTCTCCTAGAAGATATCGGTACCAGTAAACCTACATTGGTCATCGCAGTACCTCGAGTATTTGAAAAAATATATACCAAAATCAATCTTGGTATTGAGGCCATGCCGATTTACAAAAGAAAAATGTTTGATTGGGCCAAAGGGATTTCGGATAGCTACTTCGAAAAAATTGAAGCTGACTTGGCTCCGCCAACCGCTGATATATTGCTAAGGAATACTGCCTACAATGCTATCTATAAAAAAATCTATGAAAGATTTGGTGGGAACATACGCTTCTTTGTTAGTGGAGGCGCACCGTTAAGCCCTGACATTATCAGGTTTTTAAGAAATGCCAACCTTACAGTACTTGAAGGCTACGGCCTTACAGAAACTTTTGGACCCATTGTTATCAATCCAGTGAGAAAACAAATCCCAGGTACAGTTGGTCTGCCCCTTGGAGAAGTTCAAATCAAACTGGATACTGATGGAGAGATTCTCATTAAGTCCAAGTCGGTTTTTAAAGAATATTATAAAAACAAAGATGAAACCCAGAATGCTTTCACTCAAGATGGTTGGTTCAAAACAGGAGACATCGGGGAAATTAGCAACGATGGATATCTCAAAATCACAGATCGCAAAAAAGACATCATAATCACTTCAGCAGGTAAAAATGTCGCCCCTCAACATGTTGAAAATGTCATTAAATCCAGTCCGATAATCTCCCAATTCGTTGTCATCGGGGATCAACGTAAATTCCTTACGGGTGTCGTAGGGCTAGAAAAAGAGGACATTTTGGAGCTCCTCGACAAGTTTGGTATCGATCGTAGTGCCACCATTGAGGAAATATCCAAGAATCCTGATATACGCAATGAGGTCCGTTCTGAGATCGAAAAGGCCAACCAACGACTTGCGCGCTATGAAACAATCAAGGATTTCTTCATTTCTCCTCATAATTTCACAATTGACTCAGGGCACCTAACACCTTCCTTGAAAATTAAGCGCAAGAGAGTGCTAATGGAGTTTAAGGATGAGATCGACGCGCTGTACAAAGACTCTTAGATTTTGACATCCGCCCGTTCCTAACCTATATATGAGAGTTCAAACTAGAATTTACGGAGTCGCACATGGCCAGAATTACAATCGAAGATTGTCTAGAAAAAGTAGAAAATAGATACGAGCTAGTTCACTTGACGACTAAAAGAGTGAAGCAACTACGTGAAGGTGCAGACACTCTTGTTAAGAGTAAGAACAAAGAAGTTGTTACAGCTCTTAGAGAAATTGCTGCTGGAAAGGTAAAACACGCTCCAGTTAGCGAGTACGATTCAGACGAATTTTAATTTTAAAGAAATACACATAAAAAAAAGGGGACCAACGGTCCCCTTTTTATTTTCCAATTGCTATTTTTAGTACTTCATCAAAGTGTTCTACCGGATAGAACTTCAATCCCTTTCTATGCCTCACTGGCACCTCATTAAGATCTTTTTCATTCTGTTTAGGAAGAATAATCGTTTTTATTCCTGCACGCTTAGCCGCAAGTACTTTTTCTTTTATTCCTCCAACCGGAAGCACCTTACCAGTCAGACTTAACTCTCCAGTCATAGCTATGCCAGTTTTGACTTTTCTATTTGTCGCCAAAGAATAAAGTGCCAGAGCCATTGTAATACCTGCACTTGGCCCATCCTTCGGGGTTGCTCCAGCTGGCAAGTGAAGGTGAATTTCATGATTGCTCAAGTAATCCTCTGACTCTCCATCATCATGGACTGGTTTTTTCTTTTTGGAATCAATCTCGCCTTGTAGAAGTTGCTTGATGTAACTATAGGCAATATTGGCAGACTCATGCATCACATCACCAAGCTGACCAGTAAGCT
>JBFEVX010000107.1:0-13432 GCA_041546685.1 Bacteriovoracaceae bacterium | reverse complement strand
ATTATAATGATCTGTTTCGCTAGGCATGGTCATGAAAACATCTTGAAGAGTCACTTCGAGTGTTTCATCAGGATTGCCTTCAGCATCCAAACCTTTAGTCACCCATCTTGATGGTGCACCAAGAGTGGCTTCAGGAATTTCTCTCTTAAGAAATTTTTCTTTAGCTTCTTTGTCTGGAAACTGGATGGTCAAATTTTTCATAAATTCCATTGCTGGAATCTTGTATCCAAGTTTTCTTAAAATATTCTTTCTAAGAAGATATGTATGAAGTGTCTTGTTCAAATGAACCGTGAAGATTCTCTTTTCTGATCCGGCCGAGGCCTCAACATTAAATCGATATAGACCAGAGTTTGAAGCAATGGAAGAAACGAAGGCCACTGTCTGCCCACTTTCAACAGGAAGGTCATCAATATTTTCGCTAAGTACATCTACAGCTTCTGATGGATCCCAGACTTCTGAAGGTACAGGATCAAGCTTGGATAGATCCACGCCTTGCGCTTGTAAATCAGCAGCTCTCTCCGCAGAGATATTCTCACCTTCAAATATCAGGTCTTTAGATGGAATTCTGATGGGATCGAGAGGAATAAAACTCTCACCGGCATGTAAACTGCCGGATATCAGGACAATTAAAAGAATAAGTGTTCGTTTAAGCATTCTTTGACTCATTTTTGGTTTCACCAGTTTTACCGTTTTTGATGACACATTGCATCAACAGAGGCGTAAATGTGTAAAATCTATAGAGTCAGGGAGGGGCTAAGTCTTTGAAATTACGTGTGTTTTAAAAACAAAAAAGGCCACCCCCAAAGGGATGGCCTTAAATATTCAGCTTGGATTAGTTAAGCTCAACTCCGAATACCTCTGGAAGAATCTTGTGCTCAAGATTGTCAGCAGAAGTTCCGATTTTGTCAGCGATCTTGTTGATAAGATCAGTCTTAGCAGCGCTATCTTCAGAAGCAGCGGCTACGTCTTCAAGAGTTACACCAGTTAGGTTTTGAAGGTCACCAACTAGAGCTTGTTGATCTTCGTTAGTAACTTCACCGTTGTTACCAATCATTTTCTCAACTTTCTTTCCAAGAGTTACGAGTGACATCGCAGTCTCGATTGAAACGTTGAAAGAGAAAGATACAGCTGAAGCTTTCTTGAAGAAGGCCATTTTTTCTTGCTCACCTTGTAGAAGAGCAACGTCAGTAGTTTCTTCTTCGTCTTCATAAGCAAATCCAGAGTTTCTACCGAAGTAAAGGTCTGTTAGCCAGTCATAGTCAACAACTTCATAGTCATCACCTAGTGGATCACCGTTGTAGAATCCGTCAAGGATGTCGTCAGATTCGATTGCTCTAAACTCATCAGCAAGTGAAGTTGAGTTTGAATAGTAATCGTAATAGATGATTGATCTTACATACTGAAGTGATACAGCTTTGTACTCTCCGAACTTCGCGTCCCAGATTACAAACCATTCTTCTTCACCAGGTACCCAAGATCTTTCAGATTCCCACTCGTCTCTTACAATGTAAGAGTCAGCATATTGTGGATCAACTCTGTTAAGAGCATCAACAAAAGCTTGAGCAGATACTGAAGGTGACGTGTATGATCCATAAGTGGATCCACCACCACCGCCTCCGCCACCACAGCTTACTAGCAATAGCGAAGAAGCGATCATTAACAATGACATTAGTTTTTTGAGATTTTTCATGATTCCCCCGATTTGGCGTTTTCTCTCCGGGAACATAGGTTCCCCTTGTGTTTATTAACGTAGCGTTCCAATAATTCCCATTTATTGACTCGTGAAATTGAAGACTTCTAGTACAAATACCATGCCAAAAGACTCAAGTTCACAACCGGTGAATATCACGGTGATATCCCTTCTACCCCTAGAAGGTCACAATGATACCGGCGCACTTTGATACCAAGTCCGAGGGCCAGATGGTATCGTTTTGAAAAATTTGCATACCGCACAATGTTATTTTCCTGCATTTTGTTGTAACTTGCTGAGACTTTAAAGCACTCATGAAAAATCACTATAAAGGATGAACCATGTCGACCACCAAAGAAGTTCAGGAATATTACGGGAAAACTCTTCAAAAGAGCGAAGACCTCAAAACCAACGCATGTTGTACTGTTCAGGTTTTCCCACAACATATTAAAGATGCACTTTCTCTGATTCATGATGAAGTTCACGCTAAATACTATGGCTGTGGCCTGACCATTCCAAATGAACTTGAAGGTTGTAAAGTTTTGGACCTAGGTTCAGGAGCTGGACGTGACTGTTACGTACTCTCAAAACTCGTTGGTGAAGAAGGTGAAGTTGTAGGTGTCGACATGACCAAAGAACAACTTGAAGTTGCCAACAGACACATTGATTATCACACTGAAAAATTTGGATACAAAAAACCAAACGTTCGTTTCCTCGAAGGACAAATTGAAAGACTTGATACTCTTGATCTTCAAGATAATTATTTCGACGTTATTGTTTCCAACTGTGTAATCAATTTGTGCGAAGACAAGGAAGCCGTCCTTAAAGAGGCCTTCCGCGTTCTTAAAGATGGTGGGGAACTTTACTTCTCTGACGTTTATGCAGACAGAAGAATTCCAGAAGAACTTCAAAAAGACCCAGTTCTTTGGGGCGAATGTCTTTCAGGAGCTCTCTATTGGAACGACTTCATCAATCTTGCCAAGAAAGCTGGTTTTGCTGATCCACGAGTTATGGAGCAAGCTCCTATTACAATTGAAAATAAAGAAGTGGAAGAGAAATGCAAAGGCTTCAATTTCTACTCCGTCACTTACAGACTTTTCAAACTTCCTGAACTTGAAACTGATTGTGAAGACTACGGTCAATCAGTTGTCTACAAAGGAACTATGACAGATACACCTGAAGTTTTCTGGCTTGATGGTCATCATGAAATCAAGAAAGGTGAAAACTTTAAAATCTGCGGTAACTCATGGAAGATGCTTCACGATACCAGATTCAAAAAGCATTTTGACTTCAAAGGTGACTTTTCAACGCACCTTGGAATCTTCGATGGTTGTGGTGGGGCAGCTCCTTGGAATGTTGCCGCTTCAAAAGGCTCGACAACCGGTAGCTGTTGCTGATTAAATAAAGATTCATTAGTCACTACTTTAATCTTGGAGGAACCATGAAGTACCTCATGCTACTTTTATTTTTTTTGTTTAACTCGCAAGCGGTCAAAGCTCTTGATTCATCTGTCTCTCAAGCTGGCGAGTATGCAAAAGCCGCCATGATGGAACTTGCTTCAGACCCTCCACTTATCATGCTTCAAAATGAAGAAGGAAAATCAAGGCACGAACTTGCCTTGGGTTACATGAAGCTCAAAAGTGATGACAATGACGTAACTCTCTCTGGAGGAGTCAAGGCAACTGAAAAAGGAAGCGCAAAAGGATATGGTTTTGGCTACGGCTATTCTCATTCCTTTAAAGACAAATGGGCCTTTGTCTCTTGGCTTCAAGCAGTGACTGTAGAGAAAGGAAACCATGACCAATTTGTTAATGGTAGATTGTCGGCAAGAGCAATAGATTTCGATTCACTCAATATCAATTTGGCCTTGGGGGTTTCGTATGAATTCTTTAGAGAAAATGATAAACATGTACTGAACGTTTTTGGTGGACCGTCATTCATGTACCTCGATTTTCACTCTGATATTGAGACTTATAGTACTGACTCTCCTTATGCTTTGAGCTCATCATTGGATTTTTTCTTCAGTAAGTTCATTCCAGCAGCGATGGCCGGATTCATGTATGAATATCGCTTTTTCGAAGACTGGATTATTGCACCATACTCTATTGGTGTCATTAGCCTGGTGGATAAATGTCAGCCTTGGGAAGCAGATCGAGTCAGTGTAAATACAGGCGGAGTCAATGGAAGCTCTCCTGAATGTGCCGCCTCAAACACTGCTTCTCGTGGCGAAATCGATATTGCTCCAAGCTTTATTACTGTTGGTGTGAAATTCAACTACAAACCATGGGATCTTGGTTTCAATATTTCTTCAGTCATCAGAAATGCCATACTAAGGCCAGAAGAAGAAAGGAAAGCTGAAATTGAAACAGTCCTCTTTTCCCTCTCAAAAGACTGGGGTGATTACTAACCTCTATTCACAGTATGAGTTCAAATTTTCTGGCAGTTGCGGAATCTTCAAATCTTTAAAATGAAGGTTTCTCGTTTCCATGGCCTGAAGAATATAAGTCTTCCCTTCTTCATGAATAAATGTGGAGTCTTCGTCGTAAAACTTGTTGAAGATCTGTTTTTTGGCGTCGACAAACGAAGCCCCTTCTTTTCTCACTAAAGCCAGGAAATCATCTAGAACATACGTTGTGAATGCATTGATATGCATAAGCATGATATGAGGTGGTGATTTTCCCCATATTCTCTTTGAAAGTTCATCCGTAAATTTTATATTTTTTGAGCTGTAATCCAAAAAAGATTTCTTTAATTTCTCCATACCTTTTTGATTGTCAGCCGAAGCGCATTTTGAAAAAGCCTCCAGCCAATACCAATCTCGAGTATCCATGGACACCTGAGCTATTCTGTAATTACGTCGCTTCAGATAGCTTCTGATGCCATAACGTTTCTCTTTCGTATTGCCTTCTTCTAAATAGGTATAACGAAAAACTTTGAGCTCATTGATCGAACTCGCGTGATCAATCAAAAGAGATTCATTTTTTTCGATTTCGTTCTGGTATTCCTCGATAGAAGATTTAGTCAGTCCCTTATGTGACCAAGTGTGGTTGCCTAGATAATGACCGGCTTTCTTCCAACGTTTAATAACTTCAATTCTCTTTTCTTGATTTATGGCCTGGATGCCATTCAAAAACCCGTAAACGCCTTTGACTTTGTTTTTTTTTAGAGCTGCCGTAAACTGATCAACGATTGCCAGACGATCATAACCTTTGACATCGATTCCAGAAGCAGGAAGATCATCTACAGTCAGTGCAATTTTCATAGCTGCATGAATATTAAATGAAATGAGAAAAAGGAAAAAACTAAGTTTCACTTTCCTGTCCTTGAGACTTCTCCCAATTACGAAATTCATCAATCTCATTAACCAACTTCTTTCCGGCCCACATGATGACAGAGACATCATCAAGCAAACCAACAGCAAAAAGAAAATCAGGAATTAAATCGAGAGGATTCAAAAAGTAGAGAATGGCGATCACAATAGTGACAATGGTTCCGATACCAACAGATCGGTAATCGCCCTTAACATAAGCTTTCATCAATCTGAGAAAGGCCAAAAGCGTTTCGTAGGCTTCGCCCATTCTGCCCTTGACCTCTTCTTTATTAAGCTTTTCTCTGGCCTCACCGATCAAAGCACCAAGGCGCTCTTTGTCCTTGGCGATTGATTCAGCTTTTTTACCATGCCGTTTTTCGGCAAATTTAGTGGCCTTGCTCATATCAGTTCTCTTGAGGAAAAATCTCGTACTGCTCGATATGGTAATTATTCTCGGATCTAATGATCAAAGAAGCTTCAAACTGCTCTTCAAGCATTTCAATCATGTCGAGGTCTTCACCACATAACCTTTCCGTCACTTCCGGGTGAGCAAAAATGCTGACTTTTTTCGACTCAGTTTTCTTCAATGTCTTTGTCAGTTCTCTGATCAATTCGTAACAAACAGTCAAAGTCGACTTCACTCTTCCTATTCCCTCGCAGTAAGGACAAGGTTCACACATCACTCGAGTGAGAGTGTCTCTTGTTCTTTTTCTGGTCATTTCAACCAGACCAAGACCTGAAATAGGTAAGACATTGGTTTTGGAGCGGTCTTTTTTCAGAGCATCGAGAAGGGCCTTATAGACTTGCTCACGATTCTCTTCTTTTTCCATATCGATGAAATCGATGATGATGATCCCACCACAATTTCGAAGACGAAGTTGGTAAGCAATTTCTTTTACAGCTTCGAGATTGGTTTTGAGAATGGTGTCTTCAAGCGTTCTCTTACCAACGAATTTACCAGTGTTCACATCAATCGAAACCAAAGCTTCGGTCTGATCGATATTTAGAGAACCACCAGATTTCAGATAAACTTTGTTTGAAAGAGCTCTTTCAATTTCAAGATCAATACCATGTGTTTCAAACAATGGAGTTGAATCATCATAAAGTGTGACCTTGCCTTTGAGATTTGGAAGGTACTTCGACACGAACTTGTCGACTTCGGCCATATTGGCCTTGTCATCAACAATGATCGAATTCACATCTTCATCAGTAATATCTCGAAGAACTCTTTGAACAAAACTCATATCTTTGTGAATGAGCTTAGGTGCTTTTTGATCACTCTCTTTCTTATCGATTTCTTTCCAGATTTTGACCAGCATGTTGTAGTCGTTTTTCAAAGTCTTGTAACTTTGACCTTCGGCCACTGTTCTAGCGATCACACCCTGACCTTCAGGACGGATAGTATCTAGAATTTCTTTAAGACGATCACGTTCTTCTTCGTTTTCAATTCTTCGTGAGACACCAGTGTGTTCAATGAATGGCATGTAAACGACATAACGACCGGCAAGAGTGATGTGACGAGTGACGCGTGGACCTTTTGTTGAAATCGGTTCCTTCGCCACCTGAACTAGAATTTCATCTCCTTCTTTCAAGAAAGTTTCGATGGTGCATTCTGATTTTCTAAGACGCATGTCGACTGTTTCAGAGAGAGTTGAAAACTCATCAGGAATGACTTCACCAAGACGGTTCTTGGCCTCTTCTTCCATCAGCTTTCTAGCCTTCTCGGCCATCTCTCTTTGTTCTTCTAGTGTGGGAAGATAAGCATCATCCACATACAGGAAGGCAGCTTTTTCGTAGCCGATATCCACAAAGGCGGATTGCATTCCGGGAAGAACCCGAAGCACTTTTCCTTTATAAATGTTTCCTACGTGGGGAATATTCGGATCATTCTCAACTGATCTTGCCATCAAGTAGTCGAGTATTTCTCCATTCTCCACCAAAGCTGCCCGACACTCATTGAGTGTTTGGTTGATCACCAAATCTTTGGGCATGGTTAAATCCTTGTAAATTTTAAATTCAAAATCGATTTATAATATCAATTCTGAGGGCGAGGAGCTAGGCACTGAGCATATTTGCCCGCGACTCCAGCTCCTTGTGATAAGTATTTAGAGGAAAATACCCGCAATGCAGGCGGTCATTAGACAGGCCAATGTACCACCAATCAAAGACTTGACCCCAAGAAGGGCAAGGTCAGTTCTTCTGTCTGGAGCAATGGTTCCAATTCCACCAACTTGAATCGCGATAGATGAGAAATTGGCAAAACCACAAAGGGCATAAGTTGAAATAGCAACTGCTCTTGGTGAAAGTGTGCTCAGTTGATCTTTAAGATCAAGATAGGCCACAAATTCGTTGATGATCAATTTTTTCCCAAGAAGAGATCCTACTGCCATACAGTCAACAGTTGGAACACCCATCAACCAGGCCACTGGCCAGAAAAGATATCCAGTAATCAATTCAAGTGAAAGTTGCGGGAAGCTGAACCATCCACCGACAACAGAAAGAAGTCCGTTCACCATGGCAATCAAAGCAATGAACGCCAAAAGCATGGCCCCGACATTGATCGCTAGTTTCATCCCTTCCCCTGCTCCACTAGCGGCAGCGTCAACCAAATTGGCCGTCGTTTTTGGGAGGTGAACTTTAACATCCCCTTGAGTCAGTGACTCTTCTGTTTCAGGTACAAGTAGTTTGGCACAAACAAGTGCAGCCGGAGCTGACATCACAGAGGCGGCCAACAAATGACCGGCATCAATTCCAAAACCAACGTAAGCAGCAAGAACACCACCAGCAACCGTCGCCATCCCTCCGGTCATCAACGCCATGATTTCGGACTTGGTCATTTTGGAAACAAAAGGTCTGATCACAAGAGGTGCTTCAGTTTGTCCGGCAAAAATATTAGCAGCTGCTGCCAATGATTCTGCGCCTGACGTTCCCATTACCTTGACCATCATTTTGGCAACAAGCTTAATTACAAATTGCATGATTCCCAAGTGGTAAAGGATACTCATAAGAGCACTCATAAAAATAATAGTCGGAAGAACCATTGTGAAGAAAACAAATCCCATCTTGCTTGAGTCGGCTAGACTGCCAAAGATGAACATCGAACCTTCATTGGTAAAGTTAAGAACGCCTTGGAAAGTAGCTCTCGCAGTTTCAAATATCTGGTGCCCAATACTCGACTTGAGAATAATGAGACCGAGTAGCATTTGAAGGACAACACCTGAAACTACAGTTTTCCAGTTGATCTTATTTCTGTTGGTACTGAGTAGCCAGGCAACCGCCAACATAAAAAGCAAACCAACAAATGAAATGACTCGTTCCATTTACAAACTCCCGAAGTAAATAAATTGTGTGAGGAATTTCTAGATATCGCGGTACGACTTAGAATGTAAAGCTGTAACCGAACTGACTAGGTGTCCAGCCCTTTGAATTCAAAAGCTTTTTCTGCTCCTGACTGTGCCAGACAGTACGATCCAAAGTTTGAAAATCTGGAGTTACCTTGGCATTTTCCAGATACATTTCTTTACTGGTCGCAGCTTGTTTGTAGGCCACGATCCCAACTCCAACGATAATCCCAATCGCACCGCCAACAAGAATATTCTTTAAATGGTCCTTTGGCTCTTCAACAAATGAGAGAGTCGAAAGCCCAAGAATAGCACCCGCACCACCGATGGCCACAACTGTCGTCATATCCATCAACGATTCCTGAAGGACGTCATCTGCCCCCTGCTGGCCTCCAGCGGCTGCCTGGGCCATGACTTGTTGAGTCGTCATAAAAAACAAACAGATAAATGCAATTATTGTATTTTTCATAGGTTTCACTTTTGCTCATCGCGCAAATAGATAGGTCCTATCTCGCCTATTTACTGTACTCTTTGACTTCCGAGTCATAAGATACACGCGATTTTCATATATTAACTTTAGCTAGCTTCATTACCATGAGTCAAGAAAGCAAGGACACAGACAATTCTAGTCAGGATTTTACTGCCTATTCCATTATCGCCAAGAAGCGTGATGGCGGAAAACTCTCAACTGAAGAGATCAAATGGTTCATCGGCGGCTTGATTGACGGCAAAATCGCCGATTATCAGATGTCCGCCCTATTAATGGCGATCTATTTGCGTGGAATGGATACAGAAGAGACTGCGGCCCTGACGGATTTCATGCTTTATTCTGGAAAAGTTCTAACCTTTGAAGGACAAAACGTTATCGACAAACACTCAACAGGTGGAGTTGGTGACAAGACTTCTTTTATTCTTGCGCCAATCGCAGCAGCTTGTGGCGTGAAAGTTCCTATGATCTCGGGCCGTGGCCTTGGGCATACCGGAGGAACGGTTGATAAAAGTGAGGCCATTCCTGGTTTCAAAACAGTTCTTCCTTTTGAAGACTTTCAAAAAAATGTCATTGAACATGGAATCTGCATGATTGGGCAGACAGGAGAAATTGCTCCGGCCGATAAAAAGATTTATGCCCTTCGTGATGTGACCGCCACTATTGAATCCATTCCTCTGATCACGGCTTCCATCATGAGCAAGAAACTTGCTGAGGGAGCGAACGGTCTGGTGATGGATGTAAAAACCGGTCACGGTGCTTTCATGGAAAAGAAAGAAGACGCCAAAAAACTTGCTGAGAGTTTGACTCAAACTGGTCTTCGTTTCAAAAGAAACATGATGACCAGTATTACAGATATGTCACAACCTCTTGGACGCGCCATTGGAAACAGTCTTGAGATTATCGAGTGTATTGAGATCCTTAAGGGTAATGGCCCAGAAGATTGTAGAGATCTTTCACTTCATCTTGCAGGTGGAATGGTTCACCTGGCAGGACTCGCCGATACATTGGAAGAAGGAATTGAAAAAGCCAAAACAGTTGTAGCTGATGGTTCTGCGCTCAAGGCCTTCAGAGACATGATTGAGAGGCAAGGTGGAGATCCTGAAGTTTGTGAAAACTATGACAAGCTTCCACTCGCCACAGAAAAAACAGAAATCAATGCCACTCAAAGTGGTTATGTTCAAAGAATAGATGCTCTTGCTATGGGACTTCATTGTGTGGACCTAGGTGGTGGGAGAAAAGTTCAATCAGACGAAGTGGATCCAGGTGTTGGTTTTGTTCTCAACAAAAAAGTCGGCGACAAAGTTGAGTCTGGTGAATCACTTTTGACTGTCTATTACAATAAAGACCAGCAAAACCTCGTCGAGCATCTCAAGCAAAATATACTTACAAAAGATATTGTGATCGCTGCTTCTAAGCCAGAAGTCGAACCATTAATTTATGAAACCAATATTAACTGGAGTCAGAACAATGTATGAGAAATTGGGTAACACAGCCAAATATATCCAATCGATCAAAAAGGTTACACCTAAAGTAGGTTTGGTCCTTGGATCCGGACTCGGAGCTTTCGTCGACAGAATCGAAGACCCGACAATCATTCCTTATTCTGAAATTCCAGGTTTCTACGACTGTACTGTTGAAGGACACACAGGAAGACTCATCCTTGGAAAAGTGAAGGGAGTTGAAACTGCCGTTCTTCAAGGACGCATTCACGCTTACGAAGGTCACCCAATGGAAGACATTGTTTTCCCTACCCGAGTGCTGGCCATTCTAGGAATTGAGACTCTTCTGCTTACTAATGCTGCCGGTGGAATCAACAAGGACTTCTCTCCTGGTGATCTTGTCATCATCGAGGATCATATCAATATGATGGCCAGAAACCCGCTGATTGGTCCAAATATCGCCGAGCTTGGACCAAGATTTCCAGACATGACTCAGGCCTATGCCCCTGAAATTCGCGAAATTCTCGCCGCTTCGGGAGAGGCCGTTGGTCTCAAACTTCATAAAGGTGTCTATGCCGGGATGCTTGGACCTACTTATGAAACTCCAGCAGAGGTCAAAATGATGGGTATTTGCGGAGCCGATATGGTTGGAATGAGTACTGTACCAGAAAGTATTGCAGCAAATCACTTGGGCATAAAAGTCGGAGGGATTTCGTGCATTACCAATATGGCGGCAGGAATCCAGGGACAAAAGCTGTCTCACGACGATATCAAGGAACAAGCTGTTCGCGTCATGAATGACTTCAGCAATCTCCTTGAACTGACGATTGAAAAAATCGGAGCAATGAACTAAAAATTTTATATGGAGTGTAGTATTTTCCGCCTGATACGGTTAGGATTTCTCTACTATAATCAATATAACGATAACTGGTGAATTGAAAAAATTCGATTCGAGCGAATGTTCGATCAGGAAAATTATGGCAGACCAAGAAAATCAAAATCCGCACGACCTTATCTCCAACCTTAAATTTTGTGTATTCGATCTTGAAACTACTGGTGGTAATCACAAGAGCGACAAAATTATTGAAATCGGAATGGTCAAAGTTGAAAATCTTGAAGTTGTCGACTCTAGAGATTTTCTGATCCAACCAGAGATAAGAATTCCAGAATTTATCCAGAAGCTTACTTCCATCAGCCCTGAAGATGTTGAAGGTGCTCCGTTGATTGAAGACGTGATTGAAGAAATTCTCGAATTCATGTCTGACACAATTCTTGTCGCCCACAATACCAGTTTTGATATTCCTTTTTTCAACTCAGTTCTCAAAAGACTTGGTAAACCCGAGCTTGAAAATAGAAGTTTGTGTACCAACCTAATGACCAAATACCTAGTTCCAAATCTCATGAACTCAAATCTCAACTACATGAGTAAGATTTTTGATATCCATCACAAGAAGGCACACCGTGCACTTGATGATGCCATGGCCACGGCCCAGCTACTTATCAGGTATCTTCATATTTTCATCGACAAGGACATTCAGAAAATCAATCAGCTTTACTACCCTAGAAACAGATATGAACTCGATAGAGTCAATTTTAAAAAGGGTGCTGAACTTGATGATATCAGAAAGAAACTCGGAGCGCTGAAAGCCCCAGGACTTATCACTCTCAAGGGCGAGAATGGAATCATCCTCTATGCTCTCCCTTTCCGTGGCTCAAAGAATGACATGGAAGTAGTCATGGATAAAGTCCAGACTCTTGATTGGGAAACGTTAACTATAAAACTCCACGGTCCATTGATTGAGATACTCATTCATTTTAACAATCTGTTCACCAAACTTGATGGACAGACCAGGAGTGAAATCATTAGACACCTGTGGAGTGAATACCTACCAGGAAAACAACCTCTTCAAAAATCTGAACTTGAGGAAGATATTGAAGGGCCAATTATTGGAAAAGACTTTGGTGACTTCTTTATCGTCAACCACCTGGTCCCTGAGCAGCTGATTATTTACCCAATTCAAAGTATGCACCCGAAGACGGAACTAATCTTCCGTTACCCAGGACATAGAAAGAAACTGATCCAATACATTAACAGCAAGTCATCCAGACTTTCTGCGAACAAATTGAAGAAACCTCACTTCAACCCGCTCCTAAGAGAGTTTATTGATAACTACTTGATTGACTGCAAAGAGAAAGATCAAGAATTGATGATCTTCAAGAAATCTCTACCTACAAAGAGACAGGATGATTTCTTCAAGGAATTGGATGATTTTCTATCGAAGAATCCAAACCCCTATAATTATCCCAAAGAATACATTTAGAAGAAGAGCAATCAAGCCTTCTTTGAATAGTCCTTGTTTGAACAAAAAGACTACATCGTAAGCAAATGTCGAAAATGTTGTAAGACTTCCAAGTATCCCAACTTTCAAAAGAAGGTCATGACCCGGCTTCATATCCTGAAATGATTTCGCCAGAATAAAGTAAATGAGACATCCCAATAGATTTACGAAAAGGGTTCCAAGCCAAGCTCGACCAGAAGCGGCCAGCACTCCCCACGTTAAAAACCATCTTAGCGTTGCCCCGACTCCTCCACCTAAGAAGACCATTAAAAAGTGATTCAGGGTAAGCGTTGGCATGCTGGCTCCTACAGTAATAATTTCTCTGCCGAATTGGTTAATTTGAAACCTTTGTTGGTTACAGTCATTTCCAGAGATTGGTTTTCAAGAAGATGTTTGATCAACTTCGAATGTTTGAGACTTGTTACATCTTGGAGATTTTCTCTGAAAGTGACTTTGATTTCATCAGCTGTTTCTTGATAGGTCCCGATAGCTGCACCTTTATCTTCATTATTGCTG
The DNA here is from genome assembly GCA_041546685.1 of Bacteriovoracaceae bacterium. Classification (GTDB taxonomy): domain Bacteria; phylum Bdellovibrionota; class Bacteriovoracia; order Bacteriovoracales; family Bacteriovoracaceae; genus M0603. The sequence continues at coordinate 307 of JBFEVX010000107.1, read as the reverse complement.
ATCAAATTGAGGTGAGAAAATGAAGTCAGGATTTCATTCAGGATGAGATAAAAAATCATCGACCTGATAGAACCATTTCCAATATTTTTAAAAGTGTTATGTGCCTCTGAAAGATCAAATTCCAGCCTTGTGTTGGCCTCAACCATTCTAAATCTCAATAGATTCAATGCATGCTGAAAAGCTTCCTGCATGTTTCCGGAATGACTTTGATGCAAAGACGCTCTACTAAAGCCAAGGAATACCTTGATCAGCTCCTGGCATCTTCTAGCTCCACTTTTCATGTCTTCAAGAGAGTCCAATGAGTCCT
>JBFEVX010000042.1:0-27675 GCA_041546685.1 Bacteriovoracaceae bacterium | reverse complement strand
TTACGATTATTTGCCTTCTCTTGGAATCGATATTGCTAAACTCAAAGAAGATATGAAGGATCCAAAAATTCAGGAAATTATCAGAATAGATTATGAGGACCTTCAAACTCTGAATGTTCGTGGAACTCCAACGTTTTTTGTGAATGGTAAAATGCCGACAGGCTTTGGACTTGAGGCCTTGAAAGAGCTACTTGATCAAGAGGTTGCGGCTTCTTACTAGGCAATAAGGCTAGTAATTTCAGAAGTTTACTTGTTGATGTTGTGGTGCATTGTAAATAATTCCAATTTCACCCCCTAGGTTCGATTTTGTGGCAATATGGCCAAAATTCGATTGGGGGAAAATCATGAAAAAAATTATCGCAATGGCCGTATTGCTTATCTCGACTTCTGTTTTCGCAGAAAAGAATCTTGAAATAACTATTATCTCAAGTAGTGATCTTAGTGGTGTCGCAAATGCTAGATTTCTTGCCAAGAAAGACTCTTTCTTTTGTAAGAGATTTTCAATGAATGATGGCTCACCGACAAGAATTGCAAAGTCTCGTTACGAGAACTTCAAGGCAAAAAATGGAATCGTCGATGTTCCAACTAAGATCAAATCAAAGTGTAAGTATGAAAGAGTAGGTGGTGCTTCACTTGCTTTTGAGATCAAAGGTAAGGCAGAGCCTTATAATGTTGTATCAGTTTTTGAAGGTAACAATGAAGACAACGGAATCCAAGTTGTAAAATGTAAGGAAATCATCTCTGGTCCATCTGGAAAGAAAGAGAAGATGATTAGATGCTACGGCGATATCACTACTGATTCAGAAGGTAGAGCTATCGTTGAAGTTATCAAAGAATAGAGTTTGATCAACTTTGACTCTCTTGCAAGACTCCTCAAAGACGAGAAGTCTTGCTTGCCAAAATATCTGAAATCAAATTGTTATCCCACATAAAAGTTCTTGGAATTGACCACGCAGGCTGGCAAACTACTATTCATCAATAAATCAAAGGACATTTGTGAAAGAAAAGAAGCGTTGTAAATGGTCGACGACTCACGACTTGTTTATTCCTTATCATGATAAAGAGTGGGGAGTTCCCATCCACAATGATAAAAAGTTGTTCGAAATGCTCTGTCTTGAGGGTGCCCAGGCGGGATTGAGCTGGTTAACGATACTCAAAAAAAGACCTGCCTATAGAAAAGCGTTCGACAATTTTGATTTCAATAAAATTGCCAAGTACGATTCAAAGAAAAAGAATAGTCTTTTGAAAGATGAGGGAATCGTTCGAAATAAACTCAAGGTAAATGCTTTTGTCGAGAATGCCAAGGCCTTTCTGAGGATTAGGGAAGAGTTTGGAACTTTCAACAAATTTATCTGGAGTTTTGTGGATGGCAAACCGATTCGAGGGGGGAAGCAGCCCGCCAAGACTGCCATCAGTGAAAAGATGAGCAAAGATCTTAAGAAAAGAGGATTCAAGTTTGTCGGACCTACTGTTTGCTATGCTTTTATGCAAGCTGCAGGATTGGTGAACGATCACACCTCAGACTGTTTCAGAGCTAAAGAATTGTCCAAGATGAAATAAAGGAGTCTTTCATGGCAAAAATTACACTTAAAGGAAATGAAATCAACACATCTGGTGAATTGCCTGCAGTGGGTACAAAAGCACCTGACTTTGAAATGGTCAAAGGTGACCTTTCTGTAGTTGGACTAGGGAGTTTTAGTAATAGAAAGGTTTTAAATATCTTCCCAAGTATTGACACTGGAACTTGCGCAATGAGTGTAAGACAGTTCAATAAAATGGCTTCAGAGTTAAGTGACGTGACTGTTCTTTGTGTATCAAAAGATCTTCCATTTGCTCAGAAGAGATTTTGTGGAGCAGAGGGAATCGATAAAGTTGAGACAGTTTCTGTCTTCAACTCAGATTTTGCAAAGACATATGGTCTTGAGATAATGGATGGTCCGCTTAAGGGACTTTGTTCAAGATCAGTTGTCATTCTAGATGGGGACAACAATGTTGTTTATACTCAGCAAGTTGCCGAAACTGCTGATGAACCTGATTACGACGCTGTTTTAAAAGCACTTTCATAAATAAATGGGGAGGGAAACCTCCCTTTTTTCTCGTTCTTTAGGCTCCAATTGGTGCTATAATACCTCAATGAACAAGCTACTCATTTTACAGGTCTTGCTTCTTTCCTTGTTTTCTTTCACAGAAATCAACAAGTTTGAAGTAGCTTCTTCTCTTGAGAGTCCTCTTGAAAAACGCAAAGAAAGCAATACATCAGCTACCTCAGTTACCATTATTGATGTTGCTGAAGAGTCTGAAAATCTGACCTCGAGACAACTTCATGGTCCACTGGCCCTTTTTGTTTTAGAGTCCTTATCTTTTTTTAAAAGCACTATTAAGAAGACTACTTCTTTTGGTTCTTCTGGTGCTTATGTTTCACACGCTTATTCTCCAATTCTTCCTCGCTCTCCTCCTTTGGTCTGAATCCAAATTAAATTGCACTTAAATTGATTATTCCCTTTTAACAAATGGGAGTTTTTATGAACTACATAAAAAAGTTCATGGATTTAATCGTAATCCTGGCGATGGTGATGCTTGTCGTTTCCAGGCTGGGACTTTTAAAGAGGTAGATATGAAAGAAATGGAAAAAGAAATCGAATATTCAAAAAAATCACCAATCGGACTATACGTTATCACTTTCTCAAGTATTTTCGTGCTTCTGGTTGTTATTGCCATTGAGTACGTTCGTAACCATTGAGGTAAGTATGTTTAATAGTTATTCTTCGTTTTACATGCTTGCCGTTTCGATCTTCTTGATGACAGCAATCATTAAAATGCACATGTGAGGACAATTATGGAAAACTTGAGTCATGAAATACTTGATAAAGTCTTCCAGGCCTACAAGGCCTGTTCACTTCAAACGGTCATGGCGTTCAATAAATTTCAATTTGAGAAGATGCTCGATGATATTTATAGTGACTATTCCAAGCATGGAATTGAACGAGAAGATTTTAACAAGTTGGTTGAAGATGGCATGATTCTAATCGGTGCCATCTACAAAGCCGGCTAAATGTCGATCACCTCTATGTTATCTCTCTTCAGAGATTTGATATTTCGAGGAAGATTGACAATGATTTCCTGTTCCAGGGCATCAATGATGTCCTGTTTCAGGAATGATCTGCTGTGAACTAAACTCACTTCTCGGGTAGGAACTGGCTTTTGGAACTTTTTTACATTGTTCTTCAGTTCATGCTCGGGAAGGTTCATCGTCGCCAGTTCCGGCAATAAAGTATAACCCTTTCCTCTTCTTATCAGATTAATGAGAGTTTCAAGGTTTCCACTTTCAAAATTGATATTATCATGAACATTATGCTTTCTATTCAGTGAGCAAACCTTGATGACCTGATCTCTGAAGCAATGACCTTCTTCCAATAACCAAACTGAGTTGGCATCCAGGTCAGTCTCTTTAATCATTTTTTTCTTAGCGAGATGATGGTCTGCTGAGGTAAAGACAAAAAATCGTTCATAAAAGAGTACACGTTCTACAATTTTGTCATCATATAAAGGAGTGACGAGAAGTCCTCCATCAACTTGGTCATCATAAAGTGCCTTGACCATGTCCTCTGTTTTGTATTCACTTATTTTTAATTTCACCTTGGGGTACTTCACTGAAAATGATTCAACGAATAGAGGTAGTACGTAGGATGCAAGAGAAGGAATAACGGCCAGGTGAAAATCTCCAGTTAACTCCCCTGAATCATTTTTGATATCAAAAAGTTTCTTATGCTCTCTAAGAACGACTTTGGCCTGATTGATGAGATCATGCCCTTTCAGAGTTGTAAGTATCGGTTTCTGTGATCGATCAAAAATGACGATATCAAGTTCGTGTTCAACTTTTTGTATTTGAGCAGAAAGGGATGGCTGGCTGATATTGAGTTGCTTAGCTGCTCTGGAAAAGTTTTTGTTTTCATCTACCGCAATTATGTATTCAAGTTGAGTTAAGGTTGGCACAAGAACTCCTATCTGTCTGTAATCACAATGATTTGTAATTCTATCATAGTTTTAAACTATAAGCATATAGAGTTTTTATATTGGAGATAAATAGTGATTCGGGCGATTATAAATTCAAGACAACGGAGGTCCTATATGAAAAATTTGATTTTGATTATGATTATGGTTTTCGCAACCGCGTGTTCTACGACCTTCGAAAAGAACGAGGGAAGTGAACACAACAACGTAAAAACAATTAGAGTTATGCATTCATTGCAGGCAGTTAGATCTGGAAATTAATAACTATCAACAACAAGGAGTTTAATGTGAACACATTAATCAACACGCAACTACCAGAATTCAAAGCTCAAGCTTATCACAATGATGACTTCGTCGAAGTTACTCATGAAACCCTTAAAGGGAAATGGTCTGTACTCTTCTTTTACCCTGCAGACTTCACTTTTGTATGCCCAACTGAGCTTGGTGACATGGCTGACAAGTATGAAGAATTCCAAAAAGCTGGAGTTGAAGTTTATTCAGTAAGTACTGATACTCACTTCACTCACAAAGCTTGGCATGATGCTTCTGAAACAATCAAAAAAATCAAGTATCCTATGCTTGCAGATCCAACAGGAGCTTTGACAAGGGCCTTTGGTGTACACATCGAAGAAGCAGGTCTTGCTTATAGAGGAACATTCCTTATCGATCCAGATGGGAAAATCAAGCTAGCTGAAATCCAAGACAATGGAATCGGAAGAAATGCTGATGAGCTTTTCAGAAAAGTTCAAGCTGCTCAATTCATCCGTGAAAATCCAAATGAGGTATGTCCTGCCAAGTGGAAGCCAGGTGCTGACACTTTGAAACCAGGTCTTGACCTTGTAGGTAAAATCTAATTTTAAAAAAAAATTGGAAAGATGCGGCCGGGTAATCCCGGCCGTTTTTGAAAGGAGTTAATGATGTTGGACGCAAATATGATTGAACAACTCAAGGCCGTGTTCGAAAAGCTCGAGCAAGGTGTGGAACTCATCTATGATGAGTCGGAGCATCCCAAACAAGGGGAACTCGTTGAGATGCTCAATGAGATTTCTTCAACATCAGATAAGATCATCACTGAACCTTCTGGACTTCAGACTGATTATCCTAAATTTCATTTGAAATATAATGGAAAAGAAAATGGAATTCGTTTCTCTGGAATTCCTGGAGGGCACGAATTCACTTCTTTGATTTTGGCCATCTTGAATTCAGATCAAAAAGGGAAACTTCCGGATGAGATGATTATTGATCGAATTAAACGACTAAAAGGACCAATTACACTTAGAACCTTTATCTCTCTTTCGTGTGAAAACTGTCCTGATGTCGTTCAAGCTTTGAACCTTATGGCCATTTTTAATGAAAACATCACACATGAAATGGTTGATGGCGAATTTGTACAGAATGAAATTGAAAGACTCAAAATCCAAGGAGTTCCTTCAGTTATGGACGGAGATGACTTGGTAAGCTCTGGAAAAATTTCATTTGCTGAACTTCTTGAGAAACTGGAAAAGAGATTTGGTAGTGATGAAAATGCTGTTAGTGCCAACAAAGATCTCGGAGAGTACGATGTCGTTATTGTTGGAGGTGGTCCTGCTGGAGCATCTGCTGCCATCTATACTGCCAGAAAGGGGCTGAAAACGGCCATCATTGCTGAAAAAATTGGTGGTCAGGTTCAAGATACCAAGGGAATCGAAAACCTAATCTCTGTTCCTTATACCGAAGGGCCACAGTTATCTGCAAGTCTCTTTAAACATATCTCGGAATATGACATCAAGGTACTCGAACATAGAAGAGTCGATGAAGTTATTAAAGGAGAAATGAAAGAACTCAAACTCAATAGTGGTGAAACTATCAAGACCAAGGCAATGGTTGTTACAACTGGGGCGAAGTGGCGTGAACTTGGGATTGAAGGTGAGAAAGAATACATCGGTAGAGGAGTTGCATTCTGCCCACATTGTGATGGACCCTATTACAAAGGTAAAGATATTGCAGTGATTGGTGGTGGTAATTCTGGTGTGGAAGCGGCTATTGATCTGGCGGGAATTGTTAAGTCTGTTACTCTTGTTGAATTTGCTCCTGAGTTGAAAGCAGACCAGGTATTGGTGAACAAATTGGAGTCTCTTCCAAATGTCACTATCATTAAAAATGCTCGTACAGACAAAATTGTCGGTGATGGTGATAAAGTTGTCAGCATGGATTACGAAGATCGAGCTTCAGGTGAAATTAAAAATATCAAACTTGATGGTGTCTTTGTACAGATTGGATTGGTTCCCAATAGTGCTTTCCTCAAAGATGTAGTTGAAACCAATCGCTTTGGAGAAATTATTGTTACTGAAAAGAATAGAACCAACGTCGAAGGAATTTATGCAGCTGGAGATGTAACAACAGTTCCATATAAGCAGATTATCATCGCCATGGGCGAAGGAGCAAAAGCTGGTCTGACTGTCTTTGAAGATTTGATGCTTTAGCTGTCGCGGGAAAGGGCGACGAATTCTCTTCGTAGTCCTTCCCGGTCAAATGCTGGATTCAAAAAATTCAAATAATGAATTCTATCATCAACTTTTAGGTGAAAGCCTTCGCCATCAACACTAACCAAAGAAACTTCATCTGAATCCTGCTCAAGATATTTGGAGGCATATTTTTTCAAAGCATCTTGATGATCATTATTCATGTGCTCAATGGCCGAGCCTTCAGTACCTTTCCATTCCGGAGTTTGGAGTGGCCAAAAGTCTTCAGCATCAAATGTATAGATTTGTCCGAAAGTTCTGATGAAGTGAATATGATCAGGTCTTATGTTGTAAAAATAGAACCCATGGGCCTTGAAATAGTTTCTCGCAGCAGGGAAGAAAGAGAAATATCTCTCAGAGACTGAGGCATATTTCTCAGGGTCGTTCTTTTCATCAACAAGCTCTGCCGTTCCTGTCAGACAGACTCTGGGGGAAGCTTGTTTGTTCACAGCTTCCATGTCAAAAACAGTGAAGCCCACTCTTGGGTTTTCAAGAATATTTTTGGTGTGAATGGCAATGTTACTGATCAGAATGGTGATGTCACCTTCTTCTGTCATGACAAATGGAGCGATCGTTCCGAAAGGGAAGTCATTTCCTTCTTTTGAAAACTGAGTTGATAGAACACCACAGTCCCAGTTCTTCATGAAGGTGCGAGCTATTTTTGAGACTTCCCGCATGTCTTTGATATTTTCACTCATTCAGAAACTCAGTTCTTGCAGAAGTTTGTTTCAAATTGAATTTCAGCAAGATTATCCTCAGTGACAGGAACACCTTTAAGCTCAATTAGTTCGTGCCCACCGTCGAATACATAAAGTTTAAGATCAACAGTATCGCCAACTGTGATACCAATTTCTTTCATAGATTCAACAAAGTGCTCAGCTAGACGACATTTATATTTCTTTCCATGGATGGCCTTGACTTCTTTTAGGATGTCCTTGTAGTCCTTTCCATTAACTTCGATAAGGAAATGATTCTTGTCTTCATTGATGTAATCAGGATTTTCAACCTTGATGAAATCTCCCCAGCCCATGAAGAGTCCAAAACCAATATTAGTGAATGGGGATCTTTCTTCTGCATGAACGTTAAAAACAAAGGCTGTGGCCAGAATCAGACTCAAAATTTTCATAACTTAGACTCCCATGAGGTTGAAAATATGCTTTACGTGGTATGTTATAAATGCTAGAAGTTTGGCATGTCAAACACTTTCTCTAAAGCAGCTTTTATAAGCTTGTTGATGACTTTGTTTATCCCCAACTTGGAGGCCCAAAGTCAAGAAGCAAGTAGTGAAGCTTCTCTCATTCAAGACATTACCATTATTGGAACTCGTGACGTTTCTGACGGTTTGATCGATGCTCCCGTAAAGGTTGAAGTTCTAGGACAAGACTATCTCGAACAACAACAGTACCAGGACTTGTCTGAAGGACTTTCAGATATTCCAGGAGTGACGACTCAAGAAACAGAGAGAAGGGCCGGAAGTAAATCAGCTCAGATTCAGGGTTTTGGTGAAAATTCTGTCCTGGTAATGATCGATGGAGTTCCCGTTTCTCAAAACAGCAGTTTTGGTTTTGACCTCACACAGATTGCAACCTCAGATGTTGAAAAAGTTGAAGTTATCAAAGGTGGGGCTTCCGCTCTTTATGGTTCACAGGCCATGGGTGGGGTGATCAATATCGTCACCAAGAAATTCAAAAACAAGAGTAAGGCCGAAATAGAGCTTTCAGGTGCCAGCTTGACTCAAGGGGAGAGCGGACAGAATGCAAATGCTAAAGTTCACCTTGAACGTCGAGAAGGTAAAGTAGGTATCAAAGCAACTTTCAGTCATCGAGATCAACAAGCTCATGATTTGGATACTTCTACTTTGGTTAAAGATGGTGTTGATTATTCTAGACAGCATGGATCATTGAATCTTCAGACCAGAGTTGCTGGCAGAACACTTTTTGCCAACACAATGTTTCTCAGAGGAAAAACCATTTCTCAGACATCGAGACCTTATAGTTCAAGTGCTTTTGGAGCTTCTTTGAATACGTCTGATTCGACTTCATGGAATTTCAAAGTTGGCTCTGAAGAAAAGCTGGGAAAGGGAACCTTCAAAACTGTCGTCAATTACGAAACCAATAAAGATATTCTGGCCCTCGATGATGATCCAAAGACTCCTTTTACAGAAACTTTAAAAACTACAAATTTTGAAGGAAGAAGAGTAGACGTCAAATATCAGGATGTTCAGCTGGGCGATCATAGCCTGACGACAGGAATTCTCTATAGAGAAAACATCGTTAATCAAGAAACCAGAACCCAGTCTGTTCCAGAAATCGTAGTTGATACAAAAGATATTGAAGACAAATCTGTTACTTCGTATGAAGGTTTTGTTCAGGACAACTTTTGGATTGGAGATGTAGAAATTTCCCCAGGAGCACGCTATCAATATGATGAGGATTTTGGATCTCATGTCTCTCCCAAAATCAATTTCTCACATTATACTGATATCAATAAAATTGGATTCAAGACTTGGCTTACTGTAGGCACCGGTTATCGGGCCCCATCAGTTAAAGAGAGATTCTTTACGCTGGATCATTCCTCTGTCGCCAATTACATCGTAGTCGGCAATGAGAACCTCTCTCCCGAAGAGTCTTTAAGCTTTCAATTGGGTGAAGAGGTCAAGCTTCCAAAGAGTATGAGTGGATTCACTCTTTATGGAAACCTCTTTTTAAACAGAATCAATAACCTGATTGAATCTGTTGAAAGAGAAAGTACTGGAACAGGACGAGTATTCAGTTATGACAATCTCGACAGTGTTACCAGCCGTGGTGTTGAAATGGGGATCAAGGGCGAACTTCTTCCGAAGGTCACATTGCGTTTAAATGGGTCGTATACTGAAACCTTTGATGATAATAACGGACTCCTCCTGGCCAATAGACCACTCTATATGGGCTTTCTTTCTTTAACTTATCAACTGAATGACAAGACAACCCTTATTGGTCAAACTCGCTATCAAGGGTCGAGCTATGTTGATACTGAGAATGTAGATGTGAGTCCTGATTATACGCTTGCCGATTTGAAACTTAATTATAAGTTCAGTAAAGATCTCAGTTCGTCTTTCAGTATAAAAAACATTTTTGATAAGACGAGAGATGCGGCAGCCGATGTCGTTATTCCAACTGTCGACAACAGACCTGATCGAGGAAGGGAAATCTTTCTTGGTCTTAACTTGAGGGTGCTCTGATGATGAAAATGAAAAGTCTTCTGATCTCTCTTCTTGTTTTAGTTATTGTTGGTTGTAAAGAGGTCAAACAAAAGGTCTTACCTCCTGTTGATGATCGGCTGGAAGCCTGGTCAGTTGAGTTGAGCCCATACGTTAAAGATCAGTCTTTGGACTTTTTTCTTGAGTCGTCATGGTACTCCTATGATGAATCGAATCATATCATATGGCCGAATTTCAGAATTTATGGTCTCAGGATCAATGGCGAATACACTAAACTTCAGATCATAGATTACTATGATGATTTCTCAAATCCAGGTAATTTCACTTTGAGAGTTCAAAAGGAAGGTGAGCCTGTTAAGTTGATCGACTTCAATGCTCAAGGTTGTGGTAATGTATACACCAATCCGACTTATAAAGAATGTATGAACGACCCCAATCGTAATGCCTTCACATATCTAGATCTTGAAGTAGGTTCATACCGATTGATGAGTGATGAAGAAGCCTTGAAGCATAAGGATTGGGATATTGCATTCAATGGAACAAATGTCAGGTTGAATTCAGGAAAATATGGACCAGGTAATGTCAGAGCGGCGAACCTGTACATTTATGGAAGTTTCTTTGCCAATGGCAAAATCGATTTTCAAAAGATTGCCGAAGAGTCTTTTGGGCAAAAAGGTCAGAAGTTCTTTGATCAAGAGTTCGACATGAGAAAGGCACCATACGCAGTACCACAGGGACAAGAGCGTGCCATTCACGAATCAGATTGGTTTTTGAAAAATGGAGACTTTCATCAAGCTGTAAATGAAAACTGGTGGATTGTTAAAGGTGGGGAAGCTGGAGCTTATACGAAATTCAATGTAACTGAGATAATGGAAGAGAGCGTTGGCGAGCTTATTGAAACAACCATCAAACTGACGCTTTACAATCAGAAGGCCGGTGAGTCTGAGTTTGGAGTAGAAGAAGAGTGGGTTCTTCCGAAATTCGATACTTCCAAGCGCTTGATCAAATCCTGTCTTGATCTTCATAAAAAACAAATCGTTTCTTGTAGTGACAGTGGGGTTGATCTCATTTTAAGTATTTCTAATAGACGTGGTAATAGAAGGTGGCGATTTAATGTCATCCAAGGTGCAGTAGGGCCTTTGAATCTTGATGAGATGAACCGCTGGACTACAGGTCTTTAAGGAATTTTGAATGAAAAATATTCTTTTTCTTTGCACTGGAAACTCTTGTCGATCACAGATGGCCGAAGGCTGGGGAAAGAGTCTTAAAGGTGACAAGTTCAACTTCTATTCTGCTGGAACCAAGAAGCATGGGATGAATCCCAATGCCATAAAGGTCATGGAAGAAGCCGGTGTTGATATCTCTGGTCATGAGTCGAATACAACAGATGAGCTACCAGACGTGACAATGGACATTGTTTTCACCGTTTGCTCAGATGCTCATGAAAATTGTCCTTACTTTCCAGGTGGAAAAATTATTCATGTTGGTTTCGATGATCCACCGAGACTGACTAAAGAAATGACTGACGAAGAAGAAATTCTTTCTGTTTATAGAAGAGTTCGTGATGAGATCAAGGACTTCGTCTCTGATATTGAATCACACTTGGAGTCTTGATGAATCCGAAGCACCAATTGCCACAGTATCTTGCTGAGTTTATCGGAACATTTTTCATGATTTTTTTTGGATGTGGTTCCATGATTCTGGCCCAAACCAATCCGGCTTATAATGGTTCTTTTATTCCAGTTGTCTGGGGGGGAGCGGTATCAATCATGATCTATGCTGTTGGGCATATCTCTGGCGCTCATTTCAACCCTGCAGTCACAATGGCCTTTTGGTCCACAGGGCGTTTCCCTTTGAAACGAGTTCCTGGTTATATCGCTTCACAGATTGCAGGTGCTCTGACGGCCTCTTTTGTACATTTGTTTATCTGGGGAAGTGAGCACGGTTTTGGCTCTACTCGTCTTTCAGTTTTCTTATCAGGAGGCTTCCTTGTTGAAGTCATCTTGAGTTTTGCGTTGATGTTCGTGATCATGAGTGTGGCCACAGATTCAAGAGCAGTAGGAGAGTTAGCAGGTATTGCGATTGGGTCAACAGTTGCCCTTGCAGCATTTGTTGGAGGTCCTCTAACCAATGCCTCAATGAATCCTGCTCGTTCATTAGGTCCAGCTGTGCTGGCCGGAGACTTTACAAATCTTTGGCTCTATCTACTTGCTCCAGTTATCGGGACAGTTTTAGGCGCAAAGGTCTACGATTGGATTCGTTGTTATAGAGAAAATGAAGCCGAAGGTCCCGGCTGTTGTTGAACTCTACTTTTTCAAGTAAAGTCAGCACATGAAAAATCCTATCCATACCCATGATTATGTCAGTCAGGATTCGAAGATCGGATCCAATGAAAAGAAAACTATTTTTGTTGTCTTACTTACATTTGTCACTATGATCGTTGAAATCACTTACGGTTACATCACGGGTTCGATGGCCTTATTGGCGGACGGTTGGCATATGGCCAGTCACGTTGGTGCCTTGAGTATTTCAGTTATGGCCTATAGACTGGCCCGCTCTGAAAATCTTAATGACAAATTTTCGTTTGGGGCAGGAAAGATCATTCCTCTTGGAGGTTACACCTCTGCTTTGATGCTAGGACTGGTCGCTCTTTTTATGGGAGTTGAATCCTTTGAGCGTTTTATGAATCCTACCGCGATTAATTTTCAAACTGCGATAGGAGTTTCGATTATTGGTTTCATAGTGAACGTACTTAGTGCGATTCTTCTTTGGGATTCTCATGATCATCACCATGGGCACGATCATGGACATGACCACGGTCATGATCACCATCATCACCATGAAGATAGTGACCATGTTCACGATCACAATCATAGAAGTGCTCTCGTTCATGTTATCGCAGATGCCCTGACCTCTGTCTTGGCGATCGCAGCTCTCTTTCTCGGTAAATATCTTGGATGGAATTGGGCCGATCCGGTGATGGGAATCGTTGGAGCTGTTGTTATTTTGAAGTGGGCCTATGGACTTTGCAAAGCAACGGTATGGGAGTTGTTGGATGGGAATTCAAAACTGATTGATAAAAATTCACTTTCCAAACTCCTCAAGGAATCAGAAGGCGTTGAGGTCCTTGATCTTCATGTTTGGAGAATTGCTCCAAGTGCACATGCTTGTGAAGTGATATTGAAAACTTCAGATAGGAGAGGGCATGAACATTACCGTACTCTGATTCAGAAAAATTTCGATATCCAGCATTTGATTATCGAAGAAAGAATCGAAGACGAATAATCTCAAGTTGAGGGTAGATTTCTTGCCCTCAGCATTCCTCCACTGACATTATAAACATTCTTATATCCCGCTATCCTGAGAGAAACTGAGGCCCAGGTCGATCTATTGCCACTAGCGCAAATGAGATAGAGAGGAGTTTCCTTTGATATGTCCTTTGCGAGTAATCCTTCTTTTACTGTTCCAAGGGGAATGTTGATGGCATTCATAAGATGTCCCGAAAAGTATTCTCCTTCCGTTCTGACATCAATGACTTTTCCCCCTCTGAGGACTTGAAGTTTTTGCATTTTTTCAGGTGACACGTTTTTAAATCCAAGGAAAAAACCGAGGATTGGTCCTTTGAAGAGAAAGATCGCAAACAATGCGATCAATGGTAGAGAATCAAGAATCAATTGTTTGGACATGAGTACCTCACATAAAAGTTAAATTTATTATATGAGTCACCACGGAATAATTCCTTGATCTTGATCAAAATTGAATTGTGGAACAAGTGGCTGAAATTTTAAGGAGTTGACGCGTCCATATAGAAGTCTTCTTGTTCAAGATTTCCACTCTCTTGTGGACCCTCTTCTGAATAGGCAGATGCTTGAGTTCTATTGGGATCAGTTCGTGTCATGTCATAGAGACGCTTGACTGCACCGATATACATGGCCGTTTGAGAGTAATCCACCATCCAGTATCCAGCACTGGAGATTTCACTAGGAGCAAGTGCACGTTTCTCGGCAACCTCAAAGGCCTCGTGAAGTCGGTGAATGATCTTATCCATACTGGCCTTGTCTCCATTGGCTGCTCTTTGAAAAACTTTCGAATATTCCGGATTCTTCAACATACCAAAAAGGTAGTTAGTCATCTTCCCACCTTTGTCTGCCAGTTTGGTATTATTAAAGGCCTTACTCATACTCGAATACATATTGGCGACTTGTTTTCCGACGTTACTTGTTCCGAAATTGGAGACTGCTTTTCCAAGAGGAGTCGAGGCCTTTTCTGCAGATGTTACCGCCTTTGCTCCATGAGCTACTTTTGTAGCAGCTTTGATTGTTCCACCGAGAGCACCCATCCCACCAGTCACAGTGGCAAAGTACTGCCAGAACTTAGCTTTGTTCACTTTATCATCTTGCTTAAGATAATTATGTGAGGCTAGTCTGAGTTCGTCGAGGGCAACTTCGTTATCTGCATTTCTGATTTGTTGAAGGAATACATCGTTCGATTGAGAAGCAATGTTTTGCTTGTCGTAATAGGCTGCCTTGTTTCTATACATGGTGGCTTCAATTCCGGCTGTCGCCAAACTGGCACCAAGTAGCGCCCAACCTATTGGTCCGGAGGCAACTAGACCCGCAATCGCAAAAGTTGCTGCAGCTCCACTGGCAATGGCAAACTTGATGTTCTTGCCTTCATTGTAATCATGGTACTTTTTCATACTTGTTTGGAGTGTTTTACAGATATTATCCAAGTCATCTGGACCACCGTTCTCCATCAAGTATCTATTGTAGGCGATTGGATCTTCAGTGATTGCATGCATGATCGCCTTATCGAGATCATACTCGAGATCCTTTTTGATGTTTCTGATCGCGACGTTGTGAGCATGTCTACTTCTTCCAGAAGATTTTGCTTGGAGTTTTTTCAAATTCTCCATGGACTTTACTTTCTTGTCGGCCTTATCAATTACCTTGTCATAAAGCTTGGTATGGTTCTTCGAGCTATCTTTGAAGTTTTCCATTGTGTTCTTATAAAGACATTCCATTTTTCGCTTGTCGATATCATCTGGAATATTTCGAAGTACCATAGTGTATTTGTTGGCCCGGGGTCTTCTCACTACACCTGCTTTGCCTTTCAATACTTGGGACTCTTGCATGAAGGTATGAAGTTTTGGAGTACATTCTTCCAGAGCTCCGGGAGTAGCAAATCTGGCAGGAGAACTCATTAAAGCTTTCTGGGCTTCTTCAATAGGATTCTTCCCATGTACAGACTCAATAGCTTGATTGAATTTACCTTCAAAATCTTCAAGTGAAACACCAGAATTGGGCTTAACCAAACCTGTCAGGACAACGTTGCCTTCGTCTTCATTATCAAACCAACCACCTGGCATTGTCTTGTGTCTGAAGTGGTCATTAGGCATAGCTTCATTCAGTTTAGCTTTTACCTTGTTTATATTTTCATCTTTGAGGAAGTTGTTGTATTGCTTTCCTGTGTTTTTGATAAATTCTGCATGCTCATCCATTGACTTGGGAGGAAAATTCTTTCCAACTGTTCTTTTAAGCTGATCGCACTCTTCTGGCTTCATTGAAGAACTACACTTTCCTTTGAAGACAAAGTCGATGAGACCTTTCCCAAGTCTTTCTTGATCTTTGGAATAGGAAGTGATCTTTTTTAGCATTGCCACTTTCTTATCAATTGGAGCTGCATAGATACCTTTTTTCTTTCGACAATTTCCATCTTCTTCCAAGCAGTCACTGATTTCATCAATCTGTGCAAGAAAATCAGTGATATCTTCAGCAGTCGTAGGAGGAGCAATACATGGACTCACAGAGAGAGCACCTCTTAGCATTTTGTCAGACATCGCTCTGAGGTCTTCATCATCGTGAGTGAGACAACCGTCATCAATTAATCTAACTTCCATTTTTTTGAAACGTTTAAGTTTCTTTGCTAGCGCCAAAACTCTTCGATACTCAGGAGAGTTTCTCATTTGGTCATTATTTTTGTGCTTGTCTAGATAGCTGGCTGATTTTTGCAAGATACTTTTCAGTTGATCGGCGTGAGCGAAACTTCTGCCCTTGACGTTGGCCATGATCTCAAGTCTTGAGGTTTCGTTTTCACCAGTTTTACCTTTAGAAATATCGATGATGTATTGATCTGCATAAGCTGTATAGTCATTGAAGATTTGATCAGCTTCATTTGCCCAAATAAGGCCCGGAATTAGTAGTGTAAGTAAAAGTACAGTTCTCATCATTTCAACTACCTGATCGGCTCGCTCTTCTACGTACTTGATATCATCTCATGAGTTGAAAATTGACAAAGTATATGCTTCCAAGTGATTGAAAATATGGATATTTGTCTGATGGAATTGACAATTAGCCGCCTAAAAATACTGTCACATAAATAGCTGAAATTTAATTTATTAACTGTTCGAGCTTTACTATAATTTCGAAATGCAAAAATTGATGAGAAGGATTGATATATGAGTCACGAAAATTATGGGCCGTTGGCTTTCTTTATTGGAAATTGGAAAAGCGAAGGATGGACAGGAGATAATGTTGCTCCTGATCCAGACAGAAATACCGAGAATACCAAATTTCGCCAAGAGACGACATTCGATCCTATAGGAGATGTCGTTAATCATGAACAGGAACTCTATGCTCTAAGATACCGGACAACGGCATGGGAAGAAGGGGATGATGACCCTTTTCACGAGGAGGTCGGATACTTCATTTGGGATGCTGGAAATAAGCAAATTATGAAGAGTTTCATCGTTCCACGAGGCATTTCAGTTAATGCAGGTGGAACAACTTCTGCCGATGCAAAAGAGTTTTTCCTGGAAGCAGACTGTGGAAGTGAAACCTATGGTGTTTGTTCCAATAAATTTCTAGATGAAGAATTTAAAACTGTTCGATATGAAGTAACTTTCAAAATTCTAGATAACAACACCTTTTCTTATGATGAAGATACGATCATCAAAATGAAAGGAAGAGACGAGCTTTTCCATCACACTGAAAAAAATGTGATGAAGCGTCTATAATAAATAATCAGTACACTTATTGATTACCCGGCTAAGTACTAATGAATAGGCTATGCCTAGCTTTTGAAACTGCTTTGCCTAGCCTTCGTTAATGTCAGCTTTTCTTGAAGTGACCGATCATTTGGTCATGAAAAACAAAATCTTGAAAAACAAGATTTATCTTATGAACTTCCCTGACGAGTTGGAGATCCAACCAGGGAGTCTTAGGTATTATGATGTCTATAAGGAACTACTCCCTTTGGACGAGTTTGTCTTATGTACAGCTCATGCAGTCGTTCTTTACATGCCTTCAATAGATGAAGCAGACAAAAAATTCCTTTATCACAAGAATGGAGAACCTCGTTTCTTCAATGGATATCATCGTATTGATGATATGACGATTAAGATTCTTAACGATTATCAACTCGATTACTTCGATGAAATTATAGGAAGGCAAAGAATTGTAAACCCAAGACAGTTCGAAATAATTGAAGGAAGTATTGTCAGAAGCAAGGTCGATGCCAAATTAGGAGCTGGACTGGTAACACACTGTCAGGGAGACCTTTGTTATGTGCGCTTTCCCAAGGCCATAGGTTATTACTCAAATGAAATAGTTAAATGTCATGTATCCAACTTGAGAGTTGTTTCTCATATTGAGGAGGTAAAAAGTGAAACTTGAAAAAATGTTTGATAAGAGAGGCATCCTAACGGATGAAGCAATCAAAGAGTTCAAACGATTGGGCAACGGAGTATCCTGCGAATGTCCAGAACATCTCGTTGGATTGCTGATTGCAGCTAAAGAATTCACCTCGTATCAAAAGGTATGTTTAAAAGAGAAAGGTGAGGATGATTTAACACATCAGTGGTTGAAATCGATGTCTTTGAATTTTGAGCATTTAATATCAAGCACTATTGTTAATCTTGCTCGGATGGAAGGACTTATTGATGAAGACAATAACTTCATAAAATAGCCCGATAGAATCAAAAGTATGACAGTGCTTAAATTTTAGTCGGAGAAAATAGCTTAAGTGCCCGAAATAAAGTGGCTGAAATGGCATCACTATTGCTCTATAATAGATCATGATGAAGATCTATTTTCTAATCGCCACATTATTATTCGCCTTCGAACTTCGCTCACAGGAGACGCCTCAAGAAGTCTTACAAATTCTAAGACAGATGACGTCGGCGACTTTGGCGGATGATATCGACCCTAATCAGGCCATTCGTGAAATTTTCAGAGTATGTCCTATTAAAGAAGCGGCTCATTCATCTATTGGCAGCGAGTGTAAAAAGAAAACTCCACCTCAATTAAGAAATCTATTTGTCTCGTTGTTCAATGCAAGAAAAGTTAATCCTGATCCAGTTAAAGATAAGAAAGAAAAAGAAGCTTACGCCAAGAAACTTTCCAAATTGATGGGAATGGTTCTTAATGAATCTTCTGCTAATCCTTCAGCTGTCAATGATATGAGAAATAAAGGTAGTAGTTACAGCTTTAAGGCATTTTTCAAACTTAATAGTTCAAGCGGAGTTATGTCGAAAGATCATTACTCTTCTTTGGAGTTACTGGATAAACTTTTGAATCTTGAAAGAGATGACAGTAATAGAAAATTTGTAACCTACAATAAGCAGACAAATTTCGGACTTGCTCAGATGTCGGCTGATCGATTGGTTTTCCCTGAATGGGGAGGTGATTATCTTGAAGAAAAAAAGAAGATGATCAGACTAATGGACGCCAAAACATTTGTTGAATGGTGTATGACCAAGACTGTTTATAAAGACTCCAAAGAATCTTTAGAAAAGTACTTCACTGACAATATCAAAAATTGCAAAATGTCGGTTCCTGATTCAGCAGGAGTTAAATGTTTTGGACGTACTGTCAATTTTTGTCCTCGAATGTCATTAGAGTTGGCCCTACTCCAGTCTCCGGATTACTTTGCCACTAGTCATTCAAAACCTGTTTGTGCAGAGCTTTTCAAGTAAAATTCACTATCTAGAGAATTTCTAGTTCATGACAGATGGCCTTTGTCATTCTAAAATATGTCCATGTACACACTCCGTCCTTATCAGAAACAAGCTGTAGAAAATTCACTGAATTTCTTTCGTAAGAAGCGCGATCCTGCAGTGATTGTTCTTCCCACCGGAGCAGGGAAAAGTTTGGTGATTGCAGAGCTTGCAAGAATCGCCAAGGGCAGAGTGTTAGTTCTTGCTCACGTCAAAGAGTTGGTGGAGCAAAATCATGCCAAGTATGAAAGTTATGGTCTCAAGGCCGGTATCTATTCTGCCGGTTTGAATCAGAAGGATACTGATGACAAGGTCATATTCGGAAGTATTCAGTCAGTGGCCCGTGCTAAAAAAAGCTTTTTCAAGAATTTTAATCTTCTGATCATTGATGAATGCCATCGAGTGAACTCAGATGATGACACTCAATACTCTTCCGTGATCAATCTTTTAAAGGACAATAATCCAGACATTTGCATTCTTGGTCTTACGGCAACTCCTTACCGTTTAGGAATGGGGTGGATCTACGAATACAATCATCAAGGCGAACTTAAAACTGAAGAGAAACGCTTTTTCAAACAATGTGTATTTGAACTGCCGCTTGAGTATATGATTAAGAATCGTTTTCTTACCCAACCCGTGAAAATCGATATCCCTGTTACTTGTTATGACTTTTCCGAGCTGACTGAGTCGGGGAAGATGTATACGACAAGTGAAGTGGAAGAGTTGTTGAAACAACAAAAACGTCTGACACCTTTGATCATTAAGAATATCGTGGATATCACGGAGAATTACGACCGTAAGGGTGTAATGATTTTCAGTAGTACAGTGAAACACGCTGAAGAGATCATGGGCTATCTTCCTGAAGGAGATGCCAAGTTGATTATCGGTGACACTGAAGACGGAGAACGCGACCGAGTCATTGAAGAGTTCAAAGATAAGAAGTTCAAGTATCTAGTCAACGTTTCAGTATTGACGACAGGGTTTGATGCCCCTCATGTGGATGTCATTGCCATTTTGAGACCTACCGAATCAGTGAGTCTCTATCAGCAAATCATTGGACGTGGATTAAGATTGGATGAAGGAAAGAAGGACTGTTTCATACTCGACTACACGGGAATGGGTCATGATATCTATAGTCCGGAGATCAGTGATAAAAGACCTGGAAAAGAAACGGTTCCTGTTTATGTCGACTGCCCCAAGTGTGGTTTCGATAATACTTTTTGGGGACTCCTTACTGACGATGGTGATCTTATTGAGCATTATGGTAGAAAGTGCAGGGGAGCCGAACAGGACCCTGAAACTTTGAAAATCATCAAATGCGGTTATCGTTTTAGGTTCAAGCTTTGTAATAAATGCGGAACAGAGAATGATGTGACGGCCAGAGAATGTGAAAGCTGCAAGGCCGTTCTTATCGATGCCGACTCAAAACTCAAGCAAGCGAAACTTTCCAAAAATGCTCACGTTATCACACCTGACTCCATTAAAATGGAGGAAAGAGTTGACCGCAACGGTAATGTTTTTCTCGATATCAAGTATTTTGATTTTGATGCTAAATACTTTTCAGAAATTCATTATTTGAATAATTCGACCAGTATGAAAAAGTTCAATATTAATTTTTTGAGATCTCATTTGAAACGCCCAGAGTTACATGAGCACTTTCAAAGCGTTGACGATGTCATCAAGTATCAAAAACTTCTTCGTATGCCGAAGTTTGTAATCGCCAGAAAACAGGACAAGTACTGGAAAATTACAGAGAAAATTTTTACCGAAGAGCTACTCTGAACTGTGAAGTCTTGTCATATAGCGCTTAAGCTATCTGCTATCTAATCCGATATGAGTACCATGAAATGGTTGCTTTTAAGCCTCATCCTTTTATCTACATCAGTCTTTGCGGAAAACTGCAAGCACGATGAGAATACTTTCCGTTGTGTAAAATATGTAAAAAATTATGATGCTGATACAGTTACTTTCAACGTACCGGGAGTCCATCCATTAATTGGAAACAAGATCAACGTCAGAGTTTTCGGAGTGGACACCCCTGAAGTAAGAACTAAAAACAAATGCGAAAAAGAGAAGGCCAGAAACGCCAAGAGATTGGTAGAAAACCTTCTTAAAAATGCCAAGCGAATTGACCTTTCCAATATCCAAAGAGGGAAATACTTCAGAGTTGTTGCTGACGTCATTATAGATGGAAAATCCTTGTCCCACTATTTGTTGAAGAATGGACTGGCCTATTCCTATGACGGAGGTACAAAGAAAAAAATAAACTGGTGTAAATCCAATCGAGAGATCGCTTCAGAAAACAATCAGTGATGCTTTTTCGGCCTTTATTTTTTGGAGAGTGTTTCTCTCAATGATATGAGAAGTTTTTCTTTTGTGACTGGTTTGGTGAGATAACTGTCACTTCCTGCATCCATGGCGGTTTGGATTTCTTCTTGAGTGGCACTGGCCGAGAAAGCGATAACAGGTGTTCGGTTCATAGTTTTTTCATTTTCAATGGTACGAATTCTTCTTGTGGTCTCGTTACCATCTAGTTCAGGCATTTGAGAGTCCATGAGAATGACATCATACTTCTTGGACTCATAAAGTGAGATTGCCTCGGCTCCAGAGTGAACAGTCGTGACTTTAAACTCTGAATTTTCAAGAAATTTCTCTACAATGAAAGTATTGTCTTCAGAATCATCAACGCAAAGAACATCAAATGGGCCATTTGGTAATGGTGTAATTTCAGGAGCAAGTTCACTTTTTTCCATGGTGATTTCTTTGAATGTCTTCCAGGAAACAGGAATCTTGAGTTCAAATGTTGTCCCTTGTCTGAATACACTACTTACGCTCAGTGTTCCCCCCATCATTTCGGCAAGCGTTTTACTGATGCTTAGACCAAGTCCCGTACCTCCAAAACGTCTGTTTGTTGCAGCACTTTCTTGTTTGAATTGTGAAAAAATAGATTCAAGATTTTTTTCTTTGATACCTATCCCAGTATCTTTCACCCTCCATATAACTTGGTCGTTACCTTCGGCATCCAATTCCACCATGACATGGCCAGAAGAAGTGAATTTCAATGCATTACTAATCAGATTGGAAATGATCTGTCTGATTCTTGTCTTGTCTCCTTTGAACAACTCCTTTTTGGTAAGTTTGTTTTCAAATAGGAGTTTGAGTCCTTTTTCTTTTGCAGGATAAGTAAATATGTCGACAAGGTCTTCAGTCTCTTTGATAGGATTGAGAAATCTGGTTTCAAGTTCCAGTTGTCCGGCCTGAATCTTTGAGATATCGAGAATATCATTCACGATTCCCAGCAAATGATTACTCGCCTTCTGAAGTGTTTGTAAACTTCGTAGATTTGCTTCGTCTTTGTTACTATCAAGTAAAATTTCACTCATTCCAATAATTGAATGTAGAGGAGTTCTGATCTCGTGACTCATGTTTGCAAGAAATAGGGATTTCTCTTTACTGGCCTTCTCGGCTTCTTTTTCTGCTTCTTTTCTGGCTTGAATTTCACTTTTGAGATTTTCTTCTCTGTCTTTGAGAATAGAGATGTCTTTAATGATTGTAGCAGTCAGTGGCTCATCAGCTTCGTTTGAATAAATAATTGTTTGAAGAGTAGGAAGTTCTTTTCCTTCTTTCGTTATAATTGCAGTTTCTCCTGTCCAAGAACCATTCGCTCTCGCAGCAGGAATCCCTTCGTTTTTCACTATTTCTAAGGCCCATTCTGGATGAAAGTCTTTTACGTGAGCTTTCTCTTTGATTGGGTCGATACCGGTTACCTCAATAAATGAGCGATTGTGAAAGATAATTCGTCCTTCATTGTCTGCCATACCAATCATATCGTCCGATGTGTCGAAGATGGAAGCATAAGCCAGGTTTCTCCAGTTGAGGCTGGTGATTTCGAGTCTCTTATTGTTTAGATTTTTTCTGACTAAGTTCATAAAGAAAAACATAAATGAACAAGCAAGAATTGTAGAAATCATTCTCAAATTTTCAACTTGTTGGGGATTCATTACAGAGTCAGGAAACCATCCTTTTATCGTCGCAATTCTAGCAAAGACAATTGAAGAGATGATAAGCGTGAGTGGCAGGTATTTTTTATTCCCTTCAAAAAGGACATCACTTAGTGCTGCAATGATAATCATCCAGACTAGGCCTGGAGCATTTATCCCTCCTGAGAAAATCAAGGCGAGATTGTCGACAAGGATCGCTCCGAGAATTATGTACCAGCACCAAAAATTGTAGTACTTTTTTCGAAACTTTTCTTTCAAGGCCGTAAACGTAAATAGAAAATAAGCTCCAATAATGATAGGAGTCCATGGGATTTGCTGGACGATGTGAGAAAGAGTCAGGGAGCCTGTGACAAAGAAAACAAAATAAACAGTAACCTTGAGATATTGTTGTCTCTCTTCCTGCTCATCTTTCAGAAAAGTTTTGGAATGTGAAAGTGTTTGGTCTAGCCTGGTATTTTCCATAAATATCGATATATCAATATTATACGAGACATCTTTGTAGTGGTTAATAAAGTAAATTAGTCTGGAAAATCTTGCTTGAGAGGTTATGTTCTATTGTAAAGAAGATCTGAACTAGTTTTTAGAGATTGCTTTGAAGAGTGGTCATCTCTCGCTCAATTTTGAGCTGCTCTTTAACTTCATTCCAGAATTGAATTCTTGCTTTGATGGAATCTCTTGCGGCCTGAAGGGCTTCCTCCCAGTTTCGGGGATTATCACCACAGAGAGAGGATATGATTTCTAGGGCGATTGGACCATGTTCATCTCCATCTAACTCTATATGTCTTTCGAGATAATAGTGAAAGGTTGGTGCCTGGTTTCTTTTGATGTTCATTTTGTCCAATAATTCTTGGAACATCATGGGAATGACAGTTTCCCTACCAAAGGCAAACGCTGCTGCTACTACGTGAGGCTTACCACTATTGATGAATGAAAAAGTTGTGTTCATGAATTTCTTAGCGGCAGCAGGAATCTTATGATTTTGTGATGCTGATTCGATTCCACTTTCGCCAACACTTCTAACGAAGCTCCAAGCGGTTTCACTATTGGCCTTAACTTCATTCATGGCCATGCAATAGAGTTCAAAATGGCTGGCATGAGCTTCACCGTTGTCATTATCTGACTCTTCTCCAAGAACGATCTCATTTAAGAAGCGGGCGAGTTTTTTGTTTTTTGGTGGAGTCCAAGGGTAAGTTGAAGGAGCAAATTGATTTTGAAGATACTTAACAAGTGACATGAAATCCCAGACTGAAAAAACATGATGTTCCATGAAAATCTTCAAAGATTTTTCATCAACGATACTCTTATATAGAGTATGATTTTCCAATTCTCTGGCTAAAGGAGCAATCTCCTTTTGGATATCAATCATCTTTTCCTCCGAACAACAGTTCTACCTGAAGTCATTCAAATGGAAAAGAAATCAGAAGTTAGACGAGTCTCAAGTGCTTGAATTTCCAAGAAGTTCTTTCTTGATTTTCTGGTCGATAGGCTGATCTCCAAGCCAGGGGTAATAGATGAGTGAAGCAATCAGCTTATCCTTTATGGAAGCGATGGCCTTTCCATTCTTAAGGAGTGTAACTTCATCGTCGACTTTTCTAATCGTCAATTTGTCTCCTTTCGCTAGATCGACTGTGTTGTCATAAATCCATTGTATCTGCTTTGGTTTGAGACTTTTTTCTTTGATCACAGGAGCAAGCCCGACTTTCCATCCTTCCTGACTATATTCTCTTTTTACATTGGTTTTGTAATCGAGAACCAACTCTTCAAGACCTTTAGTCCCTTTGAAGTAGGAGATTTGGTAGATGTCAATTTTGAAAATTGAATACTCCAGTAGAGCAGTTCCAATCATTTTTTTTTGCTCAGTCTCTTCAGCTTTGACTGTAAAGGAGAGAAGCAGAATGAATAGAAGTGCTTTAATTTTGTGAAAACCTACTGTTCGTCTATCTTTCATTTTAATAACTCCAAGAAGATTCAAAACTCTTGAGATTTCATAAGTGAAGTCAATTTCAAACCAGCGGTGAGCAAAGTTCATACGTTGCCCAAAGCGATGGTGATTGTTTTGATAGAGCTCTCCCATAAGGGCGAAATCGAGAGGGAGAGAGTTTTTACTCTGGTCTTTTATATCATAGTTTCTGTAACCGACCTTGTGTCCAAACCAGTTAACAATGGCTCCTTGGATCGGACCAACCATGAAATGTACAGGGATCAAAAGAAACCAGACGGGATCCGGATTCATCCAAACGTAAAGTAGAACATAGATCAGACCCCAGATAATGATACTAGGCCAACTTTTAGCAAAATTGTCGAGGGCCTCCCACTCGGGGCTTTTGTTTTTCAAGACTTCTTGATCTTCAGTATAGGGATTTTTTGAATCCAAAAGACTTTTATACTCGCGATAAGTTTTAAGCATCATAGATTTCATATTCTTTGAGTGATGAGGAGAATGGGGATCTTTAGGAGTATCACTAAAAGCATGATGTCTCTGGTGCATGATGGAGTAACTGGTGGGATTGAGAAAGCTCGCTCCTTGAGTCATGTAGGTCAAAATATAAAAGAACCGTTCCCAGAAAACATTCATTTCAAACATGCGATGTGAGCAATAGCGATGAAGAAAGAACGATTGGCAAAAGAGGGAGAGGTACCAATGAATAATGAGGATTCCAAGCATTTCCATCTCTAAGTCCTTGTATTGTTTGCCTTTTGTTTAAAAAAATTATTAAACTGTTGTTTAACATCTGTTGATGGTTTATATTAAACAAGAGTCAAACATAAATCCAGTCAAAACAGGTTAGGCATGGAGAAAAGGTTTAGTATTAAAGTAATTTCAGATAGTTGTGGCATCAAACCCCATACTCTTAGGGTTTGGGAACAGCGCTATGGCGTCTTTAGTCCAGAGCGATCTAGCGCTGGCCAGAGGCTCTATGGAGAGGAAGACCTTAAAAAGGCCAAGCTTTTGGCACGCTTGGTGGAAAAGGGGCACGCAATTTCAACACTGGCCAGTTATTCGAACCATGAGTTGGATCAGATGCTCGAGAGTCACCATGAGGAGAAGGTGGGGGATAATCTTCTTCTTTCTAAATCAAGGACAGAGAAGCTGCTCGATTTTTTATTGAACTATCAGACAGACAAAGTTGCAAACGAACTTCAACAATTGCGACTTACACTCGGAGCAAGGGATTTTATTTTCAGCATTGTTCTACCAACAATGAGGGAAATAGGAATTCTCACCATGAAAGGAAAGTACACAGTCACTCAGGAACATATTATTTCCACAATCATCCGAGATCAGCTTTCTCAACTATATCTGCCGAATATCGGAGACAAGAGGCAGCAATTTGCATTGGCCACCCCGGATGGAAATCTACATGAGTTGGCAATTATCATTGCAGATATTCTTTGTCGTATAAATCGAGTTCCAACACGTTATCTTGGTGCTGCTCACCCAGCAGAATGTCTTGGTGAGGCGATGAATGCTCTTGGATGTCCCAATTTGATATTAGGTGTGATTTCGTCTGATCAGTGGGATTACAAGCGAGACATGGTCTCATATCTTGCAAAGCTGGATTCCAAGTTGACTGAGGAAATTTCTATTGTTCTTGGAGCTGGGTCTCGAATAGATATGCCGAGCTTCAAACACATCAAAAAAATTCACTTCATAGAAACGTTTGAAGACTTGGACGACTTTTTGAGGAGGATGGTGTAATGGAAATCTTCCTCTCCCTTTTTGTTTTTTTTAATATCTTCTATTTCATCGGCTTGTTGAAAAAAGATTTCAGTATCATTGATACTGCTTGGGGCCTTTCATTTCTTTTGGTCTATCTAACAGGCGCTTATACTTCCTCTTTTGAGATTGATACACGTACATTGGTTGTGGGAGTCTTTACTGCTGTCTGGGCAATCCGCTTGAGTGGATACATCTTTTATAGAAGTTTAAAGACTGGAAAAGAAGATTATCGTTACGCCGAGTGGAGAGAGGAGTGGGGAGCAGACGCTAACTTGAATTTCTATATTCGGGTATACATGTTGCAAGCACTTTTAGCCGCTGCTGTGTCTTACCCTTTATATCTCGTTCACCGTTTCAGTGGTGAAGCTTCTTTCGGAACGACTCTTGATATTGTGGGTTCAATTCTCTTTACGATTGGTTTTCTCTTTGAAGCAGTTGCTGATTATCAGAAGAATGAATTTAAAAAAGATCCTTCTAATCAAGGGAAAGTCATGCAAAGCGGACTGTGGAAGTTTTCACGACATCCCAACTACTTTGGGGAGGCACTTCTATGGTGGGGAATCTTCTTCATTATTATCAATAGTGTCGCTTGGTATTACGTGATTTTTGGACCGATACTGATTCACTTTCTTCTTCTTAAAGTTTCAGGCGTAGCAATGCTTGAGAAAAAATACAATTTAAATCCTGAATATGAAGAATATAAAAAAAGGACAAATGCATTTGTGCCTTTTTTTCCAAAAACTAGGAGTGAGTCATGAACAAAAGCATGAAAATCATCTTCTTTGGTCTTCTCTTCCTCTTGATGTTGGGCACTACAATATGGGCGAGCCTGCAACAGAATCTTTTCACTGAATTTAGTTTGAGCGGAAGCCCAATGTGGTTTACAGCGACCTTGGTGGATTTTTACATCAACCAATTTATTTTATGGCTATGGGTGGTATGGGTTGAGAAGTCCAACTTATTAAAAGCAATTTGGCTTGTGGTCTTTGTTTGCTTAGGTAGTATGGGAACTTGTGCCTATATCATGATCAAAATCTATCAGAATAAAAATCTCTTTCAAAAGGAAGGTCTATGATTGATTCAATGTTGAGCGCCGGAATCATTCCGGATTTTGTCATAAGAAAAGGAATTCAGAATCTTTTGAAAAAAAGATTGGAAGACGAGTATGAAAGTGTATTCGAAAAGAATGAAGTAAAAAGAAAGAACCTAGTTAAAGAATTGATGGAATCTCCTATCGCCATTGAGAC
>JBFEVX010000085.1:0-16159 GCA_041546685.1 Bacteriovoracaceae bacterium | reverse complement strand
TTGGTTATTAAAATAGTTGAAGAACCAAACAGCAGGAATAGCCGCTGCAAGTCCTACGGCCGTAGCGACAAGTGCTTCAGCAATCCCCGGAGCAACAGCTTCGAGAGTTCCCCCGCCTCCAGCGAGTCCGGTAAATGAATCGATAATTCCCCAAACCGTTCCAAATAGACCGATGAATGGTGAAATAGATCCGATTGAGGCCAGTGTAGATAAGAGAGCTTCCAACTGCTCATTGGACTGATTCACACCTTTTTTCAAAGCTCGCTCAAGAACACCAAGTCCAAAGTTTCGAAAATGCTCTTGTACTCCAGCAGAGGGATTGGGACTTCCCGTAAAGGAGTCCTTTATCTTAGAAAGCTCAGTATAGCCTTCAACAAACATTGCCTTATAGGGACTGAAAGGAAGTACTGCACTTTTCTCTAGTACCTCTTTTAGATTTTCAGATCCACGATAGATATCAAAGAAGTCTTTATTGTTTTTACGCATCTTCTTCAAAAAGCTTCTCTTTTTAAAAACGATTGCCCATGAAGCTACTGAAGCCAACACCAACATCAAAAGTACAAGCTTGACGACAAGACCGGATTCCCAAAGAATTTTCAGAATATTTAAATCAGCTGTTACTTCCAACTTTTCCTCCTGGAAACTAATTATGAAAGTTTCAACATTATAACATTTCAGGCATGTGTTTTTAAGTGCTTCAGGCTAGTAGAGCAGTCTTGTCAGTCTTTCGTTTATAGAAAAGATAGGATGCGGAGAGAAGAAGAATAACAAAGTAAAGTACTCCTCCAATATCGTGACTCAAATTGAAGAGACTATATTCCTTGCCATAGACAGGATCAAGTCCTGTAAGGACTGCACATGGTGCGACAAAAGCAATGATAAAAATTGAAGGAAGAGTCCAATTGTACTTGCGCCATCCAATCAGGAACTGACAAAGAACAAGATTCGAAAAAACTACGCTGTCCATCCCTTTTGCAAAGGGAAAAATTTCCCGCTCAAGGTAAAGAATTATCAATGAAACCAAAGGAGCTATTGCGAGTCTATACTTTTCTCTCAATGGATATTGTTTCTGAATGGCCAACAAAATAATCACTGTTGAAAGGTAATAGATAAAAACAGAAAAGAATGAGAGAAGACTTTGAACAAATGTCCCCTTGAATGAAGGATCAAGGTTTCCTCCACCCGCGAAAATAAAAAAGAAATAAATACCACCGAGCGAAATCAAAATTTCTTTTCCAGGGAATGAGATTCCACCCAAAAGAAGAGTTTTGATAGGATTTCTTTGTGAAGATCCCACCATAAGAAACTTCATGAAAATCCAAATGGAAAACATTTTGGTCAACGTGACAATTTCCCAGCCATTATAGAAAACCCACTCATTGATGATGTTTAAACCATGATCTAGTTTGAAGTGAAAGAAAGTAACAACTGACATGATGACATTGAAAAAGAACCACTGCAGTCCACAAAGGGTCAGAACCAGTCCCAGATGTTTTGATATGGTCTTGAGGTGTACAGCAAGCCTCTGATTCATCTCAGAGCACTTCCTTCTTTGGTTTCAACCAGTTCAGTTGAAGTTCAGGAGAAGGAAATATTTTAGTGTAGTTGTTGTATAAAAGGTTTGTTTTGACCAGGTCATCAATTTTTTTTAGCATTCCAAAATAAACTGTCCAAAGCTTCATATTCGCCTTAAACAATCTATTGAGTTCTTTTGTAGTTTCAAACTGCTGTTGAAAAGTAAATCCTCTGTCAAAAACGATATCATCATATTTTTTAAGTACCGATTTAAAAACCTGATCTGGGAAAGGTTTACCTTTGAAGTTACTTCCAACAATTGAGCCGAAACTTGCCGGAGCGACAAAGTTTTGGAAATAACCTTTTTTGATTCTGGTAAAGTCTTCATAAAGAAGAACTGCAATTTCCAGTTTGGACAGATCCAGAGTCCTTATAAATGGAACACTCAAAACAAAGATGTATTCACCCTTATTGCTCGGCAAGGCCATATGAGTAAGTACCGGAGTATTGACAAGAATGATTTTGAGATCGACTTCGTAATATCCCATCTCTTCCATCAAAGCCTTGAGGGAGTCCTCGATTCCATAATCGGGCTTTTGAAAATCCCATTTGAGGACAGATGCACTTTTAACCAGCCAAAGCTCTGAAAGAAAAGACCAGATTTCGTTATTACCAGGAATCTTATATCTATCCAGATCCTCTCTCTTTCTTTTCTTTTTGATAGTCTGAATTCTTGAAACCTTCTTTTTCACTTCCTGGCTGAGCTCGTCCTCTTTCAGGACCTCCTGTATACTTTTGAAGTCAACCAGTTCACCTTCTTTCTCTTCAAGGGTCTTGTCTTTTGTCTGAGACAAGACACTGGACGAAAGCAATAATGACAGAATCAAAATCAAGTTTTTCATCTTACTCTCGTCCTTTTATAAAGATAAAGATCATAAAGTCTTCCCCAGTTGTACATGTCTGAAATTTCCATTTCGAACTGATCTACAAATTTGGGATATTTATCCTGAAAACATTCCGGTTTTCTTGAACTCAACTGTTCGTCCCGGATATAACCTTCATATGGTCCGGCCTTGACGAAATTCCACTCTTTATTGAATAGAGTTCTCGGCTTCTCACTTCCCGTTCTAACACTATAAATTTTTAAAGGATGCCCACAACTGATTGTTGTAAGAGAAGTGGAATACTTGCTGGGGTTTTGATGTAGATGTCCAAACATGTATTTGTAGTACATCACTCGTTCAACTTTTTTCACCATCTTGGCTTCGGCAGTTGAAATGAAAATCAATGCAAACAAGAGAATCTTTCTCATTACACTTTCCATCTGAATTGAATGGTTTCCCATTCATGACATTGTGGACATCTCCAGAAAATATCATCTGAGTTATAACCACAGGATTTACAATAATGCTTGGTCAATGATTGGTGCAGGTTCTGTAAAAGTCCCTTCACTTCGGCCAAGGCTTCATCTTTTTTACCGAGCTCAATCAAAAGATTGATGTACTCAGCTTTCATCGCTTCGTTTGGTTTTCCATCACCATTCATCCATTCATTCAAAAGACCGTAAGCCATTTCGGCTTCACCGCTCTTTTTCAAAAGGCGAACCTTGGAAAGGATGACAGAAGGACTCGACAAGAGTTCCTTGTCGTCCATAGCCAAGAAATACTCTTTTATCAGGGCAAACCTTTTACTGTAATTGTCCTTTTCCTCATCTGTGCCAGTTTTCAAAGGTTCAGCAAGGGATTCAAAGATAAAGGAGGCATACATTGGGTGCTCTTTCAAAAGCTCAAGCAACAGAGATTTGCTATGCTCAAGTGCCCCATTATAAAGATACAGTCTGAGTCTCATGATCTTGGCCGAAACAGAAGGAGCAAATCTGAATGCGTCTTCGAGATCCTCAGCACATTTCGCATACTCTCCTGAGTTGAAATATATCTTCGCCTTTTGGACAAGAATATGTGAGATCGTTTCTGCCTGATTCTCGTGCCCAACTTTGGAAAGCATGATTCTATAATTGTAGGCTTCATCCCAATCTTCGATGTCTTCATAGATACGACAAAGGCTGTGGATGACCTCATACTGATCACGATTGATTTTCAATACATCTTTATATGTCTCGATAGCCTTATCGATAAAACCACCTTTATCGAAATCAACTGCCAATTCTTTCAATGCTCTTAAACGATTAGATTCTGAAATATTTTCTCTGGCGATCAATGACCGATGAATACTGATGGCCTTTTCAATCTCACCGTTGGATCTGAAGAGTCCTCCAAGTGCAAAATAGGTCTCTATGGTTTCCCTGTTGATATCAACAGCATTTAGAAATTCCTTGATCGCAAGATCTTTGTTCCCGCTAATCAGGTACTGAGTCGCATTCAAGAAAACTTTTGATTGAGCTTCAAAAATAGAATTACGATAACGCTTCGAAAGTTTAACCCCAGATTCTCTTTCTATCAGATAGTGATAGATAAGAATCAACGTCAAAGCAACGGCGACTACAGCAAGTAAATGATCCTGAAACCAGGCTACATAAAAATCCATTCAGCAATTACCTATTTAGCCATGAGAAAAGGAACACCTTTGAACCAACTTACAAAGTTGATGTTTGAAGTTGCTTCTTCCAGATTTTCTAGAATTTCAAAAACAGACATCTTCTTCTTTTTGACAATGTACTTGAATCCGAATTTTCCTTTCAAATTAAGTTCTTTGTGAATCCTTCTTCCGGCAGTCCACATACTGGCCAACTCATCTACCAGTCCAACCTTCCAAGCTTCCTCTCCTGAGAAAATCTGTCCTTGAGCGTGATCTATAAGGCTTCCTTTAATTTTCTTTTTTCTAAGAAGTAGAATGTCTCTGATGAATTGTTGGTGAACACCATCAACCATTCCTGTCAAAAGACCTTCTTCTTCCATCGTCATATGCTTGGTAGGAGCTCCAATATCTTTATACTTTCCAGCTTTGATATTTTTTGGAATGACCTTTGTTAATTCAATCAACTTTGATGCATCCATGAATTGCATGATCACACCAATAGAACCGGTAAGAGTTCCTGGAGCAGCATAGATTCTTCTGGTAGCAGCTCCGAGATAGTAACCACCACTTGCAGCGATCGCTCCGAAACTTCCATAAATTGGCTTACCTTCTTTACCATTACTCTTGTCCCAAGCTCCATCTATTCTTCTGATCTCTTCAAAAATTTCTTGTGTTGGCCCAACCGCTCCACCAGGTGAATTGATTCTTAAAATCACGGCCCTTACATTTTCATCTTCTTCAGCTCTAATCAAAAGTTCGATGGTCGGTCTGGCTTCCATGATCACACCGTTGACTTCAACAACTGCAATTTGCCCCTTGCCTTTGGACATTGAATTCAATGCATCGTTTTCAGAGTTGAAAACCTTGATGGTGTAACTTGCAAAAATCATCAAGATCAAAAAGAAAAGAAAGACCATGACGAGGACACCATAAACTGCGCGATTCTTGTTTTCTGCCACACTAACTCCTGAGCGAATTACTCAACCATAAATAAGGTTGTATTAAACCATCTATATATTCCCAAATCATTGAAGCCTCGTAAACAGGTATAGCGTTAACCGAGCACAACACTCGGTTTAATCTTTACTCAAGCAAAGGCCTTTTTTGCCCGATAAATACTATAGGTAAACCTATCACGAGCAAGAGGGGCATGTGATGAAAGTACTTATGACAATTCTTTTTCTATGTTTTGCAACAGGTGCCATGGCCGAAGAGTACAAAGCACCAAAAGTGAAGCTTAATTCCAAAACTCCTAAAAAGACTGTTGAAGTCAAAAAAGGTGAATGGGAAAGCGGTCTTTCTTATAAAGTTGAGGAAGATCCAGAAGCAGATCGTAACATTGCATCAGACCAGGAAGATAAAACTGGTAGAGATCCATCTTCAATCGAGAATCCAATTCCAAAAGTTGAAAGATGGGATTTTGAAGATATCGAGAATTCTCCGTCCAACTAGGACCAAAGATTCAACTGATCTTCCATACTCTTGAGTTGTCCACAGGCAGCCAGGATATCGTCACCCTTGGTGACTCTGACAGTTGTAACGTAGCCCCTCTTCAGCAACTCGTCTTTGAACCACTTCACTTTTGCCTTTGATGGCCCCTTGAATTTACTCTCAGGATATTCATTGAATGGAATCAGATTGATTTTCGATTCCT
Organism: Bacteriovoracaceae bacterium; assembly: GCA_041546685.1. Lineage (GTDB taxonomy): Bacteria > Bdellovibrionota > Bacteriovoracia > Bacteriovoracales > Bacteriovoracaceae > M0603. The sequence continues at coordinate 10,455 of JBFEVX010000085.1, read as the reverse complement.
TGATGTTTAATAGTTTTGTAAGACCGTCTATATCCTCTTGTCTGTCATTGAGATCAGCAATCAGAATATATTCATAAGTGATTCTTCTATGTGCCTTGAGAGGAATCGTTCGAATCGCCTCGAATAATCTTTCAAGATCATAATTCTTGTTGATCGGCATCAATTCAGTACGGACATTGTTATGAGCAGCATGAAGTGAAATTGCGATATTCACAGGTGGGAAATCCCACAGTTTTTCAATCTGAGGAACAAGTCCAGAAGTGGAAAGTGTCACCTTCCTCTGGCCCATTCCAATACCGTTGTCTTCAAGAAGATTCAAAGTGGCATTCTTGACGTTGTCATAATTGTGAAGAGGTTCACCCTGACCCATGAAAACGACGTTGGTGTATTTGAATTCGGCATCATCATTATCCCTAACCCACTTGGTGGTAGCGAGAAATTGACCGATGATTTCTCCAGCGCTCAAATGTCTGGTCAGACCCATTGTTCCAGTGTGGCAAAATGTACATCCAATTGCACAACCGACTTGTGATGAAACACAAAGAGTCATCCTTCCGCTTTCAGCAAGGATTGCCACGCACTCAACAGTTTTCTGGTCTTTAAATGCAACCAGGAACTTTCTCGTTCCATCAGTACTTTTTCCGTGCCAAACAACCTTTGGTAGATCCAGATCGTAGTTGGCCAGAAGATACTCTTTCACCTTGTTTGAAACGTTGGTCCAAAGAGTTGGTTCAAAAACATTATTCTTATAAATCCAGTTGAAGATCTGAACAGCGTTAAAGCCCTTGAAGCCGGCCTGAACTAAAACATCTTTTAGTTCCGGTAAGGTTAATGAATAGAGACTCGGTAAGAAATTAATAGAAATTCCCCTATAAAAAATATTTAACGCAGGAGTTCACGATAGCTCTACTTACCCTGTTTCAGGGCACTTAGCAAGTTTCAGGGGCGCTCCATGGATAATTTACAAGAACTTTACTAGGAGCCGTAAAGCTAGATAAGCTATTATAAATATTAACATTGCGATGGGGTTTTACGGGCCCCCGGTTGACCAGGAAGATTCAATGAAGAAAGTACTTCTCGCATTTTTGACAGTAAGTCTGTTTCACATTTCAGCTCCGGCCAATGCCTTGGAGATCCCATGGGTACCGGCCAAGAAAGATATCATGATGATGATGGGTTCCTACTCGGACTCTTCTCTCAATCCTGAAAAGATCTCAATCCTTGTCTGGAACATGTACAAAGGCTCCAACGAAACTTGGAAAAGCGATTATCAAAACCTCATTAAAGGTAAAGACATCATTGTTGCTCAAGAAATGTATCTCGATGACAAAATGAGAGATACTTTCAATGAACACGAAATGTTTGGATACCATACGGCAACGTCTTTCATGTACATGCCAAGCCAAACGAGAACAGGTGTAACAACTGCAAGTTACGCTACTCCAACCAGCTTCATTCACCAAAGAACAAGAGCACTCGAGCCAGTCATCAATACTCCAAAAATGACTTTGATCACCAAGTATGAACTTGAAGGCATGGATCAAGAGTTGATGGTTGTGAATATTCACTCTGTGAACTTCGTAACTGTTGCGGCCATGAAAACTCAACTTGTAGATGCGGCTGATGAGATTGAAAAACATAAAGGTCCAGTCATTTTTGCAGGAGACTTCAATACATGGTCATGGGGCAAAGTTGTGACAATGAAGAGAGTTCTCGAGAAAAGACTTGGAATGAAAGAAGTGAAATTCAAAGTTGATAATAGAAAAAAAGTTTTCGGAGAAATCATTGACTACGTTTATGTCAAAGGTCTCGAAGTCATCGACTCTGAGTCATTCAGCATGGAGCAAGTACCTGGATCTGATCATACTCCAATGACAGCAGTACTCAGAGTTCCGGCTCCTGCAAAGTTAGCTCAAAACGAATAAAACTAATTGCATCGCATAATGAACAAAAGCGGACTATCAGTCCGCTTTTTTTTTAATTTCTTTCAAGATGGGCTATAAATAGAAAAATGTTGGTTTTTTATATTTCACTTTCACTTGGTGTTTCATTTCTCTGCTCTATGCTGGAGGCTGTCATACTAAGTGTCACTCCCTCCTATCTTGAGTCCTTAAAAGAAGCAAAACCGAAGCTATATGCCCAACTCAGTGACTTCAAGGATGATATTGAAAAGCCATTGGCCTCTATTTTGTCATTCAATACCATTGCCCATACTGTCGGTGCAGCAGGAGCTGGTGCTGAGGCCCAAAAAGCTTTCGGAAATGAAGCTCTGACAATTTTCTCAGTAGTTCTGACTCTCGCCATTCTTTTTCTAAGTGAAATTATTCCTAAGTCAATCGGTCACAGTAATTGGAGAACACTTCTCCCTTTTTCAGTAAAAATATTGAAGCCAATGATTCTTCTCTCTGCTCCTTTGGTCATTGTTTCTCGTGCTCTTTCGCGTCTTTTTCACAAAGAAAAAGAGACTATTTCAAGAGATGAGATTAAAGCAATTGCAGACATGGGGTTTATGGACGGAGTACTGAGCGAAGATGAACACCGCTCCCTCAAGGGATTAGTTCAATTCAACAAGATCACACTTGGAGAAGTAATCACCCCAAAAGAAAAAGTAGCCGGGCTCAAGTATGACATGTCCATAGATGAAGCATATGAAGAAATTCAAAAGCATTCCTATTCACGTATCATCATATTCGGCAGCACCATTGAAGACGTAAAAGGCTATGTTCTTAGGAGTCATATTCAAAAAGCCTATATAGAACAAAATGATTGTTTGAAAGATATAACCAAGCCGATCCTTATTCAAGAAGACAAGATTTCGGTTCAAAAACTGTTTAGCAGACTTCTTCAGAGAAGAGAGCACATGTCAGCAGTGATTTCAGATGATGCAAGTTTTATTGGAATCATTACGCTGGAAGATCTCATTGAAAAGATGCTCGGTTTTGAAATCTTCGATGAATTTGATGAAGACTGATCAATTATCGAATAAATTCCTGCCACTTAAGCTTAGGAGCTTTCGAAATATGGGAATCACCATAGACTTGAATGCCATCAACATCGGAAACTAAAACCCAACCGAAATTAGAATTTCTAGATTGCTGATAATGAACAAACCAATCCGAGACATCAAACTTCAAAATACTCGGATCTGGATCATCCAAGGCCACTGAAATAGAAAGACATTCTGCCTGATGAAAGTCTCCACCAGGAATTCCCCAAGGACCGGAACCACCAGGGAAAGGATGGGCGTGTGTCCAATTCGCCAGCATCATCCAGTTTTTTAAAAGTGGGCAAAGTTTGAAATTACCCTTTGCCGCTGTGATATCAGTGGATTTCACAATAGAGAGCTCAAACATCATTCGATGGGTATCGTCGATTACGACATTGCCAGAGAGCTCGCCCAGATTTTCCAATCTCAAAAGAAGTCTTTTCTGTGTTCCAACTTCGTATTCTGCTTTTCCATAACTTGAAAGTCCACCTTGTTGGATATGGAGTACACCGTTCAATGAACGGACTTGCTCGTTATAAACCGGATCATTTTCCCTCTCATCAGAGGACAGATCTCCACAACTTGCAAATGTTGTCGCAAGGGCCATTAAGAAAAATAATTTTTTGATCGATTCCTTCATATCAAACTCTTAAAGAAAAAAGTTAACTTCCAAGCCTACATTACCTTGACCAACACCATGACCCATCAGATCTCCAAGAAAGTCAAAGTCTGTATTCTTGGTTGAATCCAATAAGTATTTACCGAACATTCTCAAACCAAATTGCTTTGATCTCCATTCAACCTCAGGACCAAATGAGACAACTCTGTTTCTTCCTGTCTCGTACTCAAATGCTCCCCCAGACGCCTTGAAGTTGTCTGCAAGGTTCATTTCCAAATAACCACCGAGGTTAAAAGCCTTGTAATAACCACCCATTTTCACTCTGGCCGTTGTAATGGAACCGAATTCGTACTTGTAATCAATATTTCCAATTTTCTGGTTTGTTTCACTTGGAAGGGTGAACTCTAGATCATTTTCAACATAAAACCAGTTTGTTCTCTTGGCAAACGTCATCCCCACTTTGGTAATATCTCGACCTAGCAAAGACTCCTGGAGTTCTTCATTCGACATTGTATTCAAATCAATACGTCCATAGGCCTCAATATCAAAACCTTTTGCTGTCCAAAGAAGCATTCTTGCGGAAAGCCCCAGTGGCCCCATGAAAGTTCCATCATCTGTGTCATTGATTCCCTCACCTTTGTTGATGATAGAAGCATCAATTCCAATTCCTAGAGCAGATAGACTTCCGCCAAATGGGTAAAGATGACTTGAAATCGACGTCATGCTGCTAAGAGGAATAGACGTCATCTCAGTAGAGTCAAACTTTGGAGAATTGAATTTCTTATATCTGATTCCAACTTTTGAAGGATAGTTCAATCGTGAATGTTCTGCAGGCTTGATGATCTGCTTTGGCGCGACTGAAGTCATCGGAGTGTTCAATACCACATTACTTGCTTCAGCTTTTTTCATGAACTTCTGAACAGTTTCATTGATTCTGTCATAAGAAGAATTTGGAGAAGTAATTGCCAAAGTAATTTCAGCTGCAGCTGTTTCATCTTCTCTGATATTTTCAGGAAGTGCTCTATGAAGTGCTTCATGAATATGGAGAGAAACAAGCTGTCTCTCATCCAAGTTTTTTGCAGCTGGAAAGAATCGAGTTGGAGCATGTGCTCTTGGAAAAGTCCTGGCATAAACCAATCCTTGGGCATCGTTGGTAAATGCTCCAAGCTCCATCAACTTCGCTGTTGAGAGATCTTTTCTAGTTATATAAAGATCAGCTTTTTCAACTTCCGATATAAGATTACCAAGACCCGGAACAGCCTTGACATTCATTTCTTTCAATTTGTTTACGGCCTTAGCTCTGGCATCAACAATATTTCCACTCTCAAGTTTTTCAAATCCTTCGAGGTCTGTTCCGTCATCACCATTACCAACAACAGTTGGCCCGGCCATCACTGAACTCGTCATCAACGTCAATAGCAATAGAATTCCTTTCCACTTCTTATTCACGGGTATCTCCTTCGCTCAACTTGAACAGTGCCAGTTCAAGTTGGTATACAACAGTCTTTTCGCCTTTCGAATACTTTTCAGCAATCATATCTCTGAATTGCTGGATTTCTTTTTTGATATTTGGAATATGCTTTGGATCAACTGCAAAACCAAGTCCAGTTATCTCCCTCTCATCGAGGTGTTGGGTTTCCAATGATTCAGTAGCTTTTTGTAAGATTGCTCTGTGATAATTTCTAATCGCCTGCGAAGGGATTCCATCTGGTGAAAAAATGAAATCTTCACATGCACGTAGTCCATCTTTAGTTTCTTCAATCAGCCCAACTCTCATCATTCTTTCAAGAGCAACTTTAACTTGAAGTGGTGAAATTCCAAGCTTTCTACCTATCCAAGTGGTTGACCAAGCAAAGCCTTCACATTCAGAAAGATTCAAAATCGCAAAGCAATACCACTCAGAGATGATATTAAAGATATCCATTTCAAGATTTTTTCTACCATCTACATTTTCAACAAGTTCAGTCTCAGCTTCGCTGCTGATGACTTCATTTTCAACGAGTGAAAGAAGATGCTTGGTCTCATGTGAGTTGAGTCCCATGCTCTTGGAGATCTTCAATGCTTTTTTGAGTGTAAGCCTTCTCTTTCCACTGAGTATTTCAGAAAGTTCACCAGGTGAAAGTCCAAGCGACTTGGCGAAGGCCCTTTGGGAATAACGAGGATTGGCAGAAATTCTCCTGACCAACTCTCCTTGCAAATAATGTCTGTAGTTTGTTTCGTTTACCATAACACTTATGAATTTAGGCCTTCATCAGTGAAAGCGCACCCATTCTGGATCAAAGTGTTCCAAATGTGGATCAAATTATTCCAATTGTGAAATTTTTTTAGAGGAAAGCTTGGTCAAAACTTAATAATTTCGGACGCTTACATATTTAGGGATCAGGTAAAGATCTTGCCAAATATCCCACGTTTTGGCTTGAAATCCATATTCTCAATACAGTGGGCATTGGCCTCGATGGCCTTTAAAAGATCACTTTTGGAAAAGATTTCTTCCGAAAGAGTATTGTACTCTTCAACAGAAAGGATACATATCCCCGCCACATCTTCCTCTTGTGACAACAGATAAAGATATTTGTTCAGGTCATCTTTGGTTTCAAAGACAACTTCATTATCATCTTTTTTGAAATTCTGGTTAAAGACCCTTAGCATGACTTCTTTTTCAACTCTTCCTCTTTCAGAAAAAAGGTAGAGTATTCGATAGAAGTTTCCGACTCTTCCAGTTACCGGTCCATCAGTATAGATTCCGAAGATTTTATTTTCCATACTCATGAGTAAACTCCAAAGTCTAGACTAATAGAACCTTCTGGCATCATTTCAATTTCAATTTCCTGACTCCAGTTCTTCACTTTGACGTTACTCTCATCCATTACTTTTAAAAGAGCAAAGCTTCTCACTAATGGTAGATGCACTTTCTTTTTATAGCTGGTCGGGTTGTAGAAACTCACCCGACGTACTTCTTCAAAATTTAATTCATTGCTTGAAGTTGATCTGGTCTTCCAAACAGATTCAATACCTTCAGGTAGGAAAAAACTTAGATGGGTGACTTCGAAAGTTGCCACCATCACACCCCAAAAATCGAGACATTTCTTCATGTCATGCTCGAGGAGTGAGTTCCCATCAATAACAAGAAGTCTTCCCTCTCCAAGAACAATGTTATGAACATGAATGAGGTAATTTATTTTTTCAACTTTGAGCGAGTTTTCCAGAAAAAATGATTCCATCTTTTTAAGGTACTCATCACTCATGTCACTACGATCTAGAATGACTCGCCCACCACTCATGAATATTTTCAACATGGAGTTATAAAGAGTTTTATTCATGTCTCGCCCATGAAAAATATGTACTCTTCCGTTTTCGACTAGATCTTCATCCCACTCAATGTGTCGGACATCATTAAGGTAATAAGTGAATCCGTATTTACTCTGAAGAAAATCTATCAATCCCAGGTCTCTCCAACTATTACCTTGATCCCTAACTTCTCTTCTCGACTCATAAAGTTCGAAAAAGCAAAGAGGGGCAAACGTGATGGCCCCTTCATCCCAAGAAGAACCAGGGATTAGTTTCATATCGAGAAATCCAGTAGTGATCATATCCTCAATCTCTTTTCCAAAGACTCCCGTCTTATGTTTGAATGGAATAAGTGATGAAGAAGGAATGATTTTCTGGGTCACACAATGAAAAATTTCGTGACCATATTTTCTAAGATTTTCAATATCGTTGATTCTTTCAAATGTGTCTTCAGGTGAACATCCCAAAAATGCAATCTGCTGAACCCCTTCAAAATTAGCGTTCAACATTTCTCCTAATGTATTGACGTAGAGATCACGAATCGTTTCCACGAACTCTTCTGCCAACCAAGCTTCATCCTCTGGGGATTTGATCAGGCTATCGCCATCAATCTGCCCTTCAACCTCTGATGTTTTCGCTTGAATGAATCGACCAAAGGCCTGATCGAAAATTTTTGATCTGTCGTCGAGGAAAGAACGAAAGCTTCCGTCTTCCATATAGCCACATTCAACTGCCCAAACATCATTGGCGATTCCCTCTTTGGCAAAATACTCATTCAAGGCGTGAATGAACCTGGAAAATGCTTGATAAACTCTTGGATCAAAGAATGTGAAGAGACGGTTGATATTTCCATCAGGTGTTATGATGTTAAAAACCAAACCATTGCGATCGACGGAATTGGTTCTGGCCAATAGATGTGGAAGTCCTCCATTCACTAAAAAAGGAGCTGGAGTAACCGGAAGAAAAAAGACGACTTCTTTTCCAAGTGAGCGAGTAATCTCCACCAATTTCGCAAGATTGGTTTCTGGTTTTTGCTCAGCGAAATCAAATTTTTCGCCAGTATCAGAATGAAACGACCAATTAATTGGAACGATCACGCGCGATGTGCCAGAAATTTGTTTAAGTTTGCTCTCCCAAAGTGAAGAAGATGTTTTCCAATAGAAAAACCAGTTCTCACCGGGGAAAACCGCGTCATCATCTCGGGGGACAGGTGTCGTCAGTGACAAAATCCTTCCTTTTCTTAGGTAGTTAGCCTTCCTTGTCTTCCTTAAATTTTATCAATTCTGTTTTCAGGGTGGCAATACATTATTAAAGATACACAGCTTGTCGATATATTGGCGCGTTTGCTATAAATCCCTTTAAATTCAGTTGATTGACGTACGCAAAGGATGCGCCTATGTGGTTTTTGAGTGATGAAGAAAAACAACTTCAAGATGTCTGCCGTGATTTCGCCAGAAACGAAATTGCACCCCATGCAGAAAAGCACGACACTGATGAAACGTTCAATATGGACGCTTTCAAGAAAATGGGAGAGCTCGGAGTTCTAGGTATCACTGCCGATCCAGAATATGGTGGAGCAGGTATGGGTTGTCTAGCAGCGACTCTAGTTATGGAAGAGTTTGGGAAAGCTTGCCCGGGTCTCACTTTGAGCTATCTCGCCCACTCCATCCTTGCCGTCAACAATATCCAAAACAATGCCAGCGCCGAACAAAAGAAAAAATATCTTCCTAAACTCATCACCGGTGAACATGTCGGTTGTATGGGAATGAGTGAACCTGAATACGGTTCAGATGCAGTAGGGATTCAAACTCGCGCGATTAAAAAAGGTGACCATTATGAAATCAATGGCACCAAAATGTGGATCACCAATGCCCAATATGCTGACGTAGCTTACGTCTACACAAGAACAGGTGATAACAAAAAAGATCTATCTACTTTCATCATCGAAAAAGGAATGGAAGGATTCAGTGTCGGTAAACCGATTCACAAGATGGGAATGAGAGGTTCCCCTACAGGAGAACTGGTTTTTGAAAACGCCAAGGTTCCAGTTGAAAATCTTATTGGTAACGAAGGTGATTCCATCTATCACATGATGAAGAACCTTGAGATCGAAAGAATTACAATTGCCGGAATCTCTCTTGGTATTGCTCAAGCCTGTGTTGATGCCTGCATTAAATACGCTGGTGAAAGAAAGCAGTTTGGAAAAAACCTGGCCCACTTCCAAATGATTCAGAAAATGGTAGCAGAAATGGCCACGGAAACAGAAATGCTCCGTCGCTTCCTTTACACAGTTGCCTATGAATATGACCAAGGAAAGATTGGCGCTGTACCTGCGGCGATGGTCAAACTCCAAGTTCCAAAAATGGTCACCAAAATTGCTCTTGATGCCATTCAACTCCACGGTGGTTACGGCTATTCAAGAGAATTTCCAGTTGAAAGATTGATGAGGGATAACAAACTCAATGAAATCGGTGCTGGAACCAATGAAGTGATGATCATGATCATCGCGAAGAATTTACTTGATGAAGCTTTGAAAAACTGAGGTCTAGATGAACGAATTGCAGGTCGAACTCAAAAACCAACTTGAAAGATTCAGAAACGACAAGATCGAACCGACTGTCGAGCATGATGACAAAAATGAAAATTTCAAAATGGAAATTTTCAGAGAGATCGGTCAGCTTGGATTCTGTGGGATGACTCTTCCAGAAGAGTTTGGAGGTGCCGGACTCAGCTATCAAGACCTCTGTGTTGCCTTAAGTGAAATTGCAAAAAGTTCTGTTTCCTATGCTGCTACGATCAGTGTTTCAACCATGGTTCAGGCCATTATTAATGAATATGGAAACGAAGAACAAAAGAAAAAGTATCTCCCTGAACTGACTTCGGGCCAGGAAATTGGAGCTTTCTGTCTTTCTGAATCCTCTTCAGGCTCTGATGCAGCCAGCCTCAAAACCACTGCCAAAAAAGTTGACGGTGGATATGTCCTCAATGGATCAAAAATGTGGATCACCTCTGGTGGAATTGCCAAAACTTATATCGTCATGGCAAGAACCGGAGAAGACGGGCACAAAGGAATATCTTCTTTTATCGTTCAAGATGGAATGGAAGGTTTCTCATATGGAAAGAAAGAATCGAAAATGGGCTGGAGGGTTTCTCCAACACGTGAGTTGATGTTTGAAAACTGCTTTGTACCTGAAGAAAATCTTCTCAAGGAAGAAGGTTATGGTTTTAAAATTGCCATGTCCGCTCTCGACAAAGGAAGAATCACCATTGGTTCAATCGCTGTCGGTCTTTCCCAGAGGGCCCTTGATGAATCCATCAAGTACTCTCTTGAGAGAAAACAGTTCAATCAGGCCATCTTTGATTTTCAAGGTCTTCAATTCATGATGGCAGATATGGCAACAGAAACTGAAGCCAGTCGTCTGCTTGTTGAGCAAGCAGCAAAGTATTACGACCTTGGAACTCCAAATCAAAAGCTTGCTTCAATGGCAAAAATGAAATCAACAGATACTGCCATGAAAGTATCCACAGATGCCGTCCAAATTCTTGGCGGAGTTGGTTACAC
>JBFEVX010000104.1:0-13834 GCA_041546685.1 Bacteriovoracaceae bacterium | reverse complement strand
CCATCGTTGAAAGCCAAGTTTCGAAGACATCAAGTTTGGCACTCGCTCCGCCAGCTCCACCTACTAACGAATTGATCACAAGAAATACGAGTACATTTGCAATCAATTTGGATTTTTCAACGTTATCTCTATTAACTAGATACCTCATGACAGAAGTAAATAGGGCCAAACCTCCTGCAACTATATGGATCAAATTTACTATAATTGCAGAGAATATGTAGACGGCTTTTCCATTTCTGTCCCAAGAAAAGGGAAGAAAGAGGCATATAAAAAAGGGCAGAGTTATTGAATAGGCGAGAAAGCCCATCATTAGGGCAGAGTTCCATATCAGAAGTTGTGATAGCAAAATATTGTTTGAAAACTTTCTAAAAATAAGAATGATGGCGATTGAGTAGATTGATAGGAGAACTTTTAGTCCGGTGATAAGTGATATGCCTGAACCAAACAGCCCAAGAACATAATAGAGAGCATGATATGACTTAAACGAGCCCGGTAAAGAATACAGTTCTTGATAAAACGGAATGTTTGGAATTTCTGCTATCAAGTGGGCATTCGCCAGATGTTGAGGCACATCCTGTAATGGCAAAAATGGAGATATCCAAATCAAAAGAAGATTAGCGAATATTAATATCAGGCATAAAAGGTGATCTTTGAGTTTATCGTCCATGACGATAATATTATCTCTTTCTAACGATCGGTGGTCAATTATAGATCATGGATTGAAGTATGATTCCTGTACGTTTAAGAGCCAATTCGGGTTGAATTGAGCACTAGCATCGAAAACAGGGTAGGTTGATGCATCATCATTTCCAACTTCAACTTTGGCAAAGCAGTTGGTAGGTGTTCCTGATAGATTAAATGTACTATAGAGGTAACATTCTGTTGTGTAGTTAGTTGAAATTGTATTTACCGTATCTGGAGACTGAGCACCATTGAAGTATCTAAGGGGATTAGTCGTTACTGGCGCAATTCCAGATGACTTCATGTAGGCATGTCCACTTTGATACCAGCCTAAACTATATGCAGTTCCAGTTGGAGAACCTGGAGAGCCTCCCCATTCAATCTTTGTACCAGCATTGGGGTAAAATTGCCCATTAACTGTCGTCAGTACCATATCAGGAATAAACCGACCTTGAGTTTCAAGAATGTTGTTGGCCATACTAGCACCGTACATAAAATTTTGTTGGGTATAAAATCCTGGTACAGTAATTAAATCTGTCATATTGACCCAATCCCAAACTCCGACTTCCATAGGAACATTAGCAGTATTGAGAGCTGAAACGATCTCGTCATACACAGCTTGAACGGTATGATTAGTGCCTATAACCGGAGACAGTATCCCATTAGCTGTAATGGTAATGGCATTATTGATTGGATCAACTACAACAGTAGGTGTGCCAGAAAAGTCTGAGCTTTGCCAGTCGATCAGCCACCCATTATAAGTTTCATTTGGACCTCTTAAATAAATTCCACCATTACCCATGTCATAGGTTTTTGTAGGTAGAGTTACATCTCCAAATCTATTAGCATTGAATTTCATGACTTGAGCTTGAGTGGTATCAGCTTCAGCATAAAACTGACGACCGTTCCAGTTCGGACCAGTTCCTGAGCCAGATCCTGAGCCTGACCCTGAACCAGGCTGTCTATTAATAGAAGACTCATATACTCTGAAAGAAGTTGGACCTGTCTTTTGAAAGCGTCCTACGGCTTTCCACACTTCGTCTTTATATGTATCTACATGCATGGTTACAATGTCAGCTCTCGCTGTGTTGGCGCTGTCTGCTTGATAGACAATTTTATTATAGTTCGATTCTTGATCTCCTTGATCGTTCCACTTATCAAGATAGAATCCACTTTTGGTTTCACCTGTACAGTTAAACTCCATAACATTTTTCAAAACACCATTTTCAATGAGTTCGAGTCTCTTCTCATAGCCTGCAGCTGCTGCTGACCACTCGTTTTGTGGAGCTGATTCTAAACCGGCCATGAATTGGATGGTAATGTTTCTTTGAATACCTTCTTCAAAAAAAGAGATTACATCGGAACCTGAAGTAGGAATAGATGCGCAGTCGTGAATACCTTTTTGACTTAAGGCCGCGCCAACTCCGTCTCCCATCATCATATCGACGATTTCTCCAAGACGTCCATTGTAGTCGTGATTATCATCACCATCATTATTATTGGACATTTCATGTGAGTAGGGAGTCCACCAAACAGTGGCGTCCGATCCGGATCCAGAACCTGTCATCGTTACAGTTGTATAAACGTTAATGCCGTTGGTACCACCTGATCCATTATTGTTATAAGGATTGTGACCATCAAAAGTTCCGATGAAGTTTGAAACAACTCCATGGAATTCTCTGATGTCCCATTCTCCACTTCCAGCTGAACCTGATCCGACACCTGCCCCGACACCTTGAGGAACACAATGCGTTCCACCGCAGCTGAAATCAGGTACCTGATTTTGAAAAGGTGGATATCCTGACTTAAACATATTATCAGCTAGATAAATTGAAGCATGGTTCAACTGTGTACATTTCGAAGCGATACCCTGACATGGTTCTACATGATCAACGTAGTTTGGAGCATAGTAACAGTCAGCTGTTCCATTACTATCATGATCATTACAGACAATTCTTTTGTAGGTGATAGATCCTGCGTCACAGTTTGGTCCATTAGAGTTCGTATAGTCTCCATTACAAATTGCTTGTTGTGGAGTAACACTGGTAACACCATTCTTTAAATACCCATCGTAAGGAGAAGATGTTGGACAGCCACCACCACAAAGAAGTGCTTGGTCAGCAGCTGAAAGTTGTGAGCAGTCACAAGTTCCACCACCCATATAATATTTAATATCATAGTAAACATCTGTAGTCGTTTGAACGCCGTAGCCACCTGCTTGGTAAGGATTGTTTGAATAGCCAAGAAGGTAGTGTACACCTGAACTCGATTTTCTAGTGTTTGCAGCGGGAGTTGCGACACTATCTCCCGGGAATCCAATACCATTTCTAAATTCAAATGGAGTCATCATCTGTGTACAGTGAGGATCTTCATATCCAATGATTTCTGTAAAAAAGAGATCTGCAGTTCCTCCAATTGGGAGTCTAACCATTGTACTGTGTGAAGAGTCTTTTTTCTTATGATTTGGAAACTGATGATTTCCAATACAGCCTGATTGAAGCCCTGGAAAAACAATTCCACCATCATAGCCTCTTAGGGCAATTCGATAAGATTTACTGGCACCAACTTTGTCATCACATCTTTGATTTGCTGTACCTGGATTGACACCATAAAGATTGGCACAAGAGACGATTCTAAGTGGTGAAGCTGTAAAGGTTGCATCTCCTGCAAGAGTAGGGTCGATGAATCTGGCATCACAATTGGCTTGAGAAAGAGTTAGTGATACTTCAGCAGTGTCACCACCAATTGGTACTGGTGCAGGAGTCGCTGCACATCTCATGATGCCTTCCATTGGTCCTGGTCCTTCCCATGCAACCATGAAAAATTCCCAGTTACCTTCGGTCACATCTCTTTCAACTGAAGGTGCTCCCGGAGGAACTGTTTCAGCGAAACGAAAGCCACCTGCTTCTTTACCATAAAGCATCCCACCACCAAGGACTGCATCTGTTGCAGTGATGGCACCAATCGTATATTTCAATTGGGTAGGCACTTTCTTTTTGGCTCCACAGGAGACAAGAAGAAGCATGAGTGCGATGAATGGAAGTTTGTAGCCGAATTTCATCAATTACCTTTTCGGTAAAGTTCTCTATAAAGTTGAGTTTAGGGCTAAACAGCTTGAGCTGATGAATTATTAGTTAACATGTTGGATTTACTGAGTTTTATTTAAACTAAAGAAAAGCTTTTGCTTTCAAAAATGCCACAATTAGTTGCACATACTGACATGATTTCAAAGAGTTCCCATGCTGAAATTCATTCCCATTTAAATTCAAGGAGATAAAAAAAACCTCATACGCCCTTTTACAGACGTATGAGGTTCTTCGATTGATGATTTGTTTTTCGCTTTTACTTTTTCTTGAGAATCATCGCTTGAATCTTTCTGACTTCAACGATTTTTCCATCAATTTCAAAGAAATCCACGTTTCCAAGCTTAAGACCACCAGCCTTTTGGAATTCGATTCTTTGAACGTTGTCCATTTTGAAAGCTTCATTGTTAGATACAACAACTCGAACTCGATCAAGTTCAATTTGTCTACCAGCTCCAGTCACTTCTCCAAGTCGAAGTTCGTGTCCACTCTGAAGGAGTGAGTCCAGATTCATTTGTTTCTTTTTAAGGATGTTTTTAACCATTCCTGCACCAGTGACTTCTCCACCGAGAGCAATTGTCATAGTTAATGTAATAAATAGTACTGATAATAAGGCCTTCATTGCATGACTCCTGTCGTAGCTGGTTCGTGTGACAAAGTGTCACACAGTTGAAGAGTGAAGTAGGGGATGTCTCCTTCATAAAATGGAGATCTCATGATGTCATAAACCCGTTTGACGGCCTCTTTTTGGATTTCCTTGATCTTTTGTATCCCTTCTTCGGTCAATGTTTCACTCAACGTATAGAAAAGGTTGTTCCCTTCAGACACAAGATGTGGCTTATAGAACTTTGTCATTTCTGGAAGGTGGCCGGCAGCGATCTCAACATCAAGACTGAAGTCTTTTTTGGTGGCGTGAAGCTCACCGTCGTTGTCTTTGATGAAGTTCAATGAGATTAGCTTTTCCAAACGATCCATTCCCATTTTTCCGTACATGTCGAGAATCTGAGCTCTCGAAGTTCCTTTCCTATTTGCAGCCAACTTGTAGATGAAATATGCAACTTGATCAGTAAGAACTTCATTCAAGTCATTGTCCATCTCGTGTGGCATATCTTTTTCAATATAAGGGGCGAAAGTTTTCCCGAGCAATTCTCCGATCGGTCCATCGAACATTCCGATCAGTTTTGGAAGACTTTTTTCTTTCGAGATTGAGCTTACAAGTCCAAGGACAACGTGAGGTGCTGGTTCACCTTTGTTACTCCCATTAACAATCCTTCTCAAGGTAGTTGCACCTACTCCGGATTTTTGGGCGAGGCCATTGATGCTCATGTTTGGATAGCGATCAAAATAACCTTCAACAATGTCTTGCAACTGTTCACTCAGGGTCATGAAAATTCCTCTTTAGCATTTTCCCTATGAACCCTTTGTACTAACTCGAATAAAAGTGGGCCAGTCATTGCTGGCCCACGCCCCCTCATAACTCCCAGATGTCAGATTTAAAAAGAAATAACACCTGAAAGCCCCTGATTTTTCGTTACCTGCGCTCCCAACGGGGCGCTTTTTGACACCCTATAAGGATTACCAGCCTCTGCCGTTACCCCTTGGATTTCTACCTACAAGGTGGCTATAGGCCCTTACACATCTTCTTAGACGTGGGTGGAATTCCCAACCTGGCTGACACGCCCTCGGATTCGGACGGTAACCGCCGTTACCATTCCCCTGACCGTAACCATTGCCATGACCGTTACCATTGCCATGACCATTGCCGTTCCCATTGCCATTACCGTTTCCATGACCGTTACCTCCTCCGTTGGATGATCCACATCTTTGAGTGACGAGTTTAACCTTGAGCTTTCCTGCAAGATCCGCACTGTCCATCATAATGAAAGCAGAAGTCTCATCTGGGCTTACTCTTCGTCCCAAGATGGCGCTAATGACGTTTCTCATAGATAGATTCAAGGTCTGATCAGCATTTCTAGCTGAGCAGTTGGTATTGGTTTGAATGTATTTGGTTTCAGATACAGTCCAGTTCTCATCTGCTGGTCTGTTCCACATCTTGTTAGCGATGACGTTCTTTCCAGAACCTCTTCCTCTCAGTCCCCTCCAGTCCATTAGAACTGATCTAAACATAGCGATAGAGCCTCTTTCAACCATTGTCGCTCCTCTAAAGTCGACGCTGATCTCTACACCTTTAACTTTATGTCCCTCTGGGATCTTGGCGGCGATGTCGATCTTACAAAGTTTGTGTGATCTTCGCTCGTCGAATCGATTCCCTGGAGTATTTCCATCTTCAGAATCATCATTGTCATTGTCCCCATTATATTGAGGAACTTCAGCGATGAATTCATCGAAAAGGATCGATACTGATTTATTGTCTGGTGATGCAATGACAGATGTTGTCCCTTCTGGACAGCCAGTTCCGCTCATAGTGACTTTCTGAAACTGGAAGTCCTCCGCAAAAACTTTACCACTATAAAGAGTGGTCAATGCTGTGATCATTAGTAGTGTTTTGATTGTGCCCTTTTTCATTTTCTCTCTCCGGTTCCGTTCTCTTTTATATGACCTTTTTAAAAGTTCTCTCCAACTCAGGTCTGATCTTTTAGTAACAAAACTTTTGAGTGAGTACATTATGAAAATGGCCTTTATGCTACAAACTGCGCCACCTGGTATGCTCTAGAATGCATTTTAAGGGCTTTAAACCCTGTTTTCCTGTAGGGTGCGCCACCTGGCGCAGTAAAACGTGCCGATCGTTGAATTAACTTTTTTTTTTGATCTCACGCTGTAGATTGGTCCCATCGACGGTTTGAATAAACCATCTCGATGAGGAGAGTTAATAAAAAAAGGCTACAAAAAAACATTTCAAAGGAGAGAGAGAAATGAAAAAAACAATGACATCACTACTTGCATTACTAATGTTATCAGCAGCACCAGTTCAAGCAAATGATGACATCTCACTAGGGGAGCCAGGATATGGGGGATCTGGTTGTCCGCAAGGAAGTGCTTCAGCTATCCTTAGCCCGGATGGAAAATCACTTTCAATTCTATTTGACGAGTTTCTCGTTGAGGCCGGGGGGGCCACTCGAAAAACTGTCGCACGTAAGACCTGTAACATCGCTATTCCTGTGCATGTTCCACAAGGTTTCTCTGTCTCCATTGTAGACATCGACTATAGGGGATTCAACTCGCTTCCAAGAGGAGCTTCGTCCCAATTCTCTGCTGAATACTTCTTTGCAGGTCAGAGAGGTCCTAGGTACGCCAAAAGCTTTAGAGGATCATTGGATGATGAATTCCTAATCCAAAACAAACTAGGTCTTCACGCACTCGTTTGGTCAAAATGTGGGGCTGACGTAAACCTAAGAGTAAACGCTTCAATGATGGTGAGAACCAACAGATACAGAGAAGATGCTCTAGCTATGGTTGACTCTGCCGACGTACAAGCTGGTATCAAATACAAGCTCCAGTGGAAGAGATGTGATTCGTCTAACGACTTTGATGATTTCTACTACTAGGATATACCGTCTCTAGTTCCGAGGGGATCCGACGGCCCGGATCCCCTCCACTTTTCACTTCACCCGCCTAACAAAAGCTTTCATTCCACAGACAAAATCCAAACTTTTCCACAATAATGATCAAGATAGGAACCAGAAACAGTTTATCCACAACTCCTGACGTATAGAGTCAATCTTTGGAACCTACGTATTTATCGGGCATTGAGGGCGAAAAATTCAAACTTGCCAATGTAAATGTTCGGCTCAACTAAATACAGTTATTTGATCTAAAAATTTCTTACATTCACTTCTTGTGAGCTTCGTTTGATTGACAGTAAAAATTTCTAATAGATATGATTTTGTAGTGCCAGGAAAGGCACCTTTGACCAAGGAATACCAACGGGCAGGTGGGTCGAAGAAAAAGAACACAAAGGAGTGTGACATGGCAGCAGGGAATGCGACCAAGATTTCAGGATGGAAAGATGGTGAAGGGAACCCAGAGACCAAGAAGGTGCCTCTCGAGTCCCTAAGCGAGCTTACAGGCTTTCCTGTAGACTTTATTAAAAAGGAATTGCTCCTGGATCAAGAGTCTCTTTCTATGGAAGATCTCAGAAAGTCCATGGTCAATTACTTGGAAAACACTGCAGAAGAATTGAAAATTTAAATATCGATTTGAATAGCACCTTTCTTGTCAGTATGACTTTTAAGATTGCTACTCAATCTCCTTAGAGAAAGGGCTCACATGGACGCGGGCCCTTTTTTTATGCCTTTTTTCTCCTTAAACTAATCTCATGAAAACATTAATCACCTTATCTCTTCTTTTTTTTACTACTCTAGCTTTTGGAAGTGACGCCAAAATTGTTCTCATGCGAGGAGAAGTTTTCGTCAATGGCAAGCCAACTGAGAAAAAAATTGATGTTTCCTACGGAGATAAACTTGAGGCGAGAGGTGAGGGGAGTTTTGTTCAGGTTCTTTTTAATACTGGTTCTAAAATCATGCTTAAAGATGGAATCATCATTCTTGAGAAATTCAAAAAAGATGGAAGTACTATCAATATGATTACAGGAACAATTTTTACTTACGTTAATAAAGCTGCCAAAAAAGAATTTCGAGTGAAAACTCGTCATGCGGCCATGGCAGTTCGTGGAACGAAATTTTACGTTCAAGAAAATGAAGAAGACACTTATCTTTGTGTTTGCGAAGGCGTTGTTCGTATTCAAAATAAAGATGGACATAAAGACATCAAAAGAAAGCAAGATATCCATGCTAAAAGATCTGAACCACTGGCCATCACAAAGGCCAACGATATGATGTGGCAGATGGCATTAGATGGCTTTAAGCTGATGGACCTTCCAGTAACTCCGAATTAATGACCTCATACAAAAATTAAGATTTCATCATCTTCAAACATCGTTCTTAGAGCAGGATATAGCTTCACTGTCTTTGGTGAAAGAAAGGCCTTGATCATGGGGGGGAATACTAAGGCATATGATTATTTGAGGTCGAGTATTCTTAATTTCTAAGTTCATATTCTTGGTGCAGGGGGGTCTCTCCTGCACCTTTTAAAACTCTCTAATTTTGTGACAGTTTCTAGTTTCCTGACGAATTTCAAGTACTTCAGCACGGTCGTTAAATTGTGCAAAGCGTAATTTTCTTTCCTAATATCTTGATTCAGCTTATCTAAGTGCTTGAATTTTAGAAATATCATACCTAAGCAAAAGTTGTTTTACGGGAACATGCATGATAAGTAATTGCTTCAACTAAGAGGGGTAGACAATGATCAAAAGAATCTCATTAACAGCAGCGTTGGCCCTTGCGGCCAGTGGAAATGCTCAAGACTATACAGCAGGAAATTGGTTAATTAATCCAGTTATGCCTGAAATTGATTTCGATAATCTTCTCAGAATCAATGATTACCTTGGAAATGTAGATATTGATGAATCTATGCTTTCAAGAGCAGACTGGTGTGAATGTGCTTCATGTAAAAGCGTTTCTGATCTTCTTGATGACAGTACTGTCAGAAATTATATGAGAGGAAAGAATCCTGTCGCTGAACAAATCAAACTTGTTTCCATGATGAGAGCAGAAGGTGTTAAACTTGATTCTTATCAACTTAGAGCGCTAGGTGATGTTGTCAAGGCCCTTACAAAGAAGGATTAAGGCACTCACCAGGTTTTTACTTGGATGTTTGGCAATTAATTGTTCAGTAATGGCAAATACTCTCACTGTTTCACTTTTTCCTATTCATAAGGATGTTGATCACACTCATATTGTGTCTGCAGGTGAATATATTGTTCTGGATCATTTTTTCAGAAATATGATCTGGATTGACAAGCATGCCAGCATACAGGCCGATTTGGCTGAGTCATGGAATGTTGATCACTCCAAAAAATCAATTCATTTCAAACTGAAGAAAGATCAGAAGTTCTCCAATGGGGAAGTCATCAAGGCTTCTCATGTTATCAGTTCCTGGAAATATCAACAGAGTAAGGGAACAGCTACTCATTACGATTTTTCATTGATCAAGTCTTTCAAACAAATGAATGACTTTGAATTTGAAATCACAATGGCTTCAGAAATTAATATCGACCTTTTCACCAGTCTTTCTCAACCTGAATTTGGCGTGATTTATAATCCCGAAAAAGCTTCAGATTATTCAATTTCAAGTGGTCCATTTTATCTTGAGAGTAAAACTGAGAATGAATTTCATCTCGTGAAGAATCCTTATTTTATTTCTTCCGGAAAAACAGATAAGTTGATCATACAAAGACAAGGTGTCCAGCAGGATAGTTTTAAAAAGCTGGAATCTGGAAAATTGGATTTTTATATTCCGTACACCGGCCTTTCAAATGATGATGCCAAGAAACTCTCGGTTTCCAAGATTGCTTCAGAGACTCGTCCGAATATTGGATTCACTTACTGGCTTTCCCTTAATCCCGATTTGATGGAAGAAAGAGAAAGAGTGGCCTTAAGGGATAATGTAGCCTTATGTATGAATAAGGAAAATCTCAACTTTGGTGGATGGGAAAGGGCCAGGCAGCTGGTATTTCCAAACAGCTTTGGGGCAATGAGTGAGGTTGAGATGAAAGGTCTTTATACGACAGAAGGCAAGGCAGATTTTGGGAAAAAGACTATTAAGTTTCTTTCATTCAAAGGGTTTGCTTTTAACGAACAGATTCAGGCATGTATAAAAAATCTAGGCGGAAAAGTTGTGTACACAACATACTCTGACCAGAAAGAATTATCTAAACTGATAAAGGAAAATTCATATCATATTGTTCTCAATAATAATGACTTTGCCTCGTTGAATGTTTTGAAAAACTTTAAATGGGCATTAAATGAATCAAGACCTCTATTCTTTTTAGGCAAATACAAAGAAAAGTGTTTGAATCTGATTGAAGAGGGATATCGAGAGAGTGATAAACTGAAACGTGAAAAAATTGTCATCTCACTTCAAAAAACCGTCTTGGAAAATGCTTTAGCTGTACCACTTGCCTATAAGAGGGTGATTTATCTACATAACAAAAAGATCAAGCTCGACCAGTGGCCGATGAATTTCCCATTCATTAACTTCGATAAGATATGAACTTCAATCTTTCTCCAACTTTTACCAAACAAAAGAATCTTGTTTCTGATTTACTTAACCATTTTATGGCCACGGATGATGAAGGTCGTCGAGGATTTGGTACTGACAAGGATCTAGAACTCGCAAAGAGGAAGTCATTGTTTGAGTACTTAGAAAGAGTGGTCATGAGCTCCGGCCTGTTAGGTGAGTTTACAACCTCGAATGGGTTTGCAACTCATACAGATGAAAAAAAGGCCCGGAACAATGCTGTTGCTGAACTACTCGAAAGGGATATGTTCCTCTGTTCATGGCTTATGAAGCAGAAAATGTCCCGACTTCAAATTGAACTTGATGAAGATAGTGAACATCTCTCTGCAGAGCTGAAACGAGAAGGTCTTGAAATGAGACCTGGGATCGTTGGTGTCTGTAGCGGAATCATCTGTTTTGGAGGATGGGTTATCGATCTTGAGAAAATGAGCGGTATTTTCGTCAGTTGTGCTTCAGCAAGCTTGAAAGATGGATTGAGAAAATTATATGAAGACGGAATTCAAGCAGCTTCTGTCTTGAAATATGCTCGTCAAAATAAAGAGCAGAAGTTGGAAAAATTAGTAGATATTCATACTAACTATTATCTTGCTAGAGAAAATTTTGAATCAGTGAGATGGCATTGGAATGAGTTCGAAGATGGGATTCTTGAATTTCCGGAAATCGTACCTGAAGTACAATCCATCAAATGTACAATGAATGATGATTTTGGATTCTTTTGTGCGAGAGCTGTGTCGCATCAACTGCAGAGCTTTTATGTCGGAGTGACCACTAAAGAAAAGCTCAATTTGAATCGATTTGAAAATTTGGGATTTGATCCAGCTGGTATTAATACTCAATTACATCCTTTGGCTTGAAATGAACAAGAGATACCAATTTTTAATAGGAATATTAATCTTCATTACTTGTACAGCATTTGGAATGGCCTTCTTTAATTTTGCTATTTCGGAATTCTCAGATTTGATCATTCAAAAAATCGAAGAAAAAAATAATGAAAAATACAATTCATTGATTTCAACTGTAAGAAATGATGTCTTGATGGATGATATGAGAACTGTGAAAAATCAGTTCGATTCATGGGTAGAGAATAAGCAGATTGCAGGTTACAAAATTGTGAAAGGTGAAAATACTCAGGTCGCTGGAACATCTATCTCTTCTGAGATGCAAGGATATAATTTTCCCATTCAATATACACCAGAAAAAGACTGGGGAAAAATTCTGATTTTTGATTATAAACTTGGCTCTGAGCAAATCAAAAGTAACATTTTATCAGAATATTTTTTGTATTTTGGTTTCTTTGTACTTTTATTATCAGTTGTTATCTACAAAATGATTAGCTTTCTTTTTTCTGAAATTAATCCTCTGTTGAATCAGTTTCTGTCCATGAATGAAATTCAGAATACGGAAAATCTGGGATTTAGATTGAAACTGTTTAAACCTATGATTCTGGCCCTAAATCATACTGCTGAAAAAATCAAAGAGCTGGAAGAAGAAAGAGTTTCCTATGAAGCAGAGAAAGCGCAGCTGAGTCTTGGACGAAAGATCGCTCATGATATCCGTTCACCTCTTGAGGCTTTAAAAGTAGCTTCTACAAGTGAAAATGGTAAAGAGTTAACTGAAATGGCAATCTCACGTATTGAAAGTATTGCCAATAGTCTGCTGGACGAAACTAGAGAACAGAAAAAAGTAAAGAGAAGGAATTTAGCGCAAATAATTAAAGAACTTCTAAAAGAGAAATCGGCGATATGGAAGGAGTCAGCTGAACTCAATTTTATTGATTCTTTAAATGAGGAGTTTCTCGTTGATGAAGCGATTTCACGTATTCTCTCAAATCTTCTAAACAATTCCTGGGAAGCATCTCAGA
This sequence comes from Bacteriovoracaceae bacterium, assembly GCA_041546685.1. Classification (GTDB taxonomy): domain Bacteria; phylum Bdellovibrionota; class Bacteriovoracia; order Bacteriovoracales; family Bacteriovoracaceae; genus M0603. The sequence continues at coordinate 1,111 of JBFEVX010000104.1, read as the reverse complement.
GAGGAAAGATCAAAGTTCAAATGAAATTGTCTACTGATGAGGAGGGGAGAGTTTTTCTTTCTATATCTGATAATGGACTGGGAATGAGTCAATTTCAACTTGAGAAGGTCATGAGAGAAGGGCTCTCTATTGGCAAAGAGAAAGGGAATGCCATCGGTATTTCTACAGCGATTTCTTTCATGAAAAAATACAACGGAACTTTTGATATGACTTCTAGGTTAGGGGAAGGGACGCGAATTATTTTGACCTTCTCATAATGAGTTAAAATTTGAGGAATTGTTCCTGACCGAGTATCTGCTCCAAATTGACTAATCTTTTGACAGTGTAACCCCTGGCCAGACAAATCGTTTGAATATTAGATTTGACAAAAATGGCGAAACTCCCCATTGAATGGGCATCTTTTAAAATTCACCAATTTGGCATAGCTTGTGCAATTTAAGCATTGGAAATTGGGATTGGGTATATAAGGAAGACTCATGAAAATGTTACTTTTGAAATTGTTGATGATGTTTACTGCAACTGGATTTGCTGGGACACAAGACTGTGTGGAATGCGCTTCACGTTTTGCAACTACACCTACAGTTAGTATGACTCATACGAACACAAATGAAATGAGACATCTTGCTAGTCGAGTAGAAACTTCACTGGCCGCACCAGAACTCGATCACGATTTAAATGCTGATATCTGCGACTTTATGATTGATGGTGATTTTGATGGAGTGCTCCTCGTTCTTTCTGAGGCTGGACTCAAATTCGAAGACGTTTACACTTCTGTTCATTGTGGTCCTCCATATTGGACGCCTCTTCATATCATCAATAGATTTGTATTCGTTCACACACGAGTTAAGTTCTGGGCCTACTTTGATAAGATCAAAAGTACGAATCCAAGCTTCAGTTATGAAAAAATGTTGAATACACCTTTTGGGACACCAGCAACAACTCTGTTGGATGATATTGATTACCAATTGACGTTGCTCAACAAACCGGAAGATATCAAACAGATAAAAAAATTCAGACTTGAAGTTATTGAAAGAGGCGGAAAGAGAATTTCTGAACTTTGAGGCCCTTTGTTAATCGGCAATTCAATCATTTAGAGAAAGAATTGCCGAGT
>JBFEVX010000157.1:0-7160 GCA_041546685.1 Bacteriovoracaceae bacterium | reverse complement strand
ATCACCAGCTGTGGTTTGAGTGTTATCAGCATCACCAGCAGTGGTTTGAGTGTTATCAGCATCACCAGCAGTGGTTTGAGTGTTATCAGCATCACCAGCAGTGGTTTGAGTGTTATCAGCATCACCAGCAGTGGTTTGAGTATTGTCAGCATCACCAGCAGTGGTTTGAGTATTATCCCCATCACCACTTGTAACGACTCCACCAACATCTTCTGTACGAAGAACTCCTGATTCTTGATCACCGTCTTTTTTGCCATCGCCACCGTTATCACCGGAGGCCATAACAACATTAATTGTTAAGGAAGAGAAAATAAGGGTAAGGAGGGCCAACAACTTCAGCTTTTTCAACGTCGACAACATGTGATTGCTCCAACTGTTTTTCATAACTAGCTTTACTCCTTAATATTCTGAACCTACTCATCGGAATACTTGAGTAAAAAGTTTAACTAAGGGCCGTTTGATCTATAAATCGCTGAAAGTATGAGTTTTTAATGGGCGAACCCAGAGATTCTAAGGAGTAAGAGATGCCAAGGAAATGTGGCGAATTTAGAAAACAAGGCCCAGGTCACCACCAATTGTGTAGGTAGAGGTGTCTATATCCCCATTCCAGTTGGTATTGACCAGTCCACCTTCAATAGTGAAGAATGCCTTGGATTTAGTTCCATTGAAGCGGGCACCAAGTAGAAGACCTTTAGTTTTGGCCAGCCCGGTGACACTTACATCTGGGTGGACATTAGAAGTCAGGTGAGATTCAACTTTATACTGAGTCCAAAAGAGATTGGTATAAAGGAGGAGCCAATCATATTTTCGATAGCCATAGAGCCATCCAAAATCCCAGCTGGAAATCTTCAAATTTGAATTGTAATTTCTGCTTTGATTTGAGACATCGCTTTGAAGGTTCAAGTTTCCATCGCTTCGATCAGTGGTACCAAAGGCAAAAGTAACGGCCATTTTGTGACCTTCAGTTTTTTTCTCACTTCCTTCGCCCATCATTTGATACTTCATCCCAATTTGGTCAGGAGAGTCGAAGATTCCACGATAAAAAACATCAAAGTTTTCAAAGAGATTGATGCCAGCTCTGAGACCCAATGCAAATGACTTTTCCATTTTTGGTTCATTGTCTACTGATGGCCCTGTATTGAATACGGTATCATCATAAACTTCTGTCAAAGTGATTTTTTGAGTAGAGCTTCCATTGAGAGAAGCGTATCCATTAAATCGCTCACCTCGAACTTCTGGAGTCTCATAACGATTTAAAGGCATGTGATAATCAATATCGATTTTTGCACATGAAGAGAGAAGGAGAATGGTCAGTAGAAGAAATTGATTAACCGTGACCACCGGCCATGAAGGTTTCATGTGGATTGATGTCCTTTTGTGCACTTTCAAGACTTAGAAAATAATCTTCTGTTATTTTCAACGTATCTTCAAGGTCTGGAGTTTGAAAAACCATCGAGCGAAACTTGGCAACGTTAGGTAGTCCGGCGGCCATCCAGACGATATGCTTTCTCATCTGAATCAGGTGAGTTCTTTCTTTTTGTGTATGGTTTTGAATCAGATCTCTCAATATTTGAATAATTTCCCAGTATTCTCCAGGAGTGAAAGCAATATCTTCACCTTCTTCGATAAATGATTCAAGGAAGATGAATGGATTTCTAAGACAACCTCTTCCAATCATCAATGCCTGACATTTGGTCTTGAGCATTCTTTCTCTAACAAGTGTCGGTGAATGTAGATCTCCATTTCCAATAATTGGAAGGGGAGAATCAGATCCAATTTTTTCCAAGAGGTCCCAGTCAGCTTTACCAGTATACTGTTGAGTTCTAGTACGACCGTGAATGGCAACGAATTCAACACCTTCTTCTTTAGCAATATGAATAATTTCTTGAGCGTTAATGGAGTCAGCATCCCAGCCAGTTCTTATTTTTATTGTGAGTGGAACTTCAATGGCCTTTTTCATATTTCCAAAGAAATGTCCCAGTTTTTTGGTGTCTTTCATCAAAGCTGAACCACCGCCTTTGGAGACAACTTTTCTGACTGGACAGCCCATATTGATGTCAATAAATTTTGGTCCGAAAGTTTCCGCGACTTTGGCCGACTTGGCCATTGCTTCAGGGTCTTCGCCAAAAAGTTGAAGACCAATATTTTTTTCTTCTGGGTGAAGCTCCAACATTTTACGTGTCTTTTCATTTCCGTAGTTGATACCATGACAAGAAATCAACTCACTGACTGTTCCTCCAGCGCCTAGCTTTTCCATCAGAACTCTGAATGGAGCAGTACAAATCGCTGACATAGGGGCGACTAGCAGGTTTGAATCAAAGTCCACCTCGCCAAGCTTGATTTTTTCGGCGCGGGATTTTAATAAGTTGATTTTACTTTCCAAACCGGAAGAAAAACTGATTTCAGACATGGTGGTTCTCTATCACCTGTCACAAGGTGCGTCAATGATTGAACCAGAAAAGGCCAAAGGGCATATCGTTTTTGATTGTGATGGGACACTCATCTCATCTCACCAGGCCATTATCATGGGATTACAAAAGCTTATGACTGATGAGCTTGGTCGTATGGTTGGTTTGGATGAGATTAATGAGAAACTCGATATGCGCATGGATGTTATTGCGCATAATTTTGGCCTCGATATCAGCACTCCTGCTGAGCAAAAAAGATTATTGGATAAATGGGCCCTAATCTCGCAAAAAACCGAATATCAATATGCGTTATTTGAAGGGATCAAGGATCTTTTGCTAGAACTTTCCAAAAGGGAGTATTCCCTTTATGTTTGGACCGGAAGGGATCGTAAAAGTACTCTGTCCATCTTGAAAGATCTGGGTGTCATTCATACATTCTTTGATTTCAGAACTGCCAGTGATGGAATACCTAAACCTCATCCCCAGGGGATGAGTGAGTTGGTTGGAGACTTTGAAAAAAATAATGTCATCTTGATAGGTGATACTGTTGCTGACCAGCAAGGAGCTTCCAATTATGGATGCCATTTTCTTCCCGCTGGTTGGAACCCGAACTGCCAATTCGAAGGCCTGACATCTGACCAGTTGATCAAGGACCCTATGGATTGTCTGGGACATATTGATAAATTGATAAGCTGATGAGGAAGCGACATGTTTGATAATTTAAGTGAGAAATTTTCCAGTGCATTTAAACACCTTCAAGGTAAAGGCAAAATCTCTGAGAGTAATATTGAGGATGCACTCAAGGAAGTTCGTACTGCGCTACTTGAAGCTGATGTCAATTTCAAAGTCGTCAAATCATTCATCAATTCAGTTAAAGAAAAGGCCCTCGGTGAAAAAGTCATCACAGGAGTCAATCCAGAAGAACAGTTCATTAAAATTGTTCATGATGAACTTGCCCATGTCATGGGTGTCGAGAATGAAGAAGTTGACCTTGAAAGATCAGGACCGATTGCCGTTTTGGTTGTTGGTCTCAATGGACAAGGGAAAACGACATTTTCAGGAAAACTTTCTCTTCATTTGAAAAAGAAAAAAGACAAAAAAGTTCTTCTTGTTCCTTGTGATACATTCAGACCTGCGGCCAAAGATCAGTTGATAACCCTGGCCAAGAGTATGGAGATGGACTGGTATGATTCCGATCTTGGGAAGAGACCGGAGGAAATTGCCAAAGAAGCTTTTGCTCATGCCAAGAGTGAAAAATATGATGTGGTCATTATTGATACTGCCGGACGACTTCATGTCGACAATGAGTTGATGGGAGAATTGGTTAATGTCAAAAAGGCACTTGAAAGCGAAAAACCTGAAGTCTTGATGGTTGCTGATGCCATGACAGGTCAGGAAGCGGTCAATGTTGCCAAGACTTTTCATGATGCCATCGGATTGACTGGTATCGTTCTCTCCAAAATGGACTCGGATGCCAGAGGCGGTGCGGCCCTTTCCATCAGACATGTGACCGGTGTTCCTATTAAATATATTTCTACTGGTGAAAAGATGAAAGACCTAGAACTCTTTCATCCAGACAGACTGGCCGGAAGAATTCTTGATATGGGTGATGTCGTTTCTCTCGTCGAAAAAGCCGAAGAGGCCATCGACCAGAAAGAAGCAGAAAACATGATGAAGAACCTTGAAAAAGGTCGGTTTACTGTTGATGACTTCATGAAACAAATGAACATGATTTCCAAACTCGGATCAATGAGTTCTATTCTTAAAATGATTCCAGGAATGGGTGGGGCTCTTAGGGAGATTGGGGATCTTTCTCCTGCCGAAAATGAAATGGATCGCATGAAAGTGATAATCAACTCAATGACGAAACAAGAGCGTCAGGATTACAAGGTTATTAAAGAGTCTCGAATCAAAAGAATTGCCACAGGTTCAGGAAATACTGAAGCTGCAGTAAAAGATTTCATTGCAAAGTTCAAACAAATGGAACAGATGATGAAGTCCATGTCGGCCATGATGGGTGGTGGAATGCCTGGAATGCCTGGAATGCCAGGAATGCCAGGAATGCCTGGTGGTGCTCAACCTGGTTTTAGGGCCCCAAAAGGCGCTGGTAAGAAAAAGAAAAAAGGTAAAGGAAAAAGAGGACCTTGGGGTGGGGGCTTCTTCTAGGAGCTAACCGGAAATCTCAAGATAAAGCAAGTATTCTTGCTCTTACTGTCATAGGTAAGAGTCCCTCCAAGTGCTTGTGCATAGGATAGTGATACTCCAAGTCCTACTCCTGTTCCTTGACCGATCTGTTTGGTGGTATAGAAAGGTTGAAACATTTTATTTGCGACTTCCGAATCTATCCCATTTCCAGAATCACATATTCTAAATTCGTATTGACCGTCCAGCTTCTTTCCTTGAATTTTTATCCATTTGTTGTCCAAATCCTTAATAGCGTACATTGAGTTATTCAAAAGGTTGATCATAATTTGTTGAAGAAGTGAATTGTTGGTCTTAAGAAGTTCATTTTCATTTTCGATTTCAAATAGGAGTTCGATACCTTTATTCTTGATTCTTTCTGATGAAATTGTTTGAAGATCTTTGATGATTTCATTTGTTGAAATTTCTGCTTTTTCTTGTATTTGAAAATCATTTCGGGAGATTCTTTTAAGGGTTTTAACAATGTCCGATATGTGCATCGATGTATTGATTATGGTCTTCAAAGAATCATTAATCTCAGCAATGCAGTTTTCCTCTTTATTTTTCAGCATTCGAAGAGTTTTTTCTGCGTTCACCAAGATGACTGCAATAGGGGTATTGATTTCATGTGAGATTGAACCTGCCATCTCTCCAAGAGCAGACATTTTTGAAGCTTCGAGAATTTGTTCTTTTTGTCTTTCCACTAGAAGTTTCTGATTATTTAGTTCTGTAATATCTTGAACAATCCCCATCATTCTGACAGGAATACCGTCACTGTTTCTAAATACCTCTCCTGTTTCTAGAACAGATTTAATATTTCCTTCCCTAGTGAGAACTCTGTGCTCAATTTGATATTTCACATTTGGATTTGAAAGAGACTTTTCAACTGCAAGATTAATTTTATCAACATCATCTGGATGGCAGAAGGAAAGGAATGCCTCGTAAGTTGCTTCAAAACTTTGAGGTTCAACATCAAAAATCTTATATATCTGATCATTCCAAATGAGAGTATTTTCCGAAATGTTCCAGTCCCAAGCTCCCAGATTGGCAGCGTCAGAAACGATCTTGTGGGTTTCGTTGAAGTATTCCAATTTATTTCTCAAATTTATTTCAGGAGTAATATCTTTACGTACTGAAAAGTAACAAATTTTTCCATCCTTTAGGCGAATGGGGGTAATCGTTGTTTTGACATGGTATATTTCACCGTTTTTATTTTTATTACTGATGATTCCTTTCCATTCATTTCCCTTCTTTAATTGATCCCAGAGTTCTTTGAAAAAACTTTTTGGGTGTATGCCTGAATTGACAATTCTATGGTCTTGACCAATGAGTTCCTGGGCTGAATATCCGGATACCTTACAAAAGAGAGGATTTGCATAAATAATTTTTCCTTCTTCATCTGTAGCAGAGACGATAACAGCTCTGTCCAGGGCATCAAAAATATCTACTTGATTGAGTAGAGAGTGTTCAAAAGTCATTTTCAACCTTTCCCTGGCTTAAGGTAAATATTCATGTAGAGCTGCCCCATGTCTGTTTCGAATGGAATAAGGATTGTATCACTCTTGATCAGTTTTTCTTCAAAGGTATGATAACTTGTTTCTCCCATGACGTTCGGAATGACTTTTTGGAGGTCGAATCCTTTCGCCGTGAGGTCTCGTTTAGCCTGTCCATAAATAATGTTCAAAGTTTCTGCTGCGAAGTCCATATTTTCTTCTGTAATCCCTTTTTCTTCTTCGTCATTGATGAAACTAAGAATATTGAGATAGGTTTTCTCCGGAAAGGATATCGTAATAATTCCTGAAAAATATTGAGAGAGGACATTTAAGTTGGCTGCGACTTTTACCTCTGGGAGCTTTTCTTCAAATCGACCAACATCTTTATGTGCAACTTTTGTACATCCACAAAGGTTTTTTAAAGTGAATATGGTCGAGTCGATAAAGATATTCAAAAAACCTGCATCGGCTTTTTTCTTTGGTTTTTCGGTTTTGTTTTTAAAGGCATTCTTGATAATTTTAATGAAATCTTCCATTGGACATGGTTTCTCTACGAAAGTCAGTCCTCGATACATTCCTTCGATATTCTTTTTGGCCTCTTCGATAAAACCTGAATAAAGAATGATAGGAGTCTCTTCATTCATTTCATTTTCTCTTAGTGCCGAAATCAATTGACCACCTGTAACTTTGGGCATTTTGAAATCGGTAACAATCAAACTGAAGTTTTGATTCCGGGCCTTTCGATATGCAACGGCTCCATCTTCAGCAACTACAACTCTGACTCCAAGAAGATCTTCAAGTTCACTTTGCATTATAGATCTTAGATCTGGATCGTCTTCAACTAATAAAATACTTTTGATTTCCATTCTGAGCATGTTTTCCCTCTTATTTTATGAGACTAGATTATAAATAAACTTCGTATTATTCGATATATAGATAATTTTTCGAAATAATTGGCAAAAACTGGGCAAATTTATGCTGTATGTTGTAAGAATTACGCACTGCATAGTAAAGGGTCCCCAATTTTGTATAATTCCTGCAATTCAAGTTAATTGTTCGATCGGGAGTACCTTATGTT
>JBFEVX010000103.1:0-13960 GCA_041546685.1 Bacteriovoracaceae bacterium | reverse complement strand
GTAGGAGAATAGCAAACGACTCATAGCCAACACTTTTTACATCTACTTTCTTTATAAAAAGGTTAACAATAAGACCTCCGATTCCGGCCATTGTAAAAAGAAGACCAAATTCAAGTTTACTCAATGCCTTCTCATTGATTAGATATTGAATTTCGAGGACATCACGATAACCAAGAGTGAGGGCAAAAAAACCGGAGACAGCAATAAGGGCAAACAAACCTTTGCTCTTTTTAACTGATTCCACAAAACTAATTTGCTCCCGCACTGAACTCTCTTCTTCATTTTTTATTGCTTTGTTGTTGAGAAATGACAAAAATATTCCAGAAACCACAAATGAAGCTGCATCGAAAATAAAAGCGAACTTCAGACTGATTAGTTGGGCCAAGAGTACTCCTATAATTGTTCCTAAAACCATAGTAACTTCTTGGGTCATTCCTAACTTAACCAATGATCCTTTCATATCTTTTCCTTCCATTTCACGATGAAAGAAAATGTTGAATGTAGAATAATGAATTGTTGTAATTATCCCGAGGATAACACTTACTACACCAATAACCATAGTGTTCGTTGTATAGGTATAAACAAGAACGACCAAAGCACAGATGAAATCAGCCGCAACCATTAAGCCTTTAGAGGCATTCTTGTCTACAAATCTCCCAATCAGAGGAGATGTTAAAAAACCAACAATAATCTTTAATCCCAACACTGCGGAAATAGCAAAAGTTACATTTTTTGAAACTTCATTCAATAAGAGGAGTAGCAAAATGGAATGAATCCATGTCCCTATTTCCGATACAAACTTTGCGGCAAGCATTACTCTTAGATTGCTTTGCATAATTCCTCCTCAAGAATTTTTTTAAAATCTTCTGGTCTTTCGTAAATAGGACAATGGCCACAGTGCCTGAATACTATTTCTCTATTTTTATTTTTTTTTGAATATAAATTATCGATATCTTTTTTATTAACATAGAGATCTTTTTCGCCTCTCATAACGACAAGAGGTACCTGAATATCAATATCTTTGATGCTCAATTGATAATTATGAATTTTTTCTTTGTTTTCCATGACTTCAGTTAAAACATTGTTACTGAAATCCATATTTTCGATACTATAAAGAGATTCAACACCCCCTGCTAGCTCTCTGCATTTAGCTACGTATTCAAATGTATTCTGGTTATAGAAAAATGTAGAATACATCTTTGAAACTTCTTTTATCTCTCTAAGTGACATATTCTCAATTTTAAGAAGAAAACTTTTCAACAATATCTTTTCTTCTTCGAGCCTCTTGCTCATAAGATCTTTCAACTCACCTGTATGTGTTTTTCCATAAAAAAAACTAAAGAAGTCTCTAGTCCATTCTCCAGCTTCAGGCTTTAATTCAGTTGGAATCAAATCCTTTGCGAGAAGATAAGGTTTTGTAGAGAGAGCTCTGAATTCATATTTTTTGATTTTATTCAAGAAGTAATTCTTAACTTCGCTATTCGCCGTCTCCAGTTGTTTTGAAAGAGACTGACTTTGATCTAGTGCCTTTACAAATGTTACAATCTGTTCATTAATAGAGAGTGACTCCATGACAATGTCTTTTTTTGCTGAAACCATAGTCACGGCCGGGCCGACCAAAACGACTTTCTCAATATTTTCGAGTTGTGTACGCTTGAAAAGTTCAAGTACCAACATACAGCCAAAGCTTTCTGCAACAAGAGCAAGTTTCAACTTAGGATACTTTTTTAAAACATCAGCAAAAGATTGAGTCAAAACATCCCAATCATATTCGGTGGAATCATCCAAACGAGGAGAAAGGCCACAGCCAGGTTGATCTATAACAAGTATATTGAATTTCTCGTATAGTTTTTGATCTTGATAATAACCGAAAAACAGTGAGCTATTAGCCCCTGGTCCGCCATGGACAAAAACGAGAGTCTGCTCATGACCATAGTTCAAAAAATTATGAAAGAGATTTATCTTCTTCATGACAGAGAATCCTCACTGATCTCTTCTGAAATAAAAACTTTCATCACTTCTCTAACGATAAAAGGTGAGTTAAACACAAGATGCCCAAGTAATGAATAAATCAAATTGTCGGTTAAAATATATAGTCCGCCCCAAAATATTGATAAAATAGTCTGTGTAGCCAAGTCTTTTTTACTAAGTTGACTTCCCCATGGAGTCAAATAATGAGCCAAAACAAACAGAACAGTACTCACAAATACTGAGCCTAGCCCCAAGAGATCTTTTAACTGAGATACTATGTAAAAACGGAAGAATATTTCTTCACTTGAGATTGCAAGCAACTGATTGTAGACCTGCAATGCTCCAGTCACTGGAGTACTTTTCCCTTCAAACAGCATGAAATCTTGATTAAGAAGGTCTTTTAACTCTTCCAGACGAGACCACCAAACAGAGATTGAAACTGAGATTACTCCGAGAATTATGAAAGACGATGTTTCTACTCCAGCGAGGTCAAGTCCTACAACAGGAACTAAATATGGTAATGAATAAACACTTCTTCTAATAAGAAATGCAAGTGGCCCTTTCCCTTTGAATTTCTGAGGAATGTAAAACATTGCATTTGATAGGCAAAACAATACAAGGACCATGAATCCGGCCCTGCCGTCTTCAAAAGAAAACAGGGCCGGAAGGGCAAGAAGGAGAATAATCCATAGAGCTTTATTAACTCGCACGAACAATTCCCCTAGAAATCATCTCATTCAAAAAATCAGCCATATCAGCTTGAAGAGTTTCTTGTGTAGCACCTTCAAATGTAGTTCCTACAAAATCGACGACTTCTTCAAGTGATTTTGGTTTTGTAATATAATTGAGAACATCATAAGAGATATCAGAGATTTCAAAAGCATCTCTTCCATCTGTAAGAAATACTGTTCTTCCAATTTTTCTCAATTTCCAACCTAGTTTCATCCTATACATGACTGCCTCCCATTAGTGCATTTGTTTTATTATTTCTTCACAGAAGTAGTATCCATCTTCCATTTTTTCTTCGATATCTGAATCAAGAGGATTCAAGAATCCATAGTGAACGAACTTGGACGCAATTTCCTTTTCTTCTTCAGTTAGACAGATATTATCAAGCTTTTTGAATCGCCACTTGGCACGATCAATCGTTTCGCCTTTGTAGTGAATCCATGCATCCATACAAGGACCAATAATATCTCGGAACATATAGGCAGCATCTACCATTTCACCGTCTTGAATACTTCCAACAAAATCTTCACAATTGTTATCGTATTCATTAACTTTTAGGCGAATCATCCAATTTCTATATTTTTCGAAATGAAAATTGTCTTTCATTGTATTAAATGCTTCTTTATTTAGAATTGGTTCACCAACTCTAAGACGGTGAACAAGAGTGACTGTTTCGTATTCAGACATATCGCGACAAAGACTTCTTGGAACCCAAACATCTTTACAGGTAAAGTCCATACTTCGCAAAGTCGTGTTAACATCAGAAATAAGTTGTTCATCTAAATAAACAACATCATATCTTTGATGATTGTGAATAATGTTATTTTCAATTGAACGCTCTACTTCAGTCCAATCCGATTTGATTACAAAAATATCTAAATCTGATTTACTATTTCCAAGATCATCAAACAGGGAACCGCTCAGGAAGACTTTGTCCTGTGACTTGTCCAAGTCTGGAATTAAGTTGATAAGCTCATTTTGAGTAAGACCGAAACGGTCTAAAATTTTCTCTGTTTTCATTTTCTTGCCCTTAAAATAAAAAAAGAATGAATGTCTTTAGTAGATAAAGGGGATTACTCCCCTTTATCTATTAGTTGTCGACAATTACTTTGTCGCTTGCATAGCTTCTCTAGCAAGTGCAGCAGGAAGTTTGATTTCTCTAACAACTGGTTTCACGTACTTTTTCTTTGACTTAGCCATTTTCAATCTCCTTGAAGTTTCAACACCAACATCGGCGTTTCGTAATGAATAGAGCAACGTCTGTGCCAACATTCAATCTGACCTAACTTATTGAAATAACCTACTTAATGACAATAGAGTCTTTCTTTTTAAGGAATCGATGTTTCGAAATCGGAACAGAATTAAGCATAAGTACTCAATAAAAGATGAAAGTCTCATGGCATGTACTTTGTATGAGGAAAAGCGAAATGAAAAAGGTCAAATGCTTAATATTATCCCCTCTCTACTATCCCGAAAGACACGGCGGGATAGAAAAGGTCGTTTATGAATACACACGCAGGTTATCACATTACAACATCGAACCAATTATCGTTTGCTCAAAATCATCATTACCTATACCCAATGCCATTTACTCTTTTTATTGCTCCAAGGTATCAGGAACAACCGTATGGAAGATCGAGCTACCTGTTGACTTTAAAAGCATGGATTATTTTGAGTATGAAAAGGTTAATAAAGAAGTAACTACCTTTATACGTTCTCACGTAAACTATGATCTCATTTGGTGTCATGATTGGTATTTCGGAATGTCAGCACTTGAACTTCAGGAAGAAACTGGCAAACCTCTCATAAATCAGCTCCATGTGTTAAAGTGTGAAGAGTCAAAAGGCAGGATGGATAGCTGGAGAAGTTGGATTGATTTGATTCAAAGGGCCCTCTCTAGAAGCTCTGATCTAAATTTTGCACCTACTCAAAAACAGATTAGTTTGATCAAACACCATATGGACCTTCAGACTAATGATTTAATTCATCTTCCTTATGGAATTGATAATCCAACCATACCTGAAAAATTGATAGAGACAAAGTCCCTGCGACTTTTGTATTACGGCCGTTTTGAAAAAGAAAAAAATATTCAGGTTATTTTGAATGGTTTGAAAGATTTGATCAATAATAAATTCGAACTAGTCTTAGTCGGAAGTGGAAGTCTCGAGAAAGATATTATTGAACTTATCAAAAAGAACAAACTTGAAAATAAGGTCAGCCTAATTCCTTTTACGAAGAATAGAGAAGAACTAGAAGAGTATATTCAATCCGCAGATTTAATTCTCTTTCCTAGTCTTTATGAAGCATGTGGATTAGTTTTACTTGAAGCTGCAGCTCACAAAAAGCCTGTTCTCTATACAAGCCAAGCCACTGGAGAAGAGTTCTTCACGGACAATGTCTCAGGTCTTTGCTTTGATGGTCATAATGCACAATCATTTAATAATAAAATCCAATGGGCATTAGACAATGTTAGCAAGCTCAAGAAGATGGGTCGAAATGCCTTCCATGAGATCTCAAACAAGTACTGCTGGGACAGAAGCTCCCAAATTGCAAGTATTTACATCCATTCTCTCGTCTAATTCCTGTTCACCCTTGACGTCATCGAAGTCGATCCCATAGTAGACTATGGAATTTCAAACAAAAATAACAGAAACATTCCTTTCCAAAAAGAAGCACGATTATGGAATTGCAGTCACAACCCTCTTCTTGATCTCCTCTCTTGTTTTGAGTCAACTTTATTGGAATCCCGGCCTTGGTTTAAGTCAGTACCTTCTCGCGTCTCCAGTTAGAGTTCATGACAATTCTGAATACTGGAGACTATTTACCAGCGCTATGATCCATGCTGATCTCTCCCATTACCTTTCAAACTCACTTTTTATAGGGCTCATGGGTTATTTCGTTTCTTCTTATTTTGGATTAATTACTTTTCCTCTTGTTGCCATCGTCATGGGAGGAATCGTTAACTTCATCATTGTCGCCTCAGCTGTGGACGACACAGGAATTCTTGGGGCTTCAGGTATTGTCTATTGGCTCTGGGGATTCTGGCTGACCATGTACTTTTTTATCGAAAGAAAAGTTACAATTCCAAGAAGAGTAATGAAGATAGTCGCAGTCTCTCTAATGGTATTGGTTCCTACCACCTATGAACCTCAGACGAGTTATTTCGCTCACTTTCTTGGACTCATCCTAGGAGTTATGATTGGTATCGTTCATTTCTACTTCAATAAAAAACATTTCAGAAACTTCGAGCGTCATGAAATTATTCTCCCTGAATCCGACGATGACTGGGATATAGATGAAGACGATAATCATCCTTTATACTACCAATAATCATTTTGAATAAGCTTCGACCTTTCAAACCCGTAGGTTTCATGGGAAAATGCACCAATGAATCTAAGACTGGAAAAGAAACCCGAACACATGCTCTTGTTGATGGCCTTTACCATGCCATTCACCTTTTCTGTTTGGCAGGTCATGCTCAACAATTACACTGTAGAGGTTGCATCTTTTACAGGTAAAGAAATAGGCATGCTTCAAAGTGTTCGGGAAGTTCCAGGTTTTCTGGCCTTTGCTTCAGTTTTCTTATTGATGTGGTTTAAAGAACAAACCTTGGCCCTCTTTTTCCTCGCTTTGATGTGTATTGGCGTAGGAACTACAGGATTCTTCACAGGCCCCGCAGGTCTTTATTTCATCACCTTCGTGATGTCTGTTGGATTTCATTATTTCGAAACAATGAATCAATCACTCACCCTTCAATGGATTGATAAAGTTCAAACTCCATCCTTCATGGGAAAGGTTTTGGCATTCACTGGATTTGGGTCTGTTCTCTCTTACAGTTCCGTTTGGTTATTCATGACTGCATTTAAGTTGGAATTTAAAACGGTCTATATTATTGCTGGAACAACCGGTCTGATGTTGGTTCTATTTTATACATTCTTCTTCCCTCAATTTCCCGAAAAAGAAGAACAAAGAAAGAAAATGATCCTACGAAAAAAATACTGGCTCTATTATGTTTTGACGTTTTTAAGTGGAGCTCGAAGGCAAATCTTCATGGTTTTCGCAGGATTTATGATGGTGGAAAAATTCGGCTATACCGTTAAAGAAATTTCACTCCTCTATTTGTTTAATTACATCTTCAATATGATATTTGCCCCAAAGATCGGTCGACTTATTGAAGTTATTGGAGAGAGGAAAATTCTTCTTGTCGAATACATAGGCTTGATACTTATCTTCACTTCTTATGCATTCGTTACGAACAAGCATGTGGCCGCAGGACTCTACATTGCAGACCACTTATTCTTTGCCATGGCGATTGCAGTAAAAACATATTTTCAGAAAATCGCGGACCCTAAAGACATTGCGGCTACAGCAGGTATCAGCTTCACCATCAATCATATAGCTGCCGTGGTTATACCAGCATTACTTGGTGTTGTCTGGCTTAGCTCACCAAAAACCGTCTTTATGATTGGAGCTGGTATTGCTTGTTGCTCACTCTTCTTTTCCAGATTGATCAATGTTGAAAAGCAAGTTTATAACGCTCAGTCACTCTCGCATTGACCTTTTTCACATACAGAAGAAAAATGAAGTAAATCCCCAAGGGAATGAATGAAGAAAGAGGTCTTCCACTACTGAGGACCGACTCATTAACTCCCATCCTTACAAGCATAAAAGTTAAAACATTCGAAAAACTGAAGAAGAAAATAATGAGACCAATTACATTTAACTCAAGTTTTCTATAAAGTGAATCAATGTCCATATCATCGCATATAGGAGTTCGCTTTAAACTATAAACAAATGAAGGTACCAAAGCTATCGTCATCAAAAAGAAGGATATTTTCTTATACCAGAATTTTGTTATGTCATCCGTTTCGATAAAGCGATACATTTCAATACCCGCAGAAGACAGAATCATGATGACGGTCAAAATAACCAAACCTTTTGGAACAAAGTCAGTAAGCCGTCTGACTGAAAGGCTTGCACTTCTTTTTGGTTTTGGAATTTCCACTTCCAACTTTTTATAAAGACGGAAGTCAAAAAAGAAATACTGAAAGAGCATCCATAGAGCAGAAAAAACATGAAGGAGGTAGAGATAATCCTTCTGTGTAATGACCATCCACATTGCCAGAGCAGTGATCAGACCACCTACCCAATAATGAGAATTCTCAGAAGGTTTTTGATTTTCTTTCAAGAAGTCAGGATGCTCATTGACCCAATCTGAATTTCTAGACAGCCCTAAATACCAAGTCAGGTTTCTCATTAATGGAATTGAAACCACCTGAAAAACAAAAACCTGAAAAATGACAGCTGCTGCCTCAATTAACAAAGTCATTTCCACTCCAATTCGTTGATGAGTTCATCAATCATTTTCTTAAAAGCTTTCTTGTCGTAACCATTACTTTGAAGCTCAATCATTATGGATTTTATTTGGCGCTTTGAATTGCGTTCCAAATCATTCTTCAGATTATCGAGAGCATCTGCGGTAACGAATGTCCCCTTTCGACCAGCAGAGAATATTAAACGCTCGCTCTCAAGAATAGAATAGGCCTTCGCAACAGTGTTAGGATTCAGTTCCAAGTCAGTCGCCAGCTGTCTGATCGGTGGCAAAGGATCTTTCGGTCCAAGTTTCCCTTCTATTAACAAATTTTGAATTTGATTGATGATTTGCCTATAAACCGGAACATTATCATCAAGGTCTATACTTATTACCATTTGTACTACTATACACTAATACAAAGTAGAACAAAGTGATTTTTTTGCAAATTTTAAGATTTGACGTGATTTCAATAAAAAAGGCCACCCGAAGGTGGCCTTTGAATCAAACGGCTAAGGCCGTCGAACTCTCTATTTTTGTTGTCTTAATTCGGAATTATCATCCTACTCGTCAACTTTGAAACCTTTCAATTTGTCAGCAAGAGTTGCTGATTGAACAGTTTCATTCTTATAGCTACCACCAGTTGCTTCAGCGTTTGCTGCAGCTTTGATAGAAAGAGCGATTTTCTTCGCATCTTTATCAACTGAGATAACCATAGCTTTTGGAGTGTCACCTTTGTTGATGACATCAGAAGGCTTCTCTACTCTGTCTTCAGAAAGTTCAGAGATGTGGATAAGACCTTCAATTCCAGTTTCAAGCTCAACGAAAGCACCGAAGTCAGTAACTCTGACAACTTCAGCTTGAATAACAGTTCCAACCGGAAGTCTTTCTTCGATTTTCTTCCAAGGATCTTCTTCAAGTTGCTTGATACCAAGACAGAATTTTGCGTTATCTTTATCAACAGAGATAACCATAGCTTCGATGTCTTGACCTTCTTTGAACTCATCAGCAAGGTTGATGTTTTTCTTAGTCCATGAAACGTCAGAAACGTGGATAAGAGCATCAACTTCTTCACCAAGGTCAACGAAAACACCAAAGTCTACAACAGACTTAACTTTTCCTTTGGCCTTAGATCCAACTGGATATTTAGCTTCAATTTCTGTCCAAGGGTTGTCTTGAAGTTGCTTAAGTCCAAGAGAGATTCTCTTGTTTTCAACGTCAACGTCGAGAACTTGAGCTTCAACATTTTCACCAGCATTGAAATGCTTGGCCGGGTTTTTGATTTTCCCTGTCCATGACATTTCAGAAACGTGGATAAGACCTTCGATTCCGTCAGCAAGCTCGATGAATACACCGTAATCTTTAACAGAAACGATTTCACCTGATACTTTAGTACCTGGCTGGTATTTCTCTCTGGCTTCTTCCCAAGGGTTCGGTTGAACTTGCTTAAGACCAAGAGATACTCTTTCTTTATCAGAGTCGAATTTAAGGATTTTAACCTCAATTTCGTCACCCATGTTAAGAAGGTTAGATGGATGCTTAACTCTTCCCCATGACATGTCTGTAATGTGAAGAAGTCCGTCGATCCCACCAAGGTCGATGAACGCACCGTAATCAGTGATGTTCTTAACGATACCTTTAACGATCATACCCTCTTGGATCTGACCTAGGATCTCATTTCTCATCTTACCACGCTCTTCTTGAAGAATAGCTCTTCTTGAAAGAACGATGTTCCCTCTCTTCTTGTTGAACTTGATAACTTTGAATTCCATTGTTTTACCAATGTACTTATCAAGGTAACGAGTAGGTCTGAGATCGATTTGTGAACCAGGAAGGAATGCCTTAACGCCGATATCGACAGAAAGACCACCTTTAACCTTGGCGATAACAGTCCCTTGAAGAGGAGTTCCAGATTCACAAGCTTCAGAAATTTTGTCCCAAGCTTTAAGAATTTCGGCCTTGTCTTTTGAAAGAACAAGGTTTCCAAGATGTGATTCAAGTTTTTCAAGATAAACTTCGATCTCATCTCCCTCTTTGATTTTGAGTGTTCCGTCGTAGTTAAGGAATTCCTTAACTGGGACAAGACCCTCTTGCTTGTAGCCGATGTCGATAAGAACGTAGTCTTGACCTACATTGACAACTGCACCTTTGAAGACTTCGCCTTCTTTGAAATCTTTGACCTCAGTTGTGTCCAAAGCTTCTTCAAAAGCACTCTTCGTGGTTTCTTCTACATCTTCACCAAAAACGACGTCGAAACCTTCCATCCATTTTTGTTTTAGTTCATTTTCTTGAACCATAATTCACCTCACAGGAATAACGGGAAACCCGATATCCCTTATTTTCATTGAACCCGGTAAAACCGGGGATCAGGACCTTCCAAAGGAAGCATCCTGAAAATTGTTTTTTTAGTCGCCGCAGAATAGCGGACAGACCCCTGTTCGTCCAGTGTAAAAATAAGGTTTTAGACCGTCTGGGAGGGCGGTTTAGTCAACCGACGACGACTAACTCGCTGCCGAGCAGCAAATATTGTCTGATAAGTTTCAGAAAGGCGACTTTCATAATAATCGTAAAGGTTGTACGTCATCACTTCTTCAGTGATTTTGCCTATTTGACGAGTATACTTTCTATTTTTATCAACTAATAGGCTCAATTGGTCCCTTAGGTCTCTAGCATCCCCGGCCTTGTAAGTAAGACCAACTTCTCCCCAGCTCTGAATCAACTCCTTGGCGGATGAAGTTCTTGGGATCAAAACAGGGGTACCTTGAAACACTGCACCAACAGCTAAATCTTCCAAATTCTCTGAAGTCTCAGCACTCACCCAGACATCAATAGATTTTTGAAATGTACTCAGACCGACACCTGAGTAGAAGTAAACATCATCTTCCGAGCCTAGATCCTTAATTAATCTTATCAATTCTTGATAAATCAAAACCTGATTCCAATTCCTATCGCAGATAAGAACGAGTCTGGATTTTCTTTCTTGATTTTTTTGATTGAAGCCCATGATGGCATAGATCAGGGGCAGGATATTTTCAGTTGTTGTCTGATGAGAACTTAAAAAAGTTCCGACCGTCCAAACTTCTTTATCAAAAGAGAGATCTTTTTTTACTTTACTGACTTCTGTTCGTGAAACTTCAATCAACTCATTACCGAAGCCAAGAACTTTTATCTTTCGGGGAGGAATGTCGAGGTGAACAATAAGGTTGGCATTCAAACCGACAGTTGAGACAAAAAACTGATCAACTCTTGATAGCAAAGCCTTGTGATAAAACTCGGTATACTTGTTCGCTATCTCACGATGAGTTGTATAAAAAAGAGGTATCTCAGGTCGACTTTTCAAGAAAAATGCAAGTGGCCATAGAAAGTTAAGATGGTAGCAATGAACAAGGGCGACATCTTCGGCCCTAACTATTTTTCCTAATCCAAAAAGTTTGTACCACTTGATGAATCTGGTTTGAATTTTTCCATAGTGATGAATGACCTGAAGATCATTTTCTCTCGCTGCGATATCAAGGAAGCTATCCTTCAAACAATAGATCCAGGAATCCAGTCCTTGCTCTTTTGAGATGAGAGCATCTCTAATAACGGTTCTCTCGCGAGTCCCCCAAAGATTAGTGGGACAAATATAGATGGCATTACGCCGATTCTCAAAGTTCGATTTTTTGGCCAGCTTTGTAGTCGACAAGTTCACCCTCAATTGAGCCAATTTTAACTTTGGCTTCAAACTTCAAGATTTTTCTGACTTCATCGGCCGAGTACCAAAAAGTGATCCGGCCTTTCTTTTTCATCAAACCAGGAAAAAGCATCTGGGCCTCTAGTCTAATGGCCTTGACGTCCTTATCCATGATCTCGATTACTTCTTTCCTTTCATACTTCATGTCCATCAAGAGAATCTTCCCTCTCGTGACAAGCGGAAATTTATAATGATCCCCAGGTTCAAGGGGGAGTCCTCTGACAAAGAAGAGTGATGAAAAGTTATCTTGAAAATAAGTTGGAATGAAAGTCGTCTTCTCTCTCTTGGTCAACTTTCCATCTTTTTTTCTCTTGTACCAAAAGTAAGTTGTCTTGGCGTTGTGATCGAACAATTGGAGATCATCGATTTCCTTACCAGATTCTCTCTGAATCAAGGAATATTTGATTGGAAGGAATTCATTTACATCTACATATGTCTCAAGCTTGTCATCAAGTTTGTATATCATTGAATAATAGTCAGCAGACTTCAAGTGAGCTGAGAAATGATAAGCCGTTTCTCCAGCAACCTTGACCTTGTTCCTGACTCTTACTCTTATAAAGCCAGCTGTCACACCCAAGTAAGAGATTTTAATGGTGAACTCTTCCCCCGGATATGCATTAGGTTTGAACTTCTCCCAGATTTTTTTAGAAGCTTTATCGTACTTGATGAAATTTTCTGGATAGTCATCAGGTTGAACTTCTTCTTCTGTCTTATCGACAATTTTAACAACAGTTTTTGGTTTATCTGATTGTGCTTTTTTCTTTTCCTTAGGGGCCGTTTTCTTCTTTTCTTCAACTTTCTTGACAGTCTTCTTTGTAGTTTTCTTCTCTACCGTTTTTGCTTCAGGTGCTTTTTCTTCGGGTTTCTTTTTGGATGTATCTTCCTCTTCGACAACTTTAAATTTATCAAATTTACTATCCTCAAGATCAAAAGACTCAACGAGGTCAGGAGATACCTGGTCAGAGAAATTCCCTTTTTTAGAGGCACAACCTGATAAAAAAAACGTGGAAAGCAAGGTTAAAGAAAAGAATATGAAGAAGCTGTTTTTCATAATATATCCAGAGTTTATCAGCTCTTATTTTACATCACATTTGTAATTCAAGAACTGTGGAAAGCAATTGTTTCAGCTTTTCTTCACCCTCAATAAATGTTGTACTGATTTCAAGATATACTATTCTGTTGTCATCAACTATTCGACGCATTTTAACCATGTCTTTCTCAGTCGTAACAACAATGGCTTCATGATGGGCAGCTTTGGCCAAAATGTCTTCCATCTCCTGGGATTTAAAATAGTGATGGTCAGGATAGCTGATTTTCTCTACCAATTCCGCACCATTTTCTTCAAGTATCTTATAAAAAGAAGTTGGAGATGCAATTCCCGCAACTGCTATGACTTTCTTCCCTTTAAGATCGGAGAGATCAAACTTTTTCCGATAGCCTAGATCAAATAATCCGCTGGCCTCATATTTCATTCTGACGAAAATGGCATCCTTGCTCAGATAAGGAATGATCTTCTCTTTAAGCTTTGCAATTTTCTCTTCTTCTACCTGGTCTGCCCTTGTGAACACCACGACCGATGTATCCTGGAGTGCTTGAAAGTTTTCCCTCATATATCCAGATGGAGCAACCTTGTAACTCTCAAAAGGCATGGTGGAATCAAAGAGAACAATATTGAGGTCACGTCCAAGCTTCAAGTGTTGATGACCATCATCGAGCAAAACAACATCAGGCTTTTCTGACTCAAAAAAGAAATCCAGATTGGCTGAACGATTTTTACCAACAACGATTGTGGCATTTCTCAAACGTCTCGCAAGCAAGCTGGCCTCATCTCCATATTCGTTTGGATTAAAGCCCAATCTTCTTCCTGCTCGAATAATTCCAGAAGAGTTTTCAAGCTTACCTTTGTAACCCCTCGTAAGAACCATTACTCTTTTTTGATTTTCCAAAAGGAAACTACCTAGCCACAAAGTGAATGGTGTTTTTCCCGTTCCCCCAAAGGTCAAGTTTCCAACTGAGATAATCGGAACTTGAAAATCGTTACGAGGAAAGAGTCCGTAATAATAGAAAAATCGTCTGAGTCTGTGGGTGAAATCCCACAGAAAAGAAAGCGGTGAAAGAATAAATCCCAAGAAACTACTGACCATAACTTTCCTTGATCACCTCTCCCATCTGCCCAGGAATATCCCTGTCCGACTTGTCGATGAGATGGATGGTCT
>JBFEVX010000211.1:0-2057 GCA_041546685.1 Bacteriovoracaceae bacterium | reverse complement strand
TGCGCAGGGAGCATTATATTGTTGATACAGTTCATACTTGGAAGAAGAAAATGAAATTGAAAAACAAATCCCACATACAAATTCCGATATCGTGCCAATGATTCATCATCATAAGTAGAGAGGTCTTTTCCTTCGACTAAAATTCTTCCCTCTGAGGGACGATCAAGACCACCCAACAAATAAAGAAGAGTCGACTTCCCTGAACCGGAAGACCCGCAAATTACATACTGAGTACAGGCCTCAAGAGAGAGATTGACTCCTCTTAGTGCATGAACTTTGCCGTATGTTTTTTTAACATTTTCAATTTGAAAAAGAGACATCAGGCAAACTCCTTTCTGAGACCTTTAAGTATCGATTGTTTTTTAATTCTGAACAAGCCGAATGCCGCCATCATGAAAAGCCATAAGTAAGTTGCTCCAAACACCAGTAGATAATCCCAGATACTCAATATGATAGAGAGTCTTCCGATGTAATAGACATCTCCCGGAAGTTGAAACAACGAAAGGTTGCCAAGCAACCAATCCACACCCCGAACCAAGAGAATAGAAAATCCGCAACTGACCAACCAAATCAAACTAATCATCCCAAGCCAGATTCTATTCATTCTAGCCTGACTCAATCCCAAGGCCTTGAACAAGAAGAGCTCGCGCGACTTTCTTTCATTCAGGAAAATGACAAAGGCCAGAACATTGAATATGGAAATGACAACAACAAGCTGAAGGATCAAGCCGATCATTGTTTTTTCAATTTGCACTGCTTGAATCAATGTTGAGAATTCATGCCAGAAGGGTTTGACGATATAACCAAATCCCAACCGATCAAAAAGTCTGAGTTGATAATCTTCCACTTTATCCGTAAACATTTCAGAATCTTTACTCATCGGAGTAATCTCTTCAGGAAGCTTGACGGAAACCAGGTTTATTTTTTCATCGAGACCAAGTAACTGCTGTAACCGCGCCCGATTGACATAAGCCTGTCTCAAATCTTTCTGATAGATTCCGTGTTCTACCGTACCCTTCACTGTAAAAGGGTAGAGACTTGGGAGCCCTTCAACATCTTTATTCCCACCGGCCATCGCCAAAACCACTTCATCACCGACTTTTAAGTTGAAAAGTTGATATATCTCTTTCCCAAGATAGATTTCGTTCTCACCAGGTTGAACTTTGATTCCAGTAACTTTGCCAAAGGACTCAGACTCGATTCCTTTGATCAGAATTCCTTTGCTTTGCTCATTGAAAAGCATAAACGCTTCAGTCTGAACAATTGGAGCAACATCTTTGATTCCAAGAACCTCAAGTTCTCTTTCAACTTTGCTGTCAATATTGAAAAAACCATCTCTAGAATAAAAGATGATATCACCTGTAGCTTTCTTAAGGGCCCGCTTTAATGTCTTATCAAAACCATCCATGATTCCAACAGTGCTCAAGATGACTGTTATTGAAAAACTCAGACCAAATACAACTCCAGCCGCAAATTTCAAACTTGCCTTTTCCGTAAGCAGAATTGAAAAGAGGGAGTTGAATACGCCTTTCATTGTTCTTTGTTTTCTCCACCGACTGACCATCTTAGGAAGGCATCCATATATCCATCCAGGTCGCCATCGAGAACTTTTTCAGCATTACCTGATTCAAAGCTGGTTCGGTGATCTTTAACAAGTTTATAAGGATGAAGAACATAACTTCGAATCTGTGCTCCCCATCCAATCTCTGACTTATTCGCTTCCTGCTCGGCTTGAGCAGCTCTTTTCTTCTCCATCTCCAACTCATAAAGTCTGGAGCGTAGAACTTTCATGGCCTGAATCTTGTTTTGTAGCTGGCTTCTTTCATTCTGACAGGTAACGACTGTATTAGTTGGAATGTGGGTCATACGAACAGCAGAATCAGTAGTGTTGACCGACTGCCCACCAGCACCACCGGAACGATAAACATCAATTCTCAAATCATTTGGATCTATTTCAACCTCATTATCCTCTGCCTCACAAAGTACTGCCACTGTTACTGCAGAAGTGTGCACTCTGCCTCCTGACTCTGTTGTGGGGACCCTCTGTACACGATGAC
>JBFEVX010000131.1:0-10120 GCA_041546685.1 Bacteriovoracaceae bacterium | reverse complement strand
GCACATACAGAAAGAATAAGTACCTTTTTTAGTAGTGCTATCCTCGTAACTCAAACGATAGCGAGCCGCTCCGAGTTTACCTCCATCAGCGAACTCTCCGTATTGAATGTGATCGATGAGATTTCTTTTATGTTCAACACGGACTCCGACGGCAAAACTTTTTTGCTCCATTTGAACTTCTTGTTCTTTTAAATGAAGATACATGTCTGATGCTGAATGCCCTACGGCCAAAATAACATGATCACTTTCATGTGTTCGTCCGTCAGAAGTTTTGAGACCATTAACTTTCCCATTTTCGTGGATAAGTTCAGTAACTTTTGTATTGTAATGAATCTCACATCCCTTACTGATTAAATAATCCGTGATAGCGGATATAAGACCCCTGATTTTGTTACTTCCAAGGTGAGGATTACTTGTCCATGCCGTTTCAGGAGGGGCTCCAAAATCGACAAACCTATTCATGACATATTGTACGTAAGGACTTTTTACTCGAGTAATAAGTTTTCCATCTGAAAATAATCCTGCGCCACCTTCACCAAAGCAAACATTGTCTTCTGAATCGAACTCTCCATATCGCCAAAATCTCGCAATATGCTTCATTCTTTCATGAGCTCTCGAGCCCCTTTCAAAAATAACAGAAGGAACCCCATATTCGGCCAATCTTAAAGCACAGAACAAGCCAGCTGGTCCGGCACCAATAATAAGAGGCTTTTTAGGAAGTGGTCCTACTTCAGTGAAAACTTCCTCCCATGGAGAAAACTTTTCTCCTTTTTTTACGACTTCAATACGATATTGAATTTTAGGACGTCGACCACGGTTGGCCTTTCTGGCATCGAGACTCTCAGAAAGAATTCTGAAATCCATCACCCCCGGATGCTTTTTATTGAGATACTCTTCTAGATCTTCTTCAAAATCGAGAGTAAAAGTGATGATTTGTGCCAAATGATCCCCTACTTGAGCTTTTTAAGATGGTTATTCATTTGTATACTATATGACGCGAAATGGAAACAAGGGACCAATATGAAAACTGAGTTCATCGGCATCGGTAGTGAACTTCTCTATGGCAGAGTTCAGGATACAAACGGATCATGGCTGGCCGGGAATCTCCATGAAAAAGGTATCGATATACAGGGTATCACCCTATGCAAAGATGAAAAGAAGGATATTCTTGAATCTCTGGAAAGAGCAATGAAAAGATCAGACTTGATCTTTATCTCCGGAGGACTTGGCCCCACAGAAGACGATGTCACAAAAAATATACTAGCAGAACATTTCAATCAAACGATTAAGGAATCCAAGAAGGCGACCTCCATCGTGCAGGAAAATTACAATAGATTTGGAAAAGAGTGGAAACCTGAATGGAATCACTATCACCATATCCCAGAAAACTTTGAAGTTTTTGATAACCCAAAAGGACTCGCCCCAGGATTGGGATATATTACAAACGGTAAAATCATTTTAGCTGCCCCAGGAGTTCCTAAAGAGTTCAGGGCGATGGTGAATGAAGTTTTTCTCCCTTGGCTTATACAAAACAATAATTTGAAAACCAAAGAAACACATCAGTTGGTTATAAGAACACACGGTGTTCCCGAAGAAATGATTTTTAACAAGCTTGCGACCAATTTGTGGAACGATTTAAGTAAAATTGGAAGTCTCAGCAGTCTTCCCCAGGTTCTTGGAATTGATCTCGTCCTTACATTGCCTGAAAGTTCACATGAACAAACTGCTTTAAAATCCGTCAAGGAAGTCATCAATAAGACTGAACTTGCACCTTACGTATGGCAATGGGGAGATCTTTCCATCGAGGAATATTTGATTAAAAAATCGAACGAAAAGAATCTTACTTTTTCATTTGCTGAATCCTGTACCGGAGGACTCTCAAGTCATAGACTTACTGATGTTTCAGGTAGCTCAAGTTGCTTTATGGGCTCAGCTGTAACTTACTCGAATGAAGCTAAAAAACAAATTCTTTCTGTTAACGAAGAGACTCTCAAAAAATTTGGAGCAGTCAGTAATGAAACTGCTCTTGAGATGGCCGAAGGTTCAAGAAAGCAGTACTCAAGTAATATCGCCATTTCCTGGACAGGTATCGCAGGACCGACTGGTGGTTCTCCTGAAAAGCCAGTGGGTACTTTGGCCATAGGATGGTCTTCTTCAAACGGAGAGAAGGGATCTGAAGTCCTCCAATACAATGGCGATAGGACCTGGTTAAAAAGAAGGTTTTCAGAAAAAGGTCTCTTTAAATTGTTAAGTCTGATCGAGAGTTATTGATTGAGATAATCAAGAGCTTCCTTGTAACCGGGCTCATTTGCCGAAGGGACAGCACTGTTTTGCTGAGTGGACCCACTTGAATCTGTCGAAGCTGGTGATTTTTGATTAATGACTGGAACCGCTAGTCTTTCACCCTGCGTTGGTGCTAGATTTCCCAATCCACTACCGGAACTTTTAGAGCTTTTGATTTTATCAACGGCCTGATGTTGAAGGGCCTGCATATCTTCATCAGAATACTTTTCTAATTCTTTTTTGGCCTTCTCTGCATCATCTTTGGAAATTTTTCCCATCTTCACCATCATTTCAATCATGTTTGAAACTTGTGACTTATCAAGCTTCATCCCTTCCGCCAATTTCGCAAGCTCTTGAGCAGATTGAGAAAATGCTGAAAATGAAAAAAGAAACATGAAGATGATCAAAATGTTTTTCATAAAACGGACTCCGTAAGTAAATCTTACTTATTATCGGACACTTTCAGGCAAGTATTAAATTTTTAAGTAAGTCTCTGAAAATTCATCGCCCGTTTGCCACCTATTATGGTCAATTTTGCCAACTTTAGCCTTCAGCAAATTCTATTGAAATCCATTAAATTCAATGCCTTAAGACAAGGGTATCCTCTTTAGTCGCACTTTCGGCCTATCATGGATAAAGGTCTGAAATCATAGAACCGAAAAGAAGACGTAGGACTATATATAAGTGAGCAATACAAGAAACATTAAAACATTCATCAAACTCTTCGTGACTCTGATCATTCTCGGGGCCGTGGTTTCTTGTATGCCTTCAAGTCCAAAATCTAATCGAAGTAATTCAAGTTCAAAGAGCTCTTCTGGTGGAAGTGATGATGCTAACGGAGATGCCAATCCTCCGGTATTCACCAATAGTCTTAACTATATCCAAAACGGTTCTTCACAATCAACACAGTCAAGTCGTTTTCAAGTCAATTTCTCTACTGCTTTTTATCTGAGAGGAACTGCGATTGATAACTTCCTCAAGCAAGATACCAACTCTCAAAAGGTCCAATGTCTTGTAGCTGAGTTTGATCTCCCTACGGTCCATCCCAGCAAACCTGTCGTCATGGTTCTGGCCCTACGTCCACAAAACTTTTATAATTTCTCCACTCAGTCGAGAGAAGATTATTTTCTGGTTGAGCCTAACAACCAGGCGAACAATATCAACTTTTGCCAGAAGACTGGTCTGGTTTCAAGTCTGACTACAAGTTATGATCCCTACAATATTGTCTACAGCTTCAACTCTATTTGCCCAGGCTGTAACATTTTTGAAATGATTTCCAATGGACTCAAAATCTACGATATCAATGGCATTCATCTCTTTGGGCTCGATGTCTCGTACCTCACATTGATTGTTGAGGACGACACTATTCCTAATGTTCCGACAGGAACATCTTGTACGACCAGCAGTTACTGTCAATCGAAAGGATTTGATTGTTGTTCACTCGGACAATGTGTAAAAGACAAAGAACTCAAAAATGGTGTTGATACCAGTAGTGCAGATTTCCTACAAGCATTACAAGATATATCCAACAATCCTTCTGCGATATATAACTATCCGAACTATTATCATCTCTGTACGGTTTCAACGACAGTTACTCCTACACCAACACCCACAACTGATCCGGATAGAGAAGCTTACTTGAGATACATTGAGAAACAAGAGCTCTACGAATGTACTATTCCCATCAAGGGAGAAATGTCGCTTTGTACTATCAGTTACGAAAATGTAAGCACTGACTCTACTGATTTCTACTATACAGGAAAAGACGACAGAAGTTTCTACACAAATTACTCGGGAACTTTTGGTATTCCACAGCACTCCATCGATAGAATTATTTACGCTGGTGAAACTATTTTTGAAAACAATACATATAAGACAACTGATCTAGAGATTGGTATCAACAACAGTCAAATCGGAAACGATAACTATAATGACAATCTCGTTATCAAAATGACAAAGAGTCCTAGTAGCTCTGCTCCTGATGATACTCTGAAAATCAGATTCAAGGCAGATGCCAGTTGTACAACTATTTCTTCGAGTCTCGCCAAATGTGAAAAGCATTATGTACAAGGACAGAATATCGGAGCAGTGGACGATCATTTTCCAGGATCCAATGAATTCATTATTCCTTTCTTTGCAGATCTTAACAGAAGTGTGAGAGTCGAAGTTGATGGTTCAACTCAACTTCAGGGAACACATTACGACATTCTTCTTACTTCACCCGCGAAAGTCTCTTTCAAAGGTTCAGGGCTACAGGTCTTTGACACTCAAGTTGTGAAGATCACCTATTTCGTCGACACTACAACAAATCCAGTCATGGACACTCGACTCCTGGCACTTGAACGTATAAAGAGTATGTGTGGATGTTCGGATTTAAAGTGTCTTCTCAGACCTAAATTCAAAAAAGATGATCCAAATGTAATTGAAGATTATGTTTGTGAATATCCAGAACCAGATCTACCACCACCGCCGTTACAACAAACTGTACTTGTAAGCTCAAAAACAGTTCCTCATCGTTATTTCGATGAAGAAGGTGTCTCACATGCAACTATTGATGTGAATACACCACCCCAGGAAGGTACTCTATTTGAGTATACGAAAGGTGATTTTTTGAAGCCTAACAACGTAGACAAATATGTTGGTTTCAATGAAATTCTCGGTTCATTCACCCAAAAAGTCGGCTCAGCAAAACCAGCTTATGAGGTGAGAATAGAAAAAGGTAAAACATACGACATCTTCGTCAACAGCGGTACTTTTTCGACATGTTTTTACTGTGGGACAGATTACTACAGTAATCTTGCGAAACTCTTTCCAAATAACTTCACCTCAATCGGTTCAGGTTATAGACCAGATATGACTGCGACAAGCAAATTTGGTACTGAGATACGAGCTGATGACTTGATTTTCGGTCGTGCATGTTTCATTCCTCCCACGATGTTGCCATGGTCACACGACACATCCAGTGATCGCCAGCAACAGAGACTAAAGAGACTTCAATCACAACACTTCCTCTTCGCCAATGGTTATAACAGAGATTGGTATGGATTTGATTATGGTTCAATGATTGGTTCATTTGATGGTGTCAGATGGTTTGCTGTGGGTAACCAGAGGCGTATCAAGGCCACTACAAATAAACTCTTCTTGGCCCTTAATCAATATTTTGGTGATCTCACAAGTGAGAGTACCTATTCTGTTACTATTTCTGCCTCAAGTACGACTCCAGGCTCAGGTTCATTGATTACTACAGATTTCGATAGTGACGGAGCTGAATGCCAAGAACTACATCAATGTGAGAAAGATACTGACTGTGCGGCAAAACTTGGATGGGAATATGTTTGTGAAAATGTCACCAACTTAAGTTCCAAGTACCCTACTTTTGATGCTAATGCCAATGAGATTCCAGATACCGAAGTAATTGAGAAGCTCATTCAAATCAATGGTACACAAAAAGGATCTGCAAAGAGATGTGTGTATAGAGGACGTGGAGCACCTTGTATTGCTGACTATGAAAATACTATTGATCCAAATGTAACATTCACTAGAACAGAGAAGCCTGCTCTTCATATGTGTTCTAATAATAATTACTGTCAACGTTTTGTTGATGGTGTTCCAAGAGAGGCCTTTAACAACAAGATCTCCCGCTATGGAAAGTCTGTAAAAGTTCAAAATGCCAGTTCGACAGTACCTGAAGACAATTTGGATACTTTTGGTCTCCATGTAAGAAGTATCGGTCGTCCATACTCATGGATTGGAACGGAGTCTATTGAAGCAGAGGCCCAATCAGGACTGGCCAATAATAGTGTCTCGGCCATATGTATTCCTGGGAGATTTACAGATGATGCCAGAGTCAGTACTGCACACCAGAGTTTGCCTAATAACTTTGATTCTGGAGATAAAGTCAATGCCATGGGGATGACTCCTCAAGGAACAGGTGGTCCTGGTGTAGATCATTATCTCAGTAACTGTAGTGTCTTTGATACTGAAGGAAATTATATCTTCAAGTCAAATACAGCACTGAACGCATCTGATTCTTCGATCAATATCATGGCATCATCTCAAGTATTGCCAACCAATGCCCTTTCCGTTTTTAACGATACAAACAATATCAGTACTAAACTGACACTTATTTTTGAAGATCAACAAATTACCGAACCAACTCTTGAACGTAACAGATGTTTGAGAGCACCTGGAAGCACTTGTCATACAGACCTTGATTGCGCTCCTAGTGATTTTATTGCTTCTAAACTCAATATCGTCAAAGGCGACGATATGCAGACCGCTGGAACCATGAACAAATATGAAGTGGATTTCTGGCAGCAGGCCCTCGTCTGTTCTCAAGAATTGAGGAAAACAGATGATGACTATGATCTTGCCAACAACAGATGTTGTCGTGAAATCGGTAAAGATATCACCATTCCTACCGTCATGTGGCAGAATGAATGTGACAATGCAAATGGTACCTGTGAATCTGGGGGAACGCCTTATATTCCGACTTGGCCGAATCCGGACGTCTTTAAAAAGATTGGAATTGAAATCGCTCTGGATAATCCTCAAAGATACAGTAGATCATCGATCATCAATGATCTTTATAAGAATAATGCGAATGATAAAACGGCCACCTTTTTACAAGGTTCAACAAAAGACAACTGTTCAGAAGCAGGAACCCCAGATTGTCCAAATATCTCTCAAAGTTTGCTGGACAAGAAGCTTCAATGGAAAGGACTTACAGAAATGGCCGGAAGAACATGCTGTAGTGGTCACTGGATACGTAAATTTGCCAGTGGAAACGGTGGGAATACGACCTGGGGTCCAGACAAGCATCAGGATGTGGATAAGCAAATCTTTAGATGTCGCAATTGGATCCAATGTCCAGCTGGAAACACCTCAACATACTGTACACCACAATTTTCTTGTGCTCAGGCAGAAGACCCTCAACTTGGTAACTGTCTTGTCAGATCAACTACCAACGCTGAGGCCAAGCCTATATTCCAAGCACTATTGAAGCTTGAACTTATGGGTATCCCACAAGTTACAATTGATTCGAGTGAAATTTCAACTCTTGGATGTATTGTCGACCCCGATGATCATACAGCATCTGGCTCGGGTATAACAATGCAAGTACCAAACTCAAATGCACCTATCATCAAAGCATTGAATCCAAGTGGAACTACAAATGATACCCAGGCAGTTCCAGAATATCGTTCAGACACAGGCTTCAGACATAGTCTTGCAGATGAAACGAATTTCTTGGAAACATTGAATCCAAGATTCTCAGAAGATGAATTCAAATGTTGTAAACCTGCAGGAGAGGCCTTGGAAACAGACGAAGATGCCTCTGCGTGTTGTACTGGATTCATCAATCCAGCGAACAATACCTGTGCACTCCCCGACTATACGAATTTAAGTGTTTACTATAACCGATTTGTCTCTTCAGCAGCAAAAGATCTAGATGAAAGTGAATTTGACGAAGATGGGTTTATTTCTAGTGCGACGACACTTGAAAGACTAGCTTGTACTCAAAAAATCTGTGCTTCTGGAGTTGTGGCAAGAGGAGTGGCCCTGGCAAACCTCATGTACCCGGGTCACGAAGAAACAGATCATGCGGATAAACGAATTAGAAGATTCATTGATAGTGGTTCTACTGCAAATAATTTCTCAGGTCTGGCAGATCTATATGATGCTGGATTGAGATACAATGAAGCCGTCTATTGTGTTCCTATTGCTGTGGCCAATCAACAAGACTCACCTATATCCTTCTTGGATTGTAGCACTTTCTAAAGTAGCCAAAAAATCAGTCCACCCAATATGATTCTGTAGAGTGAAAACACTCCAAGGCCGAGTTTTTGAATAAGTTTCAAAAAATAATGAATAGTAATGAAACCAACAACAAAAGAAATAATCCCACCCAAGAGACAAGGGGCCAATTCAAAGGCCTGATCACCTTTTATCATTTCAGGAAGCTTCAGAATAAATCCCCCTAATATGATGGGGAGAGAGAGTAAAAATGAATATCGAGTAGATTCTGTCCTAGAAAGTCCCATGAATCGACTGATAGTCAACGTCGAACCTGAACGGGATACTCCAGGAAAGATGGCCATGGCCTGAAAAAAACCAATTGAAAAGGCCTTTAGTGGTCTGATTTTTGTAAACATATAATCAGTTTCTTTTTTAGTTCCTCTAAAGTCACTGATAAACATCAAGACACCAAATGCTATCAAGTTGATTCCTATTAAGTTAGAGGCCCTACCAAATTTCATCGCAGGTCCTTTGATCAAAAGAACCAGAACAAGTGTAGAGACTGTCGAAATTATCATATTTATTGGATATGAAGACTCTGGAGTGATTCTCTTCTCTCTAGCGACACTCAACAGGTTTTTCACCATTAACAATAAGTCTTTATGGAAATAAACCATAATCGCAAAAGCTGTCCCTACGTGCATGGAAAGATCAAAGAGAACTCCTGGGTCCTTGAATTCCATAATCTTTGGTAGCAAGGCCAGGTGTCCACTGCTTGAAACCGGAAGAAATTCCGTTAATCCCTGTATGATTCCGTAAAGTGTTGCTGTTATCCAATCCATTAAAAATTAAAATATTGATTACTCTTGTTCTTCAGAGACTTTTTGAGTCCTGTCACAAGGTTGAAAAAGTTAGTGGAATAGTAATTCTCCTTGGAGTTTTTCAGTCTCGCAATAAGAAACAGTCGGTTCAAACTAGAGATGATGAAGTTTCTTAGCTTGTCGTCGTTTCTTTGCAAGGAATCACGTCCAAGTTTGAAATAATAATGATAAATGAATTCTTCCAACTGTTCCCTTTCCTTCTTGGAGAGGTCACTCTTGGTGAAGAAATCGAGAATATGCAAAGGCTTCATGTCCTCAATAGTCTCAGGAAAGGTGAATACATCACTGTAATCGAAATACCAGTCGACGACGCCAAAAAAGCTCTCTCGAAATTCTTTACGCGAAAGAGCATCTTGCATGCCTTTGCCCCAGTTAAAGGTATAAATCAAAGCATTATTAGTTGTAAGCGGAAGTAATGTCTCTTGATAGGCCCTTTGTCCCTCAGGTGGATTATCGAAAACCTGTTTGAAGCGTAGAAACTCAGTACTTCCCATTTTTAAAATATCAACTTCAGGAACTTGACCTTTTTGAGGGATAGTCAAAAGTGAGTTTCTAAGATCAACATATCCTCTAATGAATGGACCATTATCTAGAACATGCGAAGGAAGCTTGGAGAGACTCAATTCAAAACTCGACTGGACCAAAGATTCAATCTCTTCAGTAACCAGCTTGGAAACCAGGAGTTTCTTCCCGTACTCCTGGCGATAAGGTTTTTTATCGTAGATTTTTCGATCTTCATTCAATATCTGACTTAGCTCTTTATACCTGGCCTTGAATAGAGGGTTACCATTGCGGGCCCGTTCAAGAATATCGAGCAAATCAACCTTTCCAGTGATCCTAAACTCTCCATCTGCTCCATTTTTTGTGTCATAAATGATGAGAAATGGATTGATGCGCTTCTTATTGTTCTTTTTTGTTATCTGAAAAGAAGGTAAAAGCACAAAACGCTGATTCTTAAGACTCGTAAAACTATTGAGCTTGAACCTGTTGGATGGATGATATTTGAAAGAATCAAAATTAGTGTTTTGACCAATCTTCTCTTTCTTCTCAGTTGAAAATGATACGACCAGTCCATCAATCAACGTGAGATTTTGTAGTAAAGGCGCCACAAAGGCCAAGAACATGAAAACCGGTAGGAAGAGGTAGCGTCCCTTTTTGGCCCAGACATCCTGTTTCTCCACCAAGCGGGTAAAACTCATCCTCTCCTTTATAGTGGGATT
>JBFEVX010000178.1:0-4806 GCA_041546685.1 Bacteriovoracaceae bacterium | reverse complement strand
TCGACCAAGCTTTGGAAGAGGCCGGTATTAATTTTGATTGGATTGTCTGGTCTGACTGGAAACAAATCGATTGGAGTCAGTATTCTGGAGTACTGATCAGAACAACCTGGGATTATCAAAAGAAGATAGATGAATTTATTCTAGCTATGGAGCATATATCTAAAGAAACTAAACTTTTCAATTCCCTTGATACATTGAAATGGAATTGTTCCAAGGATTATCTACTCGAATTCAATGACAAGGAAACTAAGCCCGTTCCTACTCGTGAAGTAAGTATAAAGACCTCAGAAGATTTGAAAAACCTTTTTGAGGAACTTTCCAGTGAGCAGATCATTATCAAGCCATTTGTCAGTGCTTCTGCACATGACACTTTTCATCTGAGTACAGAGAACTGGAAAGAGTATCTAGAACAGATTGTTGAAGTTAACTTGAAAAAAAGAATGATGGCCCAACCATTCCTTGGTGCTGTCATTGAAGAAGGAGAGTACTCCTTCCATTTTTTTGATGGCGAGTTTTCTCATGGAATATTAAAAACTCCAAAAGCTGGGGACTTCAGGTCACAAGAAGAATATGGAAGTCATGTAAGAGCAATTACTCCTGATGATTCTATGTTGAATTTTGCCATTAAGGTTCTTGCTCATCGAACAGAAGTTCCACTTTATGCACGTGTAGATTTTGTTCGTAATGGTGGAGAATTTAATCTCATGGAGCTAGAGATGATTGAACCGTCTCTATATTTCACTTATGGTGTAGGTTCTGCTAATCGCTTGGTTCATGCTCTGTTGAAACGCATCTCATGACCTTTCAATAACTTATCTTTTAAGGTCAGGACATGTCCTTTTAAAAGTTCTGGCCGTCCGGACATGTCCCACAAAAAAAACAAAAAAATCGCATTTCATTGAGAAAAATTCAGTCCGCATTTATAACCCGTTCATCGAAACAAAACAGTCACACAGGTTGTGACAAACACTACATAAATCGGAGGATTGAATGAAAAAACTACTAATTATTGCTGCTCTATTTGCTGGAACTGCTTCTGCTTCTGTTACTGGAGACAAGATTCTTTTCCAAAAAGATTCAACATTTGTTTCTGCTGCTTTCTCTAAGACACTTTGTCTTAACGAAGAAGCAGGTCAGTTCGAAGCTATGATCACTAAATGTATCGAGTGGACAAATGACGATGATAGAAACTGTCTTGAGTACACAAAAGTATTTGCTGTCCAGCCACAAGCTTCTACTCGTCAAAGATGTGCTCAGTTTGGTGGCGGAGACGACGACAGATGTATTAAATGGGAAACTGTTCCTTTTGTCCAAAACAGAGTTAGAACTGTAAAATGGTATAGAGACAATGATGGAGGAGATAGCACTCCTTATAAAGTGACTACAGTAGTTATTCCAAGCTGTAACTAATTGGAATTGTGTAGGGATAGAGGTCATGGGGTCGCGCCCATGGCCTTTTCACCCTAAAACTTTTTCACAAAAAGTTGCCATAATTTTTCACAATTGATAGAGCTAAGGCATGGAAATTCAAACGGGGGAAAAACACGAGATCGGAAGGGATCTCACAATAATCGACCAGGTTGCTCTGGATCTGATTCGTTACCTGGAAGGATTTCCAAACAAGTCGTTCGCTATTCGCTACCTGGCCAAAGAAACTGGGTTGAACGAGAAAACAATCAAGCGGATACTAAAAAGAGAAAATACTCCTACCTACATGACTCTATTTAAACTCTATTCGACTTTTCATGAGACGATAGATTTTGAAAAACTACTGACCCTAGTTCCAACAGGAATAGCTGAACATTTAAAAGACTTTACTCCTTGTGAGTCCATTGTTTCAAAAGAAATCAATGGAGAATTTTTGGAGTTGGTGAAGACTGATCCTCTCATGGCCGAACTTTTTGTTCTGGCCGGAACAGGAAGCCTTCATCGAGGAGCCATCTCTTATCGTTATGGTGAGTACGGTGTGGAGTTGGTTGTAAGACTTGAAGAGAAAGGATTTTTAAAGGCCCTTGATAAGGATACCTGGATCGTTCCAAGGAATTGTCCGAACCTTGATTCTGAGGCGTTGAAATTTTTAGGTGAGTACTTCGTCTCAAAATTTTCCAAACCTAAGAATGGTGAACTTGCTGGCGAACACATCATTTCCTTCTATGCTGAAGGATTAAATGATGCCGGTAAAGAGGCATGGACTGAAATTGATAAAGACAGTTTTTATAAAAAATTAAAAATAGCGAACAATCCTGAGTATCAAGGGGACATTCCAATGTTCACTTTTACTGCTACGGATACCATACGAACGGAGAAACAAAATGTATAAACTGATTCTGGCGATGATTATATCAGTCAACGTCCAAGCAGGTGTAGGCGGAATTTCTGGTGCAATGATTTTGTTCCAAGAGGATTCAACATTTGTGAACGCTTATCTAGATCGCACGATTTGCCATGATGGGTTTGAATACAAAGCGATGATAACTGATTGTGTTAAATATAGAGATAATGGAGACGATCGAACCTGTGAAAAGAGGACAAAAAAGTTAGCATTCCAACCCATTGAGAGTACTCGTTTAAGATGTAAATCATTTGGCGGAAGCGATGATGACTGCAAGGAATATGAAGAAGTTAAATTTATTCAAAAACCTAATAGGCAGATTCTCGTAAAAGATGAGAGTGGAAACATCATCAAAAAAGGAAAATTGATCATTCCTGAGTGTAAATAACTCAGTCCCTATAGCCCCTCGGAAATATGATGTTTTTGAGGGGTGTTCCCACTCTTACTTTCCTGTGAGAAAATACAATCAAATTGTCTATTGAGTAGGAATAATTATGAATAAGAAGACAACAGAACAAACTAATTTCTGGAAAAAGTTTTGTGAAAGTGATTCATCTTATAATCATTTGAAGGATCACCCTTTTGATGCTTGGAGTTTTGGTGATACTCCTGAGATGGGTGATGAGCTTGGTGCCTTGGTTCTAGAAGGTAAAAAGATTGCCACAACCAGCCTTTATCATAGCTACAAAGGCCATGAAGGAGAACTTCCAAAAATTGGTACCTATGAAATGATTCTGGATGGAAGTGAAATACCCCTTGGAATCATCTTCACTCATAAGCTTTATATTTGTAAGTATTCTGAAGTAGATGAGATTCACGCTCGAGAAGAAGGAGAAGGGGACCTTTCTTTGGACTATTGGCGTCGTGAGCACCTGCGTTTTTTCTCCAAGTATAAGAAAGATTTCAATGAATCTGATCTTGTTGTCTGCGAGAAGTTCACATTAGTTTACTCTTGAACCTAAAGCGCTCATAATTGGTGTAAACCTTGTAGGAGCGTAAATGGAACTGTGGGATAAAACTGCACTAGACATGTCAGGAATGTTGAGACGGGGAGAAGTCACCAGCTTTGAATTGACAAAAACTTTACTTGATCGAATTTCAATCAAAGATAATGAAATTCATTCTTTCACTCAAGTGTTGAAACTTCGAGCACTTCGAGATGCCAAAAAGAAAGACAAGATATTGAAAAAGGCCATCAAGGCGGGAAAGGTTGAAGAACTCCCCTTATTTTTTGGTGTTCCAACTGGTCTCAAAGACCTGACTCCACTTCGAGGATCTTTTACTAGACTTGGTTCGAGAGGATTTCGCTATTTTATTTCTCCTTATGATAATTGGGTTGTAAAGAGAATGAAGGCCGCGGGATTTATTTTTTTAGGAAAGCTTGCAACTTCAGAATTTGGAGCAATGCCAGTGACAGAAACTGATATACACCCTCCTTCAAGAAATCCATGTAATCAGAATTATCCTTCAGGTGGTTCAAGTGGAGGTTCTGCTGCTGCCGTTGCTGCCAGGCTTTTACCTTTTGCACAAGGTTCAGATGGTGCAGGCTCCATTCGTATTCCTTCGGCCCTTTGTGGGTGTTTTGGTTTCAAACCTTCAAGGGATATGGACCTTAATCCTTCTCCTCATATTGATAAGTTCGGATTGGCGACGATCGGTCCAATCGCCAGAGACATTGAAGATGCAGCTGCTCTTCTAGATGCGATGAATGGTCATCCATTTGAGAGAGAGTCTACATTTAGAAAAAATCTCAATAGAAAGTTTGAAAAACAGGTCATTAAATATTGTACCAAAAATCCAATTGTAGATACTGATCCTTTAATCAAAAAAGGTATTGAAGAAGTTGTCGAAAAACTCAGGGCCGCAGGTCATCAAATTCAAGAAGTAGAGTCTATTGAAGCTGAACTCGATGAGTTTCTTCCCATTTGGCAAAAGCTTCTGGCCAATGTCCCAAACTTTAATGATACGGTTCTTCAACCTGTCACCAAATGGCTTCGGATTGCTGGAAAAAGTTACAGTGAAAAAGAGATCAAGGATCTTGCCAAAAAACTTGAAGAGAAAGTTATGAACTGGGTGGGAGAGGCTGACTTCATTCTTACCCCGACAGTACCAGTGTTCCCACCAACTATTGGAGAGTGGAAAGAGCTTTCTCCGGATCAGGCCTTTTCCAATGCTTCTCATCTTGGAGTATTTACAGCACCTTTTAATATTTCTGGTCAGCCAGCAGCTACTTTACCCCTAGGTAAAAATGAAAAGGGGCTTCCTTATGCGATTCAAATTGCAGGTAGAAGAAGTGCCGATCTGGATGTTCTTGCCTTTTCAAAGTATCTGAAGGATGAAATTGTTGGAGACAAAATAGATGGCTGCTGACAAGTTTACGTTCTTGATCAGTCCTCCTTTGTTCGCAAAGCAGGCAAAAAGGGCTATTCCTCCCGCACCGATTCCACCTGCGATTGCAACTGGCAACAGAGGTA
>JBFEVX010000024.1:0-37881 GCA_041546685.1 Bacteriovoracaceae bacterium | reverse complement strand
GGTATAATGAATCGACCACCAAGAAAAGCGAATGAAGGTTTTTTTGATCGAAACTTTGTCAGACAAATTTTCATGTATGGTTCGATGATTGCCGCAATAACTCTAATTGGCTATGTGATAGGACTTGAATCTTCAGAAGGACATGCCCAGACAATGGCCTTTACGATACTGACTTTTTCTCAGATGATCCTCGTCTTGGAAATCAGAAGAAGTCGGTCTTCAATGTTCTCAAAAAGTTTCTTTACTAATCCTCCGATGTTATTGGCAGTAATTGCGAGTCTATTTTTCCACTTGTTGATTCTTTATGTTCCATTTATGCAGAATTTCATGAAGGCAGTTCCATTGAATGGAGAGCAACTTTTGATTTCAGCTGCTCTTATCGTTGTGATTGGAATTGTGATTGAAATAGAAAAATTGGTAATCAATCTTCGTTCATCTTGAAGTCGGATTCTCCAAGTGCAACAACATGATTCCTAATACAGAAGCTTTTTGTTCAGAAAGTATTTCAATATCATCAGTTTTGTTTCCCCAGATTTTTACTCTATAAGACCACTCTGTTCCACTAACATAAGAACGTAAAAAAGATTTGTCGCCATAGGCATTATATTTGGCGTCATCAAATCTTCTCGATGTACCGGGAAACTTCTCAAATGTAATTCTTACTTCGCTTCCTTGAAGTACTCCCTCAAGAATAAATTCTCGGGATGAACTGCCTCTTGTCTTCAAATGAAGAAAGGAAGTTTTATTCTTGAAAAGAAGAGACTTGGGAGTTCGAGTACCGAAGCCATCTTCCTGAAGTACGTAAACTGAGGCCTCAAGCTTACCTCGAAAGGCGAATTGACGTAGAACTTTGAATTCCTTGCCGCTTACCTGAATCCAGGAGTCTGTTCGATTTCGTTTAGTAAGTACGGATTTTTCTCCGGTCTCTTCATTTCTGATTTCATAAGTTGCGAAATCGCCCATGTTGGCATCTCGAACTTCCAAAGTGTAGAGCTGGTCAGCAGCAAGAGCAGATTCTGCCAAAAGGCAGAAGACTAGAATAAATAATGTTCGCATGTGTTTTCTCCTGACTCTTTCAAACCAAAAGCTAATCAAACAGTAAAGGGAGCCTCTGAAAACAGTAATTTTTTACATGTGCACTTTGTCAAATAGTGAACAAAAAATCTGTGACTTCCTAATTTCGACCAATTCCTTCAAAATAGCCGGATGAAATACCTAATAGCAATTCTTGTTTTTGTAACTTCCTCTTGTGCCTCTTCATCAGTTGAAGAAAAAGGGAAATTTACGGCACCATACGATGGAAAGAAATTTCAAAATATTGAACCAACTCAAGATAAATCCTTTTTCACTCTGCTTAAATGGAAATTCACAAGTGATAGAGCAGAGTGGCCGAAGTGGGTCGAAACAAGGCCAGGAAAAGTTGAAAAAAATAGAACAGTTAAAGGTGAAGTCCATTGGATGATGATCAATCACGCCAGTGTTCTTATACAAATGGATGGAGTGAATATACTAACAGACCCCATATGGAGTGACAGAACTAGCCCTGTGTCTTGGGCGGGACCTAAAAGGGTAACAAACCCTGGTTTAAATTTTGAAGATCTTCCACCTATTGATTACGTCATAATTAGCCACAACCATTATGATCATCTCGATCTTCCATCGTTAAAAATGCTGAAGGAAAAATTCGATCCTTTATTTGTCGTTGGACTCAAGAACAAAAAACTTCTTGAGAGTGAAGGCATTACAAAAATTCTTGAAATGGACTGGTGGCAAGAAGAGAAACGTGGAGATATCACGATTAAATTTGTTCCAGCTCAACACTGGTCAGCTCGAAGCCTATCAGACAAACGAGAGGCCTTATGGGGTGGTTTTGTAATTGAGGGGAGTAAGAAAGTTTATTTTGCTGGTGATACCGGCTTTGGAAAATTCTTTAATATGATTAAGGAGAAAATTGGGAGTCCGGACCTCTCTTTTCTTCCGATTGGAGCTTACGAGCCGCGTTGGTTCATGAAACCATTCCACGTCAACCCTGATGAAGCGGTGCAGGGACATATTCAGCTTGGCTCAAAACTCTCTGTTGGAGTTCACTTTGGAACCTTTCAGTTAACCGATGAGGGTTATGATCAGCCTCAGAAAGACCTCCAAGTGGCCCTCTCAAAATATCAGGTAGGTAACTTTGTCGTTCCTGTCTTTGGAAAATTAGAGAAACTCATTCCTAAGTGACTGTAAATACTGAGTCTTAATAGAATCCTAATATTACCTTGACAGAAGTACTCCATTTGTTAGACTTTAATTAAGAGATACGTCACAGAGGAGGTTCATGTGATGACGCCTCGTTATGTATTTAAAAATGGTAAATTTGATCGCATCGTATGGGAAAAGGAAGAGCAAGCAGAAGTTCTTCAATTCCAAGAAGAAACCGAAGCGATTATTGAATCTAAAATTGAATCTAAAGAAAACGAAAAACAAGCTTCATAATTTCGAAAGAAATTTCCAAATAAAGGCCAACTCCAAGAGTTGGCTTTTTTTATGCCCAAAAGCTACAATTCACTTCATGAAAACATTAATTCTGACATGTCTTTTCCTAATTACTCCAGCTATTGCGGAAGATTTCATTTCTAGTGAAGAGGCCCATCGTTTGGTCAATAAAGAAAAGGCACTACTTCTCGATGTAAGAACATTAGTGGAATATAAGATTAAACATATTCCAGGCGCAAAAAGAATTGGTGTCTCTGAAGTTCCAAATAAGTTGGCCGAGATTGAAAAAATGGCCAAAGGTAAGGACAAACCGATCGTAGTATATTGTCTTTCAGGTGGGCGATCAGGGAATGCCAAAAAAGTGCTCGAGGCTGCAGGCTTTAAAAAAGTCTACAACCTCGGCGGTATCGGTAACTGGAAGGATTAAGCATCCCACCAGGAATGTTTTACGAAGATCAACTTTCCATCCATGATGAAAAGATAATGAGTAACTGAAAAACCACCACCAGGGTAAAGTTCTACGCCATCCCCAAAAGTAACCTGAAGAACCAATTTATCTTCCATTTGAGAACGTAAGAAACTCAGTGTTTCTGTCTTGTCTCCCACAAAGTCAGTTCCTATATAAAGGCCCTCAAATTGACCCAAGGAATCTTTGGTACCAACGAATGAACTGAAAGAAATACCCTTAACTACTTTACTAGGAATACCTAATGCGATGGCCACATCTTTGACTGTTTTTACAGATAATGAACTCCCTGGCTTCAAGTCTTCTTGCTTGAAAACATAAAGTCTGGTGATTCTTTGATCG
Organism: Bacteriovoracaceae bacterium; assembly: GCA_041546685.1. Lineage (GTDB taxonomy): Bacteria > Bdellovibrionota > Bacteriovoracia > Bacteriovoracales > Bacteriovoracaceae > M0603. The sequence goes on along the minus strand of JBFEVX010000024.1, from coordinate 34,595 downwards.
TAATCTGAATCATTTTCCAACTCATGATCAGACATCACTCTCACTTCAGAAAAAACTGATGAAGGAAGATATTCGTGTGTGACACAGAAAGGACGCCAGCCTACATTTTCTGTTCCAAGTCTATGAGTTAGTGATTGATCACTATAGCGGTTTGGACAGTCTGAACTCTGTCTATCAATAATAGGTGTGCCAGAATCGGCCAACATCATTACGGTCTCGTTATCTTCATACCAAGCATAAGTTTGTGTTGCTTGGAGAAGAAGCATAATTAAAGTGCATCTTAAAAGTTTCATGAATCCCCCTCATTTCTTAATTGGCCTTTTCTAGCGCGTAAAAGAAGGGAGTGAAAATAGAGTTTATGGATGATATAGATCGAATTTTTCTATCTGATTTTTCACTAGATGTGAAGGCCCTGTATTTTCATAGAATTGCCCTTAACCTCAATCAGTGGATCATTGAGATGGATCAAGGGTCTGGATTCAAGAGGAGCTTGAAGATCTTTTTTCTTATATCTATAAATTCGAATACGCTGAATAAATGATTGAATTATACCAAAGGATTTAAGCCAAACCTTTGATAACTATTGAACGGTAATTTAATTTTTTCTTAAGATAGTTGATTTTCATTTTTATGAAACATGTAAATGATAAAATATTGAAGTTAATAAACTGGATATTTAAGCATGAGCAAGTCAAAAAAGTCAGGTTTGTTTGACCAAGAAAAGCTGAAAAACTCCATCGATCAAATGTTCGAGGGCATTCAAGTCATTGACCGAAACTTTCGTTATCTCTATGTGAATAAAGCTGTAACAGAGCATGGGAAGAAGTCACCCGAGGAGCTCCTCGGAAAGACCATGATGGAATGTTATCCAGGTATTGAAAATACTGAAGTCTTTAATCGAATCAAATCCTGTCTCAGAACTGGTGAAATCAGTCGCATGGAAAACAAGTTTGATTTTGATGATGGTAGCCACGAATGGTTCGAGCTTCTTTTCCAACCACACCCAGATGGTGTTCTGATCAGATCATTGGATATTACCGAGAGAAAAAAACTAGAGTTTCAATATTGGCAAACTCAGAAGATGAATGCTCTTGGAAAACTTACTGCTCAAATCTCCCACGATCTTAATAATAAACTTTCTATTATGGCCCTTTGTGGAAGCAATTTGGCCCATCAAAAAGATTTGAGCGATAAATCTCAAAAACTAGTATTTGAACTCTTAAAAACGGTTGAAGAGAGTCGAAATTTCATTGAGAGATTGACTGGGTTTGTGACAAATGATTTCAATGAACCTTCTTCTATCGATATAAATGACTTTCTGGTAAAAAGTCGTGACCAATACCGAAAACTTTTTCCTGGAAATATCACAATCAATTTTGCTCTTGAGTCTGATCTTCCAAAAGTATTGATAGGGCCTTCGATGATAGATCAAGTCGTATTGAATTTACTCGTCAATGCAAGAGATGCCATGCCAAACGGCGGTGATATTGAGGTGACTACTGGCATTGAACAAATTGCACCTGATGAAAAACTTCAAAAGGCTGGAATTCTACCTGGTAAATATATCAAGCTTTCAGTTACTGATAGTGGATGTGGGATTAATGAAGATGTATTCCCGCATATCTTTGATCCCTTTTTTACAACTAAAAAGAATGGAAAGGGGACAGGTCTTGGTCTTTCAGTAGTTTCAGGAATTGTGAGGCAACTCAAGGGTCATGTTGCTGTTGAGTCTCAGGATGGAAATGGAACGACCTTCAAACTTTTCTTTCCGATAGCCAGCTGAAATTAAAATCCGATTTTTCTAAGTTGTTTGAGAGTCAAATTACGTCTGTCCATTCTTGTATCTTGAACATCTGAAGAGTTCAGTTGATCAAGTTTCAAAGTTGAACATCCAAATGCGGCCAATCCCGCTGGAGTCCAAAGCTCCGGTTTTTCCGGTTCAAATTCTACTTCATAAGATTCAAATGGGGTGTTGTTGAAGTCAAAATCTGTCACGATACGAACTGAGAATTCAACCGAACCTTTGTCCGGAGACACGATGCTTTTTTTCAGAATGCTTTTTCGTGTGTAATGGGTTGGAGAAAGAATATATCTTTTTCCATTTAGTTCACGATCAAGAAGATGCGTTCCAACTTGAAGAAATGAAAAGACGAAACTTTGGAAGTTATTCAGTTGATCCAATACATTATTTTCCAAAGTGGCAATAGCATCAAGACTGTTCTTAAAGTAGTCTTTTAATCTTGTCGTTTGAAAGGGCTCGAGTTTGTTTTGATGAGTTTCTCTCTCCGATACAGATAGAAAATAATTGCCACAAGTATGTGCTTGGGACTTGTTGACCTTTGAAATTTGATATTTTGTTTTTTTCAAGGAATGTTTGACTCTGAGCTTTACCGGTTGTTCGGCATTATTGAGAATTAAATTGTTCCCATCAAAGGCGTCGATATAATAATCCATTCTAATTTTTACTTGAGGATCCATGAATGACTTGAGTTTTTCATATCCCGTTTTTGAGAGACTCAGTCTGCCTTCTATAGATGTATTGCTATATGCGATGGCAGGAAAAAAGATAAGCAGTAAAATGACTTTCACTTTATAAGTACCTTGTCGAATTGATTTGTGTTCTTGGCGCCGATCTTTTCAGTTTTTGGTTGGCTTCGTCAATAGGCACAAAAACGGCAACGTCATTACCAATAGTTATCAGAAATATCTATTTTGAAGTGTTTTATTTGGGCAGGAAGAAGGAAAACTTTTTAATCGATGGACTCTTGGGTCCAGACTTTCATTTCGGGGAATTGAAGCATATTAAGTTTATCCATCCCGGGAAGGGGCTCAACTTTATTGTCTTCTGCCCACTTTGTAACAAACACACCACCGTCAAGATTGGCGTGCCATTGACTTATTTCCGGCTCTTGAAGGTAACAATGACCGAAAACATTGAAGAGCCCCGGTATATCTTTGACTTTACTCTCTTCAAAAGGTTTACCGCCATTTCTTGAATAGGGACGATTCCAAATCAGCTTTTCTTTTGATTGATCCGTAAGGGGAGTCATGAAATCCACATCTCCCAGCCATGAATGTGTCACAACTAGAATTCTACCTTCTTCATTGCGAGCTTCAGGATATGGAATGATGTAAGGGAGATTTTTCATCCATTGAATTTGATTGTCCATTGCTTGCATTTCATCATCAGAACTTCCAAACTCTGCAAAGTAGTAGCGCCCTCCATTTTTCATATAGTCAGGACCATTTCGATTGTGTCCGCTTGAAAAATCTATCAGCATTTTCTCGTGGTTCCCCATGACACAATGGATGTGATGCTCTCGACAGAAGTCCACAACTTTACGACCGCCACCTCCGCGATCGATGAGGTCGCCAGCAACTGTCAGTAATGAATAAAACTCTTCTTCTGACATTCCCGTTTCTTGAATGACTTTCTGGCAAAGCGCCATGAAGGTCTCATAGTGACCATGAATGTCTGTCGTTATGAATCTGGTGGACATAAATAAATTATAGCATGGAGTTTGAGTGAAATATCTTGATGGTAGGCCTCTAGAAACCTATGATACAATTTTTGAAATAAAATACGGAGATTCCTGTGAAGCGTGTTGCTGCCATCGATATCGGATCAAATGCCATCAGAGAAAGTGTGGCAGAGGTCAATACAAATGGAGAATACAAGATTCTCTATCGCAATCGTATTCCGCTCAGGCTTGGAGGGGAGGTCTTTTCTGAAGGAAAAATTACCGAGCGTACACTGAACAAGCTTCTCGATACTTTTATTAGAATCAAACAGAAATTCGAAAGTCATAATGTCGATATCATTCGTGCTGTGGCCACATCTGCTCTTCGTAATAGTGAAAATAGAAAAGATGTGTCCAGACTGGTCCATGAAAAAAGTGGAATTGTCATCCATATCATTGATGGTTTTCATGAGGCCAAGCTTATATATCAAGCAGTTCGTTCTGCCATGGACCTGTCTTCTGGAGACTTCCTCATCATGGACCTCGGTGGAGGGAGCCTTGAGTTAACAGCTGTAAGGGATGGACGTTTTGTTGAATGTCATACATTCAAATTAGGGGCGCTTCGCCTGCAACATCTTGAAAATGATTCTCCTGAGAAAAAAATGGAACATATTCTTCAAAAGAAGGAGAGTATCATCAAGTTTCTAAAAAGCAGTTTTGGGAATGATTTAGAAGGAATTAAACTTATTGGTACTGGTGGGAATCCAAGAAGAATGGGAAAGCTTAGAAAAAGGTTTCTTCAAAAAGAAACGAGTGAGTATGTTCTGCTTGAGGAAATGAAATACTTTCATAAAGAACTTAAAGACTTAGATTTGAGTGAGAGAGTGAGTAAGTTTGATCTTCGAAAAGATAGGGCCGACGTTATTTATCAGGCCTTTGAAGTTTTCATTATGATGTCTGAATTGATTGGGACAGAGAAAATAGGGCTTCCAAGAGTTGGTTTGATCAATGGAATATTCGAAGATGTCATACATACTGAAATGAATCGATAGATTCCATTTTCCAGACTTAGGGCAAGTATTGTTGCCAGTTTTCAACTATTCAATATTGAGAACATTATCTTAACACCTTGAAAAATCTAAGCTTTTAAAAAGTGTTTCACCCCCTTTTGATATGAGCCGATAATCATCAACATTCTAAATTTAATCGGAGGAACTATGAAACTCTTCTTAACTTTCTTAATGACATTCGCTCTTGGAATTTTACCGGTTTACTCACAGAGTGATAATGTGCCTGAAAACCCAGGGAACAGTGAATTTGGCCAAGGCCAAGGAAACAGTGAGTGGGGTCAAGCGCAAGGTAAAGGACCGAAGAAAGAAGAAGGTCAGGCCTCAGCTGAAGGTGGGCCAAAGAAAGAAAGAAAAGAAAGACGGCAGGCCTATCGAGAAGAAAGAAGAGGCGATAAAAAAGACTTTCGTGAAGAGAGAAGAGGCGACAAAAAAGATTTTCGTCGAGATAGACGTGATGATAAAAAAGACTTCTACTCTGATAGAAGAGATAATAGGAAGGATTATCGTTCAGGAGATATGGACGGCAAAGACTACAGACAAGCGAATCGAGAGAATAGAAGAGAATATCGGGAAGATCGTAGTGAAGGACGAGGAGAGTACCGTAGAGATCGTCGAGGCGATAGAAAAGACTATCGCCAAGATAGAAAAGGTGATCGAAGAGACTTTGCTCGTAATAATAGAAGACCAGAGTTCAAAAGACGTGACATGAGAAGAAATAATTCAGGAATTGGTATGCAAAGAAGAATGCAAAACCCTGGAAGAAGTGCTTTTGGGCAGAGACAAGGAGCGGCCAATAGGGCCCCTGCTTCAGTTCCAAAAATCGATATGAGCAGAAGAAAATAAGAGATACTGGGCTATAATTGGCCCATAACAGGGCCTCGAGAGATTTCAACTTTCGAGGCTTCTTTTATGTCATTTAGCCAGTAAATTGGGGCGAGTTCGAGTTTGGGTAAATATTCCTAAGTTATTGAAAATAATCAAAATAATTATAAGTCATAAAGATCACTAAGCTCTCAGTCGGAAACTGACTAATATTGTAGAGTATATCTTCCGATAAGAGGGACTGTGAGAGTGAAAATTTCCTTTAGAACATTGATTCTGGTCCCTGTGGCCATGATTCTTTCTTCGTGTGAAGAAGACATGTCTCATCGAGGAATGTATCAGAACTACGATACAGACCGTTACAGTCCCAATTATAACGAGCAGTATGCTCCATTACCCCCTCAGAGAGTAGACCATCTTAATGAAGATGATTACGAAAGTGATATCGATAACATTAGACGAAATGGACTTTCTACTTATGTAAACAATTCGGTAACACCCAACCTCCCTTGTAACTACAGACATATTGCTCCAGGGGATATTACAGATTTTGATGATACCAAAGAATGTATTCCGTATAACAAAGACCAGTATGGAAAAGATGGTGGAGCACAGATGGCCGCCTATATCAAACAAGAAGAAAGAAAAGGAACAGCGGCCAAGAAAGCTGCTTTTTATAGGGCCTTCGGACCACTTGCTGTGAAGATGCAAGATGAAACGGGATATCCTGCTTCGGCCCTACTTTCCCAGTGGGCAGAGGAAACAGGATGGGGTGTTCGTTCAAACTTACTTCGCCAGGGTAATGGGATAGGTGGACATTCATGTTTTAGTCGTAAAGGCTCTTATGATTACCCTGTCTTTAGAAAGCCTGGAACCAAAGAGCCTGGCAATATCAAAGTAAGTTGTACTTACCCCAGGCCTAGAAATGAAAAACATTTTTATCTGACCTTTGAGACACTTGAAGACTCTGCCTATGCTCAAGTTCACAACCTCCTCTTCAATGAAAAGACAGTTGAAAACTATGGGGGAATCAGAGCTGAAGTTCACGCTGCAAATATCGCGAAACGGAAGGCCGACCCTAGAAAGGTTTTGGATGGGATGGTTGGTTACGCCGAGTTCCCACCAGACTATCCAGATAAGCTGTATGAAAGAATCGAAAGAGATGATTTGAAAAGATTTGATAACCTGACGATTTGTAAAACACGTGAAGAAACATCTGGGGGAGATTAATGAAACATTTGATTCTTATCTCCATATTTATGCTTTCCACTAATGTTTTTTCTTCTGAATGTTCGAAAGGTTTAAAGAAAAAATTGAAAAATAAACCAGCTGATTTGATTGAGTGTCAAATCGTAGAAGGCATTGGGGCAAATAAAGATGAAAAGCACATCATTGTTGTAAAAGATGAAGCTGTAGGAAGAGGTGTCGGTGTTGAAGTTTATTTGGAAAGCAATCCTGAAAAGGTCTTGTTTGAAAAATATGGTCTCGGACAAATGCTGGGGGAGCTACTCCTAGGATCAAACAAGTCAAAACTATTTGTCAGAGATATTGATAAAGATGGTGTGAATGAGTTTGGACTGAACGTTTTGAATGAACGAACCGCTCTATTTTTCCTCTTTCATTTTGATAAGAATGAGAAAAATTTCAAGCGAGTTGATTTCAAAAGAAAGGTTAAAGGAGAAATCCAGACTATAAACAGACTTGTTTCGTCCATTGATTTTCCAATTCAAATTTTGTCAGATGAAATTAAAGTCCATTATGAGAAAGACAAATTTTTCACTTATAAGTTGATCGATGGACGTTATTTCTCGGATATGGATAAATAATCGACATTTTCACTGCCTCTTATTGCCGAAGTAATATCTAATTGCTCGATAGCTTAAATTTCATGAAAATAGATAAAACCTGATCTTTTAAGGAGTCTGCATGAAGCATATGGTTTTTTTCCTTTTTTCCTTTTTCAGTTTCAGCACAATCGCTAGTGTTGAGAGTGGGGCTAAAGCTCCAAACTTTTCTCTGGTTAATGAAAACGGAAAGAAAGTTAGTCTTTCCGATTATAAAGGGAAAACAGTTGTTCTTGAATGGTACAATAAGGATTGTCCTTTTGTTCGAAAGCATTATGAAAGTAAGAACATGCAAAAACTTCAAGCAAAGTGGACAGGCAAAGATGTTGTCTGGTTGGCCATTATCTCTTCGGCTGAAGGAAAACAAGGGTATCTGGATCAGAGAGAAGCAAAGGCCGATAAAAAGAGCTCTGGCTCAGGAGCTTCATCCATCCTACTCGATCCTGATGGGAAAGTTGGAAAAATGTATGATGCCAAAACAACTCCTCATATGTACGTGATTTCCAAGTCAGGTGAGCTATTGTATCAAGGTGCAATTGATAGCAATAGCTCTTACGATCCAGCGGTCATTCCTTCATCAAAAAATTATGTTGATGAAGTTCTCACCAAGCTTGCTGCTGGTGAAAAAGTCACTCCGGGGCGGACCAAGGCCTACGGATGTAGCGTCAAGTATTAGTTCCTGAATGGGAGGTGCTCACGAAGTGCCTCTCGTTGTTTTTCCATTGCTTTGTTCTGCTCATGAACATGATTCTCAATGATCTCTGAAAGCTTAGGGTGGCGTATATGATGTGCACTCAAGATAGTTGTGGGCTCAAAGCCTCTAAGTAACTTTTGTTCTCCCTGTGCTCCTGCTTCAAAAAGAGGAATCTTGTTTTCAAAACAAAATTCCATTCCAAGATAAAAACACATTTCAAAATGTAGATTAGGAAACATGTCATGAAATTCTGGAAGGATACCCCAGTAGCGTCCGTAGAGAGCTTCACTCGAATAGAGAAAGAGTGACATGGCAATAGTAGAACCTTCATAATCAGCAAAAAGTACGAATCCATCTTCTGGAAGAAATTCTGAAAGTTTTATAAAAAAACGAGAATTCAAATAGGCATGAGAATGTTTTTTCGTAATAGTTGAAAGATAGAGTTCATAGAGAAGCACTTTTTCCTCTTCCCTCAAGTCTTTAAAAAGTACTCTTCTTATTTGAACTGGATAATCGGCAACAGTCTTCCTCTCTTTCTTCATTTGTTTACGTTTACGACTTTTGAGAGAGCTAAGGAAGTCGTCGAAGTCCTGCCATCTGTTCTTCCAGTGGTACTGGGTTGTCTCCTGTCTGAAATAGCCTAATGACTCTAGGATTTTATTTTCTTCAGTAGTGTTGAACAAGAGATGATGTGAGCTTAATGGCGTTTGGGAGATGTAAAAATCTCTGACCCCAAGGAGCAATTCTTCTTTATTCTCACCTATGACTGTTGGAGAGTTGACGGGAGTAAAAGGAACCATATGTATTAGCTTTGGATAATAATTCATTCCAACTCTGCTATAGAGATCGGCCCAGGCCCAGTCAAAAATAAACTCCCCATAGCTATGCGTTTTGATAAATCCCGCTGTATGAGTGTCTTCAATTTTAAAATGAAAGGGGAGCCATCCAGTTTCATCACCCAGGTTGTTTGTCTTCTGTAGTAGCTGAAGGAAGCGTCCATCTGCAAATGGATTATTTGATTTAAGTGGTTCTTCGAAATTGAAAGTCGTTTCTATTTCAAACTTCATGTTGAAAAATAAGTAGTTGATTGTTTGCAGGTAGATTATGCCTCTTTTTGAAATGGATATTTTTTAGAGACAGCTTTTCAACTATTTTTTCAAAGTCTCTTATTCCCATATTGGGATTGTTACTTTTAAGTTGCTGGTCAAAACGAGAATTACTTTCTGAAGTAAATTCACCTTCAAACTTGAATGGCCCATATAAAAAGAATCGTCCACCGCGTTTCAAAATTTGATGAAGATTTTCACACAGTTCATAAGCATGAATTTCATCCATAATATGAAAAGTATTGGCAGAAAATATTGAATCAAATTGTCGATTGATTTGTTCACCGATTGGTTTCAACCCTATAGTGAGTGGAAGAGGCGTTTGGATATTCTTACATTCTATGCGCTTCAGTCTCTCGGTCATCATCCAGTTGTTTTCTTCCATATCTGCTGGATACCATGTGACTTCAAGGTTATTAGAGAAATAGACGGCATGTTGTCCTGTGCCATGACCAATTTCAAGGACCTCTCCAAGAGGGAGATATTGCTTTAAAACAGCGAGAATAGGCTCTTTATTCCGCTCACAGGCGGGACTTTGAGGTAAATCCATGCTCACAAGCTTACCATCTGTCTCACTTTGGTGTAAAACTAATGGTCGAGGTGAAAATGGTCAAACAAACCAGTCAATTGGTACTCATCCTGTTAGGGTGGCTCTCCCTGATTCTAGGGTTCATTGGAGTATTTCTTCCGATCTTGCCAACGACACCCTTCGTTCTTTTGGCTGCTTTTTTCTTCTCCAAAGGTTCTACAAAAATTCACAACTGGCTTTTGGCAAATAAACTTTTTGGTCCCATTGTCAGAGACTGGGAAAGTTCTGGGGTCATCAGACCGAAGGCCAAGATTCTCTCTACTGCTATGATTATTCCTTTGTTCAGTTGGACGCTCATCATGGTTGATGTGCACTGGGGTATCAAGATCATTGTTGCTTTGAGTGGAGTCTTTGTTCTTACTTTTATTTTGACTAGACCCTCTTCACCAGAAGAGTCTCCCAAAAAAGGAGCGACCAGTCAGGGACCAGTCACTCCAGAGCTTTGAGACTATTTGAAAAAGACAGGAGTTTTGATGAGTTTTGAAACATCAAAACCATTATCTGTGGCTATGTTTTTAAGTTCTGTAAGAACTTCTTCTGGAAGTGTTTTAGTCCTGGAAAGAATCCAGAGATACTTTCTGTTTTTTGAACCAACTAGAGCATAATCGTAATTATCTCCAAGAGCGATGATATTGTAGTCTCCTGGAAACCATCCAAAGTATCGAAGTAGTGGAACAAAACTAACATTTAAAGTTGCATTGGTTTCTTCATTCTCAACGAATGCAATTCCTTTAGCGACTTTCTTTTTAATTTTTCCATTTTTCTTTTTCTTGAAACATGTGTTGATCACATTAATTGATCCATTCTTTCTTAGACTGTAGTCAGCTGTGACGTTGCCACATCCTTTCTCAAATGAGTTTGGAAGCCTTTCAAGCTCGTACCATTTTCCAAGGTAGCGTTCGAGTTCTACGTAATCGACTGTTGGCAAGGGATCATTTGAAGCAAAAGTTGTGCAACTTAAACCTAAGGCCAGTATTGCGCTAAGCATTAACTGTTTCATTTTGTTCTCCTTTGTACGTATTTTATTTATCAAAATAGTCCCAATCTTTCCTTAGGCAAAAGCTAGTCGTGTTCGGAAAATTTTACGATTTTGTATTAGACGATTCCGCTCTGGTAAGACAAAATTTTAGTGAACAATGAAAGGAGTCCTTGTTTTGAAATCACTTAAAATATTGATTTTGTTTATTTTTGCGACAGGATGTGCCAACGTCAAACATATTGATCAAGGTCTTAGTCAGTCACGTTTGATGCAACTTGACCCAATACCTGAAGAAAATGTCTTTCTTGAAGAAGTAAACTCTTACCGAGAGGGCGCAGCTGGTGGCTCTGCTTCTGTAGGTGGTGGTTGTGGCTGTAACTTGGGTCCTTCACCTTATTCTAATCATCATCATCCCATTTCAAAAAGTTTATGCTGCGGCTAAAGGCAAAGCGAAACTACTTTTTAACTTTTACTTTCAAGACGGAAGTGGTGGCGATCAAATTTATAGTAATTCCAAAAAGGAAGAAGTAGACGTTATTGAGCCCATGCTTTTTGTTGATTATCAAATTGATAAAGAAACAAACATCAGTGCGCATGTTGTATTTGATACGTGGACAGCTGCTTCAGATACTGAAATTGATGGAAATACTGGCGCCAGTGGTGAAGGAATTGGAAGACAGTCTCGAACGAGTGGTCGTTTCTCATACAAAAAAGATGTTGTCTCCCATGCTTGGTCAGCATCAGTAGGTGTTTCTAATGAGTATGATTACCGATCACTGAACTTTGGTGGAAATTGGGAAGGCCGTTTTGCTGAGAATAACTTCACGTTATCATTCAGCCCTCAGGTGTTTCTTGATCAGGCCAAAGATTTTGATCTTCGGGCCCAACAAATTACTGACTACAAGGGACGTTTCATCGGTTCTATGGATATCTCCGCCAGTCAGCTATTGACTCCTACAGATGTCCTTCAGTTTGGTTATACTTATATCTATATGAATGGGATGATGAACAATATCTCCAATACGGTTAAGGTTCTCTCTAATCCCTATAACAATGTTTATTCCAGAGTCGAAGAGAGGATGCCTTCTCAAAGAAACCGGCATGCCGTTTCCACTAAGCTTGTTCACGCCTTTACCGATGAAGCAGCTGCGCACTTCAGTTATCGTTATTACAAAGATGATTGGAAAGTGGAGGCCGACACGCTGGAAGTAGGATGGCGTTTCTCACTTTTTGAAGAGAATGCATTTTTCATGCCCACATTTCGATACTATGACCAAAAGAAAGCAGCGAGCTTTCACAAAACAGCATTTGCTAATCTTGAAACTCACATGACCAGTGATTCTGATCTCGCATCATTTGAAGGTCACCGTTATGGTGTTCATTATTCGCACATCTTAGGAGATCGGAATTGGTTCAATCAAGATGTTTACGATTTTGGTCTATCTGCTGGAGCATATGTTTATAAGAGATCCAATAATATGGATTATTATATTACTCAGTTCTCAGTCTACGCGGAGTTTTAATGAAGAGGCTTGTTGTTTCAGGAAAACATATGGGAGGAAATTGGGAAGTCCAATGCTTCCCAAGAAACAAGCTAGAAAAAGAATATTTCAATCAGATCATCAGTGATGGCTTTAAAGAAGTTGTCAGAATTGAAAACCTTCTGACGGATTTCAAGCCTTCTCCTTTCATGAAGATTAACGATTTCGCAGGAGAGAAGCCTGTAAAGGTAGACCAGGAAGTTTTTGATATCATCAATGAATCATTGGAAATTTCCAGAGAAACCAAAGGTCTATTTGATATAAGTTACGCAACTGTAGGTCATTATTGGAGACACTGTAAAAAGAAAGGCATCTTACCTGACGAGAAAAAAGTCAGTGAGTTGAGTGAATTGATTGATTATCGAAATATTGAGATGAACCCGAAGGAGCTGACTGTCTTCTTACCAAATCCTTTCATGAGAATTGGTTTGGGGGGAATAGGAAAAGGATATGCTGTTGATCGTTTTTTTGATTTTCTTAGAAAAAAAGGTATGGTCAATTTCATGGTCAATGGATCAGGGGATATCAGAGTTCACTCTTTAATATCAGCGCCGAGGAAATGGAAAGTAGGTATCAGAAATCCTTTTAATTTGGACCCGAACATCAAATGTGGAATGCTCTGTATTGATAATGGTGCTGTCGCCACATCAGGTGATTATATCAATACCATCAGAACTGAAACTAAAAACTATCATCATATTATCAGTCCTTCTAACGGCGAAGCTACCACTGGTATTGTCAGCAGTACTGTCTGGACTGAGAATGCAATCGTTGCTGATACTCTTGCAACTTCATTGATGTTGATGGATGTCCAAGAGGCGATAGCCTTTTCCAATTCCAGAGGTATCTTTTCTCTCTTGATAGATGAGAGTGGAAAAGTACATCTTTCCAGAAAGGCGATGCAGGTGATGACCAGTAATCATTTAAAAGAGGATCCAGTATGCGAATGGCATTGATTTCATTGACGTTACTTCTTTCTTTCCAGCTTCAAGCGAATGACATAAAAAGTATTTCACTCAAAGACTACATCAGTGGTGAGAGTTATGCTTTCAAGGATCACATTGGTAAAAAGAAGCTTGTACTTAACTTTTGGGCATCATGGTGTACCAGTTGTATTGAAGAACTTCCTTTACTACATGCTCTTCAGGAAAAAAGTGACAAAAGTAAAGTTGAATTCCTCGCCATTAATTCTGGTGAAAAGAAAATCAAAATTAAAAAGTTTTTAAAAAGATATGAATTCAAATATCAAATTCTTGAAGACCCATCCAAGTCAGTCGCCGATATTTTCAAGGTAGAAAATCTTCCTCAAACGATTATTCTGGATGAGAAAGGGAAGGAGATCTTTAGAGGAAACAGGCCTCCGGCAAAATTACCATAAACTGAAAAAGGCCTGTCCTTTCGGACAGACCTCGTTATGTCTTATTCTTTTTTCAGACAAGGGATGTAGTAATCGGCTTTGATCTGGAATATGGCATTACCTTCACCATCGAAATATTCGCTCACTTTGAAGCCGATGGGCTTGATTTTACCTTTTTTCATTTCCATTCTTGCCTGATGATTAGAAGTTGAACAGTCATCATTTCTGTATTGATGAAATCTGTGAGTTAGTTCTTTTGGAACATCTCCGTTTTCAAGCATTTTGTTGATTTCAACAGCTGCGTTAATCGCATCAGCTCTTTCACTGAATTTGACTGGAAGGTTTAGAAAGGCCTGCTCATAAGTGAATTCTCTTCCGAACGCTCCTCTGAAATCTCTCGGCTTCCTTACAGTAGTAGAGATATTTGAAGATCCACCAGTAATCCCTCCCAGAGCTTTGTCCGAGCTGCCACCACGTACACCACCTGCCATGGCCATATTTCTAAACATACCAAGTGCGAGTAGTAGGCACAGTGAACCTTTTACGAGAGAGACCAGTGATTGACATACAACCCTGACTCCTCCTATTAATCTATGCATTTCGTTTTCCTCCAAAAGTGTTCGTACTTTTTTCACATATTCTTTATTGAGATCGATCAATTCATCATAGGCTTCTTTACTGATGTCAGTGACATCGTATTGAAGTTCTCCTTTGAATTGACCTCTCTTTTTCCTAGTTCTTTGCATTTCAATGATGGCCTTTACAATTCCAAACGATGATTCTTCGTTTGTTACAAAGGTGACATTTTCCTGATTGATATAGAACTTATTGTCTCTATAAGTGACGATTTTTGAATCTGTGAGGGCAGAAGTCATTTCAACTCCATGCTCTCCATAGTTTTTGAATATTGAATTCCAGCTGACTCCAGCATCTTCTGATAGTGCAATATCTAAAAAGATGTCGAGCAGAATGGGATTTTCTTCGAGCATGCCACAAAAATCATTTTGCAATTTCTTTTCAATTTTGTGTTGTTGGATTTCATCTTGAACGAGTGAGAATTCTTCACTCTCATCCTTATATCTTTGCTCGAGCCATTCCTGTCTAGTCTCGACATCTGTTCCACTTTCTCTGAGAATCTTCAAGGCGAGATCTATTCCGGCCCTTTTCTTTCCATTTTTGATCTGACTCAACATAGCTGTTGATACTTCCCACTTCTTTGCCACCTGATCCATTGAAAGCCTGGTTCCGGCCAGATAACTGTTGAGCGAGTTTACGATCAAATCTTTTTGCCCCAGTTGTGTTTGCATTCCTCTTCCTCGTCTTTTTATTTTGCGGTGAAGCCGTTTTGCCCTAATGCAAGACCAAAGGCCCTTTCTTTGAAGTTTTTATAACATGGTGCGTTTTGCACCACAGATTTAGACCCTCAACTTTCACTTTTTGTGAAAAAGACCCTGCCGGGGAGAGGGTTGGCAGGGTCTTTGTTTTCTCCATTCAAGACGCCAATGTTTGAGATGAGAGAGATAGTTTTTCTTGAATGTAGAAAAGAAAATAGGGCCTTTTTGAATTTATG
Source organism: Bacteriovoracaceae bacterium (assembly GCA_041546685.1). Classification (GTDB taxonomy): domain Bacteria; phylum Bdellovibrionota; class Bacteriovoracia; order Bacteriovoracales; family Bacteriovoracaceae; genus M0603. Next base: position 19,562 of record JBFEVX010000024.1, on the reverse strand, counting down.
TCCTCAGGAAGAGGCACTTTTGAAAGTTTTGTTTGAACTCCAAGTTAAATGTAATTTCAGTGAGTTAGGTTTTGTTTGGAGATAGTTTGCTAAATTCAGCGTTGATTTTTCACAACAGGTTAAAAAATAATCTAATGAATGAGAGTTCATGTGATCGTAAACACGTAATTTCAATAACGATTGTGGAGAAATTTGATTCATCTCGCTTAATTTCATCCTATAATGGGAGCCGATGGAGTCTAAAACGGGGCCATATTTTCACAAATCTGTCACAGGGCTACTTAGTCTTGGTTCTCTTCTTTATTTTTTGTTCGCTATAGATATTTCCCATCTTTCAAATTGGAATATGGCCACCATGATCACTCTTTTGATCGGGACCATCATCATTGCTTCAAGTGTTGTTTTGATTTCTTTTTTACAACCAGAAGAAATGGATATTACTTTTAGTTCAATCATCAGCCTATCTTTTATCATTGCTCTTGTTTGTGTGTGCCTTGGACTTTATTTTGCCGGAAACCCAAAGGGATCTTTCGTATATATGTTGATTATCTCCATGGCGATTACTGAAGTGAATTTTGTTTTTGATCGAAAATTTGTTTTTACTTTATATGTTGTGGCCTTTTGTGGTCTTGTCTATGGTATTTATGCTGCAGGAGTGGAATTCCCACCAGGATTCAGATCTGTCTTTGGCTTTTCATTGTTGTTTATTTGGAAAACAATCAATCAGATTTTTCATCGTAAGTTTGTCTTTGGAAAAGAAAATAGAATCAAGTACGATACATTTCACTCTACAGTCAATACTCTTCAAAATGAGCTTAATAACACTTCTCATATCATCATGGGCTTTTCTCAGATGATGGAAGAAAATCAGGATGAGATCAAAAAACAGGAGTATCTTGGCAAAATCAACAATGGTTTGGACAAGATGAGCACTCAAATCAAGAAGATCAGAGAACTTGAAGAAATTGTCGTTGATGATAAATATGCAAGTAAGAACTTCATTCGGATCGATTAAGTCTATAAGCTGTCAGATCAATTTAATTTTCAAAAGTAAGTAGGTTAGCAGTTTCTTCTTCTGGTAAGAAGGCCTGATCGTCTTTGGACTTGACCGTCCAGTTTATTAGAAATTCACCTATATTATCGAGTAAAAATATGAATAGTTTTGTCGGGTACTTTAACATGGTTCCGCCTTTCTTTCATTCACAGAATAGTCTGGATTCCACGCTCTGTGCTTCAGGAGTTCAACATGGTATTGTTGGGAATATTCGGCCACCTCTCTATCTTTGTCAGGGTTATGTTTGAAACAGCTCCCAGAACGCCGAAAAGTCCTTTGTGAGAGTTTTATTAACCATCATATTTTTTCTTGTATCACTTGATCTTTGGGCCGCTCAAATGTGTCCTGTTGGGTCTCGATTTTTAAGCTTCAAAGGAGAGGCCTCTACTCCTGATGTGATCCTTTGTGAGAAGGTGGTACCTCATCATTATGTTTTACTTTTCCCGGATGGGAGACAAAGGCATGTACCTCTTATTTCATTGACTAGTGGGGACGATATCATCAAGCAACTCAAGATATTAAACTGGGACCCATTACGTTTGAAACACGTAGAGACAGTTCATGAAAAGAATTTGGAAAATGAGAATCTCTACTTTGAAACCAGACAGACTTATCAGTCCCTTTCGATTCTTGACATGATTAATAGTAATTCAAATCGATTAGGAATTCTTGGAATAGATCCATGTCACAACTCTTTGGACTCGAGAATTGGTGTGGGAAGAGAATTTGCACATAAATATTCTTGTCAGGTCATGGTATCTGAAAATCAACGCCAACGACTGGGAATCGAGAAATCTGGAGTCTTGACATTGACTGAGTTACAAAATGTCCTTCAGAATGCCGAAATTCAAATGATCAGTAAAACATCTCCAGATTCAGTGACTTCGATCAATGGCGACTTCAGGCGTAAGGACTTTGCTGAGTACGAATTGAAAGTTATAAAGGCGAATGAGGGAGAGTCAGTTTATTTGGATGGAACTTGTCGTGAGACACAAGATATCTCAGCTTATTTTACAAAATTCAATGAATTAGAAAGAACTGTGAGTGAAGTGGATTTTCCAAATCCTTTGGACTTTAAAGTTAATGTAGCAGGTATGAATGTGGGGTTCCCTGTTGACGTTAAAATGCGAAATACAGGCTCTCAGAATTCAGATGGTGATGATGAATATGACATTGATTTAAATTTGGGTCTTTCTACTGACGTTTATCTCGGAAGAGGTGTTCGACTAAATATTGCTCCGAATGTCGTTATGCCTTTTGCTAGAGATGTATCAGGGATTCAAAATTTTGATGCAAGTAATCTGACCCGCGACTTCATTCCAACAGAAGTCGGAGTCAGATTTAATATGAGCTTTTAATTATTGTTCAGAGGCGTCACCACCATTATTTCCAGCTCCATCATCTCCATGTGGTGGCGATTTTGGAATGGCCTTCGGCCAGAATTCTTCTCCTTCAAACGCAGTCAAGCCTTGAAAACGACAGGTCTCATACATTTGATTGGCCTGAACAATAGGGGGATTGCTCATCATAGGATTTTTGAAGGCCAGGTTGGCAACTTGATTTTCAAGTGTCATTCCGAATCCTGGGTACCCCATACCCATACCGAATCCGCCCATGCCAAAGCCTCCGCCAATGCCTCCTCCCATTCCTGGGTAGGTTCCCATTCCAATGCCGAAGCCTCCGCCAAAACCGATTCCTCCTCCATATGTTTGCATTGGATTTTCTCGACCTGTGTTTTTGTAGAAGTCCTTAGTGACTTTTTCGAGGTCCTTTTCAACATCATAGCTAAAACATTTTTTCAGTTTATCCTGATGCTTTTTAATGACTTTTCCGAGATCCTTGCAAAGTTTAGTATCGGAGTTGATGGTTTCGTATTTGAATCCATCTTTGAGTTTATTGTCCATGAGATGTGTCGTGTTAGAGCGATCAACACGACATTTCCCATTGATCATGGAAAGATGAGTTTCAGACTTTAATGGAAGCATGATTGGCGTTTGAAACTCTTCAAGATTCCACTGCTGCTGTATCTTTTTCATCTGTTCTTTGTATTTGTCACTATAAGTGTATTCATACCACTTCTTCATCATTTTATTATGCTTGTCGAGTTCACTTTGCTTGACGTTGAAGTCATTGGTGATTTTTGAAATTTCATTATTCTTGTCCCTTTGAATAATGACCATTTGCTTTTTCATGACTGGCTTCATTTGAGAAAAGTCGGGTTGTTCTCCTGGTTCAATGTCGTATGGAAAAGTAGGGACTTCATACTCGATAATTTCTTGGTTTTTTTCTTTATCGAAGCGATATTCTTTTATCCCTTTAGCCGGCTTAACCTTGCCATCGTTTTCAATGGTGTAAGGATTTAGGCCAAAACCAAATCCCATACCCATTCCAACACCTCCGTAACTTCCTTGACCACCTGAATCTCCAAAGTCTTGGTAAGGATTTAAAACCTTGTTACAGAGTTTGTAGTTTCCGGCATTGGCCGCTAGAGAAAGGGCAAGGGTCGAAAGACCCAGAATCATCTTGGTTTTCTTCATTTATTCACTCCTAAAAGAGATGGACACTCAATGATGCTTATCGGACGAAATAACCATAAAGCTGACTCAGAAATTCAACTATTCCGCAAAATCAGCTAATTACCCCGAATATTTTTCTGGTTAGCAATTTTGAAGCTCTCAAGATGGTAACCTCGTGCTTATCAGGAGTTCCTCAAATGATTGAAGTCAAGAACCTCACCAAGGTTTTCCAGCCAGGTAATGTACGGGCCGTAAATTCAGTTTCCTTCAAACTGGAAAGGGGGGAAATTGGTTGTATCATAGGCACTTCAGGGTGTGGAAAAACGACAACTCTAAAAATGATTAACCGACTGATTGAGCCTTCACAAGGAGATATATGGGTCGGTGAAGAAGAGTGCCATATGACAGATCCTGTTCATTGGAGAAGGAAAATTGGTTATGTTATTCAAAAGGCAGGGCTTCTCCCACATCTGACTGTCGCAGAAAATATCTCTTTGCTATCCACTATCCTTAAAAAAGAACAAAATTGGATAAAAGTAAGAGTGTCTGAATTGATGGAAATCATCAATATGCCCTTTGAAAAATTTGCTCATCGATATCCAATTGAGCTTTCTGGTGGTCAACAACAAAGAGTTGGCATTGCAAGGGCGCTAATGGAAGATCCGCCTGTGATGTTGATGGATGAGCCCTTTGGAGCCTTGGATCCCATTACAAGAGAATCATTACATGAAGAATTCATCAGTTTAAATGAGAGACTACAAAAAACTATTCTCATCGTTACACATGATATGGATGAGGCCTTTAAGCTTGGAGACAAAGTCATTCTTATGAATAAAGGTGAAATAGTTCAAATGGTGAGTAAGGATGAATTAGTCAATAATCCCAAGAATGAGTTTGTCGAAAGCTTTATAAAAGGTCTCGTCCATGCTTAAAAAAATACTTCTAATATCTTTTTTCATATGTTTTTCATATCGTGCGAATGCTGAACGGGCGTTGGTTATCGGATCGAAAGCATTCAGTGAATCTGTGATTTTGGCAGAAATGGTCGCACTTCTGTTGGAAGAAAAGTTTAATCAACCAGTTATAAGGAAACATGGTTTGGGTGTAACAAAAGTCGCATTTGATGCCCTAAACACAGGTGGAATTGATGTATATCCCGATTATACAGGGACTGGTTACGTTATGATTTTGAAACTGGATGGAGAAAGAAATCCTGAAAGAGTTCACGACATAGTAAGCGAAGAGTTTAAAAAAAGATGGGGGATCGTTTGGAGTGAGCCAATAGGTTTCAATAATACATATGCACTTGCTGTAAGAAAGGATGATCCAAGGTTTGAAAACATCAAAAACATTTCGGCTCTATCTGGAAAGGTTCAGAACTATAAATATGCAGCTGCTTATGAGTTTATGGAGAGAAAAGATGGTCATCCCAGATTTAGTAAAAGTTATCGCTTGAATTTTGAACCTGATAATGTCCTTTCAATGGAAGCTGGGTTGATGTATTCGGCCATTCAAGATAAACAAGTCGATATGATCGTTGCCTATTCTACTGATGGAAGAATCAAGGCGTACAATTTGAAACTTATTGAAGATGATCAACAATTTTTTCCACCTTATCATGTCGCCCTCATCGCAAAACAAAAAATTCTCAAAAAATATAAATCTTTAAGACAAGTTTATGGATTGATGGATGGTTTGATCACAGAAGAAGAGATGATCGAAATGAATGATAAGGTTGACCGTTTGAAAGTAGAGGCAGGAACTGTTGCACGAAATTTTTTGGTGGAAAAAGAATTGCTCACAGGAGTTGTGGAAGAGACCAATGTTCATAAAGGTTTTTGGAGTTTTTTGGCGAGAAAAAGAAACTATCTTATCAAACTACTGTATGAGCATTTACTGCTTTCGTTTGGAGCTCTCTTTTTTGCCATGGTTGTTTCATTGCCAACAGGTGTGCTGCTTACACGATATCCTAAAGCTGGTAAGCTGATATTTCCTTTTATCAATACAATTCAAACAATACCTTCTCTAGCTCTATTAGGCTTTTTGATTCCTTTCATGGGAATAGGCATGGCACCTGCAATGTTGGCCTTGTTTCTTTATTCATTATTACCACTGGTTCGAAATACTTATTCTGGAATTTTGGGAGTGGACAAGGCCTATGTCGAGGCCTCCAGAGGGATAGGGTTAACAAATCTCCAAATTTTATTCAAAGTCGAGATCCCTTTGGCAATGCCAATTATTATTGCTGGACTTAGAACTGCAGCAGTTATTGTGATAGGCACAGCAACAATCGCGGCACTTATTGGTGCTGGTGGATTTGGTGATCCTATTTTTCGAGGGGTTTCTACGGTTAATTCTAATTTGATCCTTCTAGGTGCAATTCCAGCTGCCTTACTTGCTATTGTGATGGACAAAATTATTGGTTGGTGTGAATTAGGACTTGTATCGAAAGGAATCAGATTAAAAAATAAACGTTAGTTCCAGCTGAAATTAGCACCAATCTTAAGGTAAGCACTGTTCTCAATGCGGTAGCGATCGTCATCTGTTTCAAAGATATTTTCACCTCTAAAGAACTGTCGATCGAACTCATACCCGGCAGCTCCATAGATCTTGAATTTCCAAAAGTGGGTGGAGGTATAACGAAATTCAACATCATGCTTTTCTAGCAACAAGCTTTGTTCGTCATTGAAGGCCTCTGTTTCCAATTGATAGGAGTCAACGCCATAGAACCACGACAATGTCCACTTGGATTTTTTAGAAGTTTTAAGTTCACTACCAGATTTAACTCCCCCAGGTGAAAGAGAGAAGAGGTAATCAAACTTTCCTGCGATCGGTCCATTCATCCCTATGAATGGAAACCCTGCAGACAAACGATGTTTTCCAAACATTGTAGTATAGATGAGAAAGGGCATGGGGATTCCTCTTAGGGCCCCTTGGTCCTGAAGAAAGACCCCATAGCTCCAAGTGCTCTCTCCGTTTTTATGTCCAGTCATAAAGCGAAATTCTAGAGTCGTATCTTTGTTTTCAAACCATTTATGACCGTGAAACGTATAGGTAAGACTGGATATCCATGGAACGTGTTTCTTGTCTCTTGGTTTGAAGAAATTCCACGAAAAAGATGATGAGTAGAAGTCGTTGTAGATAAAACGATCTTTGATCTCTTGATAATCTAAAAGTGTTTTCTTTTGTTCTATACCAATAGCATGACGGCCATACTCAAGAGGAATTCCCGTAGGAATTCTAAAGCCAAGGCCCAGGTGTCGTTCCTGGGTTTCAAAGAGTCCAAGGTCTAGATAATAATGTGGCTTCTTTCCTTGCTGTGCAAAGCTTTTAAAACTTAGGAACAATAAAAAAATGATCAGAGTTATTTTTCTATTCATTCTCAACTGTCGGGAAGAATTCTGCTTGCTCTCCAATTTGATGTCCGGCTTGTATCGGTTTACAAAGCTCATCCAAGCTGAAAACTGACTCAGGAAGATTCATCGATTGCCTTAACTTGTCCATAGTTTTTGGAGCAAACGGTTGAAGCATGATCATAGTGTTTTTAAGAATAAAGAAACATGAGAACAGTGCATCTCTTCTTTGTTCTTCATCAAATCGGTCATCATGAGGTTTAAACTGCGTGAAAAGTCCATTGATGATTCGAGCGTAATTCTCAATCGCAAATAGAATTTTGGCGTAATCACCCTTTTCCATCATACGCAGATAGTTCTGGATTATTTTGTAGGTTTCTTTTCTGGTTTTCCCAACCAGTTTTCCTTCAGGAACCTTCCCATTAAACTGTTTATGACAAGCAGAAATAGGTTTTTCAAAGGAGGCATTCATCGGTCCAGCAAGAAATGCGTTTCTCTCTTTAAAGTTTTCAAAATCAAAGTTCGAGTTTTTCTCAGGAAGACTCAATATTGCCAGGAAGTATCTGATTTGATCTGAGTCATATCCCATCTCTTCAATTAATTGATCACCAGTATAGAAGTTACCTACAGACTTACTCATTTTCTGTCCGTCGATTTGAAGGTGATAATTGGCAAAGATGTCAGTCATTTGAAGTTCACCGGCAATAGGTTGTCTGAAGACATCTGCTTGTGTCCCAAACCACATTGCTCCTTGCATGAGGACATAGAAGAAGATGTTGTCTTGACCTAGGAATTGATAAACATTGGATTCAGGATCAGTCCAGTAGTCTTTCCAAAGGTTTGGATCCATGCCTTTTTGCTTGAGTGCCGTCATGGTAAAACCAATTGGGGCGACCAGAGACTCTGGCCATACATAAAAAGTTTTACCGGCCATATCTTTGTCTATATCTTCTGGGACTGGAATTCCCCAAGAGACATCACGAGTAATGGATCTATGGGCCCAACCATCTTCTAGGTCACATTTAATTCCAGCATCTTCGAGAATTTTTTTAGAACTTTCTAGATCGGAAAGATTATCAAATTGAGCAACAATTCTTTTTCCAGGAGCGTAACGGCTCTTATGTTTTGGCAGTTGCTCTTTCAAATCTTTAAATGTTTCTTCATCCTTGTTTGAAAAACCAAAAGAAGGAAGAGCTGTGTTGATTGTTTCGAGATAGACGTTCTTTCTCCAGAATTTTTGGCGACTCTGAATCCACTCACAAAGTTGATCAGATACCTTCCACATATCAAGCCACCAGTGATCAGTTTCTTTTAGAACTGGAGTCGCATCGCTAACAGTACTTTTAGGGTTTTGAAGTTCTTTTGGATCATAATGTGAGCCACAGACATCACATTCTTCACTGTAGGCCTTTTCATTCTCACATTTTTCATTGGGACAAGTTCCAAACACAAATCTGTCAGGGAGAAACATATTAAGCTTGGTATCGAACCATTGCTCTGTGGTTTTCTTCTCAAGCATATTATTTTCATGAAGCTTTCGAAGTATATCCTGGCAGTAATTTTTATGAGATTCATAAGTCTCTTCTCTCGAAGTTCCTGTATAGGTATCAAGAGAGATGGAGTATCTTTCCATCGTTTTCTTCTGGCTATCGTGAATAGAATCGATAAATTCCTTAGTGGAAATTCCTTTGGTTTTGGCCGCAACTTCAGAGTTTGAGCCGTGATCATCAGTTCCGTTTACAAAAAGAACATTCTCATTTCCGATCATCATTCGCATGTAGCGGGCATAAATATCAGCTGGAACATGGGCCCCGGCAAGGTGACCGATATGGACTGGACCATTAGCATAGGGCATACCGGCAGTGATCAAAGCTTTCTTGGGTCTTTTGAATCTGCTAAATACGGTTTTGATTTCTTCTTGTAAGGCGGTGAGTTCGTTGTCGCTCATGGTCGTAATCCTCAGGGTTCAGACCGATCATTTTAGCCTACACTGAACCCTTTTTCTACGACCAAGTATGGAAATTTATTGGCACTTACCCATATTTTCAGGCATCAAGAACGCCGAATCCTCAAACTTTTGCCCGGTTTTTGGATGCTTGAGAGTTCTCTTGAGAGCAAGGTCGAAAAGAAGTGGATTGAACTCATAGATTTCGTTGAGATGCTCGCGCTCTTTTGAAGTGATATAACCCATGTCTTCAAATTGTCCTGTTCGGTAAAGAAGATTGATAGCGGGAAGTGGGTAGTCTGAACCATTGACGATTCGGTGGTGATATTCAGGATGTTCCAAAAGAGTATCGATGGCCTCACCAACTCTGGTGTGAATAGTGACGCCAGAAATTTCTCCAAAAAGATTTTTTTCATATTTATTTTATTTGAAAAGTTTCCAAAAAAGTTTGAAACAAAAAACGTCTTTATTGCCATCAGTGAAATCTTTGCACTGACCAAGGCTTGCCAAGTGGGCCATGATGATTTTGACTCCAAGATCGAGTGGACGACGGAGAAGAAGTGGATTAGCGAGCTTTTGAAATTCTTCACCTTCGACGGCTTTTTCATGTCCAGTATGTGTCAGAATTGTCATGTCGTATTTTTTGACCATCTCGTAAAAAGCATCATGCTTTTCCTGGCTCGGATCAATTCTTTGAGCGTTGGGTAGCCACTTGATGTATTTGGCACCTTTTTTTCCCCACTTTTCGAGTTCTATTAATGCGTCTTTTCTGTCTGGGTGGACAGATATAACCGGAATTATGACTTCGGGGTATTTGTCTTTCATGGCGAATACATATTCGTTTGGAATATAGAAAGTACTCTTGTCTTTGTTGACTGTACCATCCTCGTTGTAGTGATGATCAAAGGCAAAAAGGTGAAGCCGACCATATCTCTTATCGGCCGTGGCCAGTCTTACGAGCCTGTCCATGTACTGTTGATCGGCATTGTCGAGATCATCGATCCCTGAGGCAGACATATAAACCTTGTATTGCAAATACTTATAAGGGCTACTCATAGACTGCATTTTTGGATTGACCCAGTTATGGGTTCCGTGAGTTCCCATACCTACGGCGTGAACATGGAAATCTTGAAGACATTGGTTATCAATTCCTTTGAATACTCCATTAAGAAACTCTTTAGTTTCAGGACTCATTTTGGCTTCCATCTCCTGGGGTTCGTAATCAAAAGAGCCAGCGATTGGGGTGACGATGGCCGAACAGGAAGTAAATAAAAATAATAAAAGAGTTAAATACGTGGTCTTCATAGGTATCCTTTTGAATCTCTTAAGAATACTTGAACTGCTTGAAAGGTGAATGGAACAGCGCATGGGTAACATTTTTTCCTCGTGGTTTGTCTAATATCCGTTATACTAAAACTGAAAAAAATTTTTTTATGGCAATCTTTATGAATTTGGAGATTAGTGAATTGAACATTAAAAAAGTTTTAGTAGTCGATGATGAAGAATTGATTTGCGATCTTTGCAAGTCTCTTTTCGAAGATGAAGGAATAGAAGTTAAAATCGCTTACAGTGGTAAAGATGCGATTGACCTTATTAGAGATGAACAATTCGATTTCATCTTAAGCGACATCCGTATGCCAAAAGGTGATGGAGTCCAACTCAAAAAAGAACTTAATCAGCTTGGTAATCAGACACCATTTCTTTTCATGACGGGATTTTCTGATTTGACATATGATCAGGCCAAAGAACTCGGCGCGCTTGGAATTCTTAAAAAGCCATTTGACTTTGAAGAACTCGAAGAAGTTATAAAGTCCTGTTGATTACAAAAAGTTTCTAAGCGAATAATTGTTTTCCAACCATTCACCCACAGAATTTCCACTAACCAGATAGTGGGCGTAATGCATGTGAAGACAACGGACTCTCGTATAGTCTGAAAGGCCACCAATACCTTTTGATTTCAAAGCCTCTAAATATTCAGGTTTGATATTTTCAACATCCTCTTCGTCCTTCATGTGAATAAGGCGAAGTTTAATATAGTTCTTGTGGTCTTGAATCAGCTGGTCTTTGAAGCTCTCATCTTCTTTGAGTATGACATTTTCGAGGTTCTTGATGATTCCCGAGGCCTCGAGTTTGTCGATCTCTTTTTTGAGGATCGGATCAGTGAGCCAATAAAGGTTGGGAAAAGGCTTTCCTCTGACCATAGAGCGCACCCTGATGACCACTGGACGACCATCTTTGCCCCGAATTGGGATCTCCTGGACACCTTCTGGAACCCTGCCAAGTTGCTGCGTTATTATCTCAAGATCTTCATTGGAAATTGTCATGCGGGCAACGTAATGCTAAAAACTCTAAAACACAAGTCAGCGAGGTCATATGTCCGTTCGAGTCCGTTTTGCTCCTAGTCCAACAGGTTATCTCCACATTGGTGGGGCCCGTACCGCTCTTTACAGTTATCTTTACGCCAAAGCGACTGGCGGAAAATTTATTCTGCGCATTGAAGACACTGACCAGGAGAGAAGCAAACGTGAGTACGAGGAATCCCAGATTGCTGACTTGAAATGGGTAGGACTCGATTACGACGAAGGTCCAGGGAAAGATGGTGGATTTGGACCTTATAGACAATCAGAGAGACTTGAAACCTATAAGAAATATGCTTGGGATCTGATCGAAGAGGGGAAGGCCTATCCTTGTTTTTTGACACAAGAAGAATTGGATGAACTCACCGCCAAGGCCGAAGCAGAAAAAATTCCTTTTCATGCCTATCACGGAAAGTATCGTGACTTTCCTTTAGATGAAGCCAGAAAGAAGATTGAAGCTGGAGAAGAATACGTCATCCGTTTCAAGAACCCTGGAAAAAAATGGAGTTTCACAGACCTGGTTCGTGGAGAGGTGACTTTTCCTGAAGACATGGTTGGTGACTTTGTCATTATCAGGTCCAGTGGCCTTCCTGTTTATAACTTCTGCTGTGTGATTGATGATCACTTGATGAAAATATCTCATGTCATTCGAGCCGAGGAACATCTCAATAATACTGTCAGACAGTTAATGGTCTACGATGCCATTGGTGCTGACGTTCCTGAGTTTGCTCATTGTTCACTTTTGGTTGGTGAAGATAGACAGAAGCTTTCCAAACGTCACGGTGCAACTTCAGTCAGCCAATATCGCGAACAATTTTATCTTCCTCAGGCACTAATTAACTATCTTTGTTTGCTTGGTTGGTCACATCCAGAGGAGAAAGATATTTTTGAGATTAATGATCTTGGAGAAACGTTTGATCTTAGCCGTTTTTCAAAATCTCCGGCGCTTTACGACATCAAGAAGTTGAATTTCTTCAATGAACAACACCTTCGTGCTCTGCCTGTAGAGGAGCAAGTTACCTGGTTTGAGAAAGTGATTCCAACCGACAGTCCTTACTTCAAACAAACTGATGAGTGGAGAAAAACATTCGCGACCTTGTTTGTAGATAAGATCCAATTGGTGAGTGAGATTACGGAAAAGCTTCCTCTTATTTTTGAGGGAACAGTCTCAAATGACGACGATTATAAAGACGCACTTTCTTGGGAAACAACCCCATCGATTGCCAAATACCTTGAGGGTGAGCTGAATTCACTTGAAGGGGATTCTCCTTCAGAAGAGAAAGTCGGAGAGTGGATGGATTATCTGAAAAAAGAATTGAAGATCAAAGGTAAGCCACTCTTTATGGGGACAAGAGTTGTTTTAACCGGGCAAAATCACGGACCTGATCTGAAGGTTCTAGTGAGTTTGACTCCGAAAGAAGTTCTTCTGGAAAGGTGTAAGAAGGCCCTCTCTTAAGAGAGAGGGACCATGATCATTCCTTGATTGAAAGCAGCTTCTCTTGAGAAAGGAAGAATTGTGTTGAGGTTGAACCTCGCTCCTTTCAAGTTACAATTGATCAGCTTCGCATCTTTCATGTTGGCATCACAAAGGTCTGCTTCTCTGAGATTACATTGAATGAATCTCAAACCTCTTAGGTTTGACCATCTAAAATCGGCCTTTTCCAATTTACATTTTTCCAGTTCAGAATTCTCTAAAGTGGCGCATTGGAAATTGCTTTGATTGAAATTTGTATCGACCAGATTGGTGTGGGAGAAGTTTGTCCACTCCATATTGGCCTTAGAGAGATTACTCTTCGTGATGACACTATGTGAAAGACGACTCTTTTTGAAAGTAGAAGAGCTTAAGTTGGAGTCTTGGACTATGAGACTTGGAATATCAACCAATTCAAAGTTGGATTTCACAACCTTGGAGTTCTTTATAGTTTTGAGGGTGTTTGTCTCTGAAAAGTCTTCCGACTTAAGATCAACGTTTGCCAGAATCTTTCTGTCTTTGCGCATTATATCATCCTTGTTTCATGCTGAATGTGAGTGACTATCATACAGATTTTTTATTGAGTTGACAGTCGCTTTGCGTCGATTACTCGTCTTCGAGAGAGCCATGCCCTTTGAAATTGAGTATAGACTCACCAATAGTCGACCCATATTTTTCTTCGAGCACTGTAAGATTCTCAGGAACAAAAGGGCAGTGGTGAGGTTTACCGGTTTCACTTTCAAGCTCATCAATTCTGTTCATGACTTTTTTCAAAAGCTTCTTGTTTCTGAATTTTGAACAGTTGGTGGCCTCGTCGAAAGAGAGGTCGATGTAATGATTGAAGTCGAGTTTTTTGACTTGGACCCATTTGTCTTCCTGGCATTCAATATATGGTCCGGCCGGACGCCCTAGAACATCAGGGCGAAGAAGGAGCATGTCATTCCAAAATCTCATGCCATTGAAATTCGCTGCGAGATCTCCTTGAGAGTAGACACCTGTGGTTTGAGCACCAAGGAAAAACTTCTCTGAGTTCTCACCTAGTTTGAGAACGTAGCGTAGCGATTTTCCTTCAAGATAGAAGCTTTCAAAATACTTGAATCCTCTCCCAAACATATGTTCAAACTTGTCTGTACCGATAAAGATACCGCCCATATTAAGAGCGTAAGCTGCAGAGTTTTTATAGAGTCTCTTAACGGCGGCTAAAGAAAAAGCTTCGTACCATTTGAAGTCACGATATACAGTGTTGTCGAATTTGGTTTGAATTTTATCAATCTTATTTGACTTCAAAATGAAGGGAACAAATTCTCCCTGATAGTGATTTTTGAAAAACTTTCGAAGTTCTTTGTAGAGTCTCTTTTCTGAACAGGTATTGGATTTTTTATTGGCCTTACCAAGCGCAATTTCGATTGATTCATTGGCCTTGTCATTAATGACTTTTGATGCGTCCTTTAATTTCCAGTCATAACGTCCAGAGAAGCTGTCGAGTTCAGATGCACTGGCGCTGATGGCCAAGGCAAAAACAAATAGTGTTTGAGCAATGTGTTTCATGATGGACCCCGTAAAATTAATGCTCCCAAACAATATCAATCGAAATACAAGATGTCACATACCCCCTTGAAATCTTTACGTTTTAACAGAGTTCTGATCAATCTCTAAGGCCTGTCTGAAGTTTCGCTCCCAAATATTTGAAATTATTGCAGTTGGCTAGAACATGAGGCGGTGGTTTTTAAATATAATATGTTTAACAATAAAAAAATAAAAATTTTCCTCGTAGGTTGGAGAGCTAAGTTACTGTAATCTAGAGACTTACGATAACAGAATCACGCTTACTTACGGGATGGCCCTTGAGCTCGTGTAAGTTGTTGAATTAATTGGATAAAGATTTTGACCACTTATTTCCATCGTTTTGAGTGGTCCTTGCATCAACATATAATGAAAAGACAACAACTTGAACAACTTGGGTAGTACCATGAAAACAAAACTTTTTTGGATCGTATGTGTCTCACTGATCTTTACCTCAACCTCCTTCGCTCAATTTGCGCCGACGAACATTAATGGCGGAAGTACCTTTGAGCGTCCAGGTGTCGATGACGAAGATAAGAACTTCATCATGAAAGATGCCGAGATGGGATTGGAAGAACACAAAAAAGAAAACGACGGCAAGATCGATCTTTCCAAATTTAAACCTGTCGTGATGAAGGCCTTGTATGAAACATTTCAGGCCGAGGAAATCACCAGAAAAGAATTGGTTGAAATCAGAAATGCCTACGAGAAACTTGAAAGAGATTCAAAGAATATGAGTCAGGCCCAAATCGAAGAGGCGCTCAGAGGATTGTTCAAGAAGTTGTTCGACAAGATTCAGAATACCAAGCTTCAATGTACTCAGGAAGGTAAGCAATGTAACGATTGGGGTTGCTGTGCCGGTCTTGTTTGTGCCGCAGTTCCTGAAAGAGCATGGCAGCCAATGAATAACTGTAAGCGCTTTAGAAATGAATGTAAGGCCGACAGTGATTGTTGTTCTGGTGAGTGTGTTGATGGACTTGAAAAAGATAAAAAAGTTTGTGCCGCTGTAAGAAGATGTTTCAGACCAGGTAAAGCTGGAGCAGCTTGTGACAAGAACCCGGTTTGTGGGGAAGGTGAATGTCTTCCATTCAATAAAGGTCTGCTTGGAATCAATGAGTGTACTCAAAATGGCAGCCAGTGTTCATCTAATGATCAGTGTTGTTCAAACAAATGTAATCAAGGGAAATGTGTAAGTAATTTTCAGTGTAAAAACTGTGTCGGGCAGGGGATTGAACCCAAGCGTGGTCAGAAGTGTTGCGAAGGTCTATATAAGGACCCAGATTCGAAGAAGTGTAGAAGAGAGATGCCTCCGTTTGTCATTCCACAAGTCAAGGTGTTTCCTATGAAAAAATCAATTCTTGGATTAGTTGCTTCCTTCTTTATAAGCGAAGCCAATGCTTTTCTTCCTGCGATTCCACAGCCAACGGTGGATCCAGTTAAAGCTGCTGCCGCAGCAACCAATGCTGCTGAAACAGCAAAGGCGAAAGCTGCAGTTCAAAATGATCAGCAACTTAAAAATAAGTTGATGATGCAACAGTATTATTCTGGGCCAACTCCTGGTGGTCTTAATAAAGATGCCAAGTATAAGGATCACAAACTTGGTGAGTTCAATGTTAGAGAAGGTTCTAACTTCGATACATGTGAAATTGATTTGAAGGCAGATTATCTCATTCGTTTAAGAGACTACGGTAAAGATGGAAACGGACTTGGTGGTATCAATAATGCAATTGGGATGGAAATGGCCCTTATGGCATTTGAGTACATGGTCCTCGGTGAAGGAATTGAAGACTTCTGGAGAGAAGATAAAAACAAATCAAAAACAAACGTCTATCAAAGGATGAGAACGGTTGCGAAAGAACATCGCGATAATCGTCATGCCATTTTTAAAGACCTCACGGTCCAGTCGAAAAGACTTCAGTGTCTTTGTTGGGATAAACAAGGTTACACAAAACTTGAAAAAGATATTCAGGAAACATTCCAAGAGCAGTGTCCTAATGAGTATCAAGCTTATATCGATTACAGAAACTCAAACCCGAATATGACTGATGACGATTATTCAGGTGATGCTTCTGGTATTAAATCGCAAGCTTTGATGGTCAGATGGCTGGAGCTTGTAGTTGAGATTGAAGGGGCGATGAGTATTCAAAATACCAGAGTCTTTGAAGGTCTTACAGAGTTGGCATCATGGGCGAATAGTAATGATTGGGGAAGTAACGAAGTTAAGAAGAAAGTGATCTATAACTGGACAATGGCAACTTCTGGTTACCAGGTTCAGGGAGGAAGTTACGCTCCTGAAAGTATGAATATGGAGCAAGCGGCTATTGTCGTTGCCGGTGTCGTCGGTATCGTTGCAGGTCTTGCTTCACTGGTCGCGTGGCCTGGGATCTGGGTTTCTTTTGGAATCATCGCTGGTGGTGCCTCTCTTGGTAGTGCCGGTATGTGGCTGGTTGGTGCTATGAAAGGTGCTTGGGAATCGAGAGCTCCTTTGATTCAAGATAAGTCAACTAGGGCCTATAAGTGTGGTAAGAAAACCTACTGTACGGACTTCAACCGTGAATTCCATGTCCCATATAGTAAAGTTTGTAATGCTTATGTATCTGGTAATGGTTGTTTGAAAAAATTTCTGGTTATCAAGCATGATGAGAAAGATAGATATGTTGTCGATCCATTTATTCCACTAGGTGTGAAGAAGTCGAAGCTTATCAAAGACAATTCAAAGTTTACTGACTACTTCAATGCTGCATACACAAATGCAGTGAGCAAGTATTCGAGTAGGAAGCCAAGTGGGAGACAAGGGCAGGGTTACCTGAAACGTATCTTCATCGATGCTCTTCAAGTCGGACACATGGTTCCTAAATTCAAGATGCCTTTGAAGGACTATTATAAAGTGACTGATAGTATGAAAAAGGAAATTAAAGAAAAGGCAATGGAGTACATCCTTGATGAAGGTGTTTTCTCAAGTGATATCGGTCGTTGTGATCTTCCTAATCCTGGTGGGGATTGTAGTGGTGGCAAGTCTGCGCACACAGTAACTCATGGTGATAAGACATGGTACTTCAATTCACCAAGAGCAGCTGCCAAAATGAAACGAGATATCAATAAACTCGACAAAGATATGAAGAATTTCAGTGATTACACTTATGACTTTCACTGGGTGTGGCCACGTCTAGCACAAGAAGGCATGATTGCTTATCCAATGCCAGGGTTTATTTCATATCTTGAGCTAGTTTCCAATACAATGGGGAACAAAGCCGCCGTCAATGTTGGTAACGTCAATGACATCAACAACAAACTACTCAAGCCGCAGCTTCAAAATATGCAAATGACATGTGCCAAGTATGTTGAAGCTGGAGGTGGGACTCCTGAAGGAACCATTGCGGGAGACTGTAATAGAATGATGGCAACCAGACTCGAAGGAGCTGTTGTCGATAAGGTTTCAGGTAATGGCCTCTTTGATGGAATGGATGACCTTCTAAATAACTCAGTTAATTACGCTGGAGGATTCGATCTCGGCGCAGGAAACGGAGGAGGCTCTGGTGGGAACATGGCCTTCAAAGGTAACCGAGGTGGTGAAGGAAACAGTGGAAATGTTTCTGGAGGTAATGTTTCTGATGGTGGAGGAGATTCAGGTCTTCAAGGTGCCGCCAAGGCCAAATCGAGACTAAGAGAGATAAGAAAGAAACAGCTTGATCAAATGGAGAAATTCAAACAGGCAGTCGGAGCTGCCAGAGCTGATCAACTTCTCAATGCTCAAAAGGCAATGGTTTCAAATTTTAATAATCCAACTGGAAGCGGATCTGTCGCTTCTCTTGGAACAGGCGGACTTGCTGGAGCCGGACTTGGAGCTGGTGGCGCAGGACAAAATGCTGCTGGTAAGACCAATAGAAACGACCTGATGGGTGGCGGTAATCTTGGTAGTAATAATGGTGCTGGAGCTGGAGGGATCAACATTCCAAAACCGAATTATGATCTGAGTTACAATACTGGCGGTGGAAGTGGTTCAGACGGCGGTGGAATGAGTTCTGAAATGTCTGCGGCTCAAGACAGACTGGCAGAGGCCGTCGAATATCGTGACCAGAACCCAGAGGATTATAAGAAAAATAGAGAAGGTGATACTCTTTGGAAGATCATCACCAGATCTTATATCAGAAACTATGACAAGCTTCTTAGAAAGAGAAAAAAGAACATTGATTCAGGTCTCTGATAAACATTAAATGATTTAAAGCAAAGCCTTCTTCCTGTAGAATATTAAATATCTACACTTCAAAGGGAGAAGGCTTTTTTGCGTCAGGACGACTCAAGAATTGTAAATTTTGACCTTCTGAGAGGATTTTTCATCTTCTTGGCCTTGTGGCAACACTTCGCTTATTACCTCAACATTTGGTATGTGGAATTTTTTCGTGAGACGGGAGTACTTGAGAAGAACTATCTGTCTCACAAGCACATGATTGGTTTCAATTTACCCGTGGACTTTTTCTCTCACTGGGCAGCATGGTTTTTCACACCTTGGGTGAGTCAGGTATATCTGACTTTAGCCGCGTTCAATCTCGCCAAAAGAAGTCAGGAAGAATTTAAGTCAGTCTTCACTGACAAACTCAAAATCTTTGGGTTGCTCTATGTTTTTTTTGTGATGGAAAATGTTATGGTCGCACCAAATTTTGGAGAGGCCATCAGTTTTTATCCCATCATGAGCTGGATGATTATTCTCGCATTGAATGCTATATTCTATCGTTATTTTGGGATTAAAGGTGTCATAGCTCTTTTTGTATTGAGTTTCGCCAAATGGTTGGCCCCTGACTCTTGGTATGAGAGTGGTGGTTTTGAGTTTTGGATGCAGGAAAATGTTCACGCCCAATATGAACTGGATGCTCAGATCCATTATTTTCTCACCAGTGGTTGTATGGGCTTCATCCTTGGATGGCTCAATTCTCAAAAAGAGGAGTGGGGATTCAAGCGGGAATTCTGGCAATTTGTCATAGGTTTTGTTCTTCTGATGGTATGGGTGATTTGGGGAGAGAAGTTCACAGTAAATTTCATGGATGTCTTTGAAACTGAGCATGATCTGGCCGATGATATCCTCGGACTACTAAGTATTTTGGGTGTACAGTTAATGGTTCTTTCGTCTTTTCTTTTTATTGAAAAGAAAGGGTTCTCTTTGAAGGTTCCGCTTCTGCATTGGATTGGAGTGAACTCTCTAACTATTTTTGCTTTTCATCGTGTTGCGTTTGTCTTCTTTATCGTGCCAGTCATGATGGTTGTGGCAAATTTCATGAAATCAACTTTGATCAATACGTGGTATATTT
>JBFEVX010000032.1:0-33296 GCA_041546685.1 Bacteriovoracaceae bacterium | reverse complement strand
GGCTCCAGAGATATCAACATCCATTGAATAAACGTGATCTGTTGAAGTTGAAACATCCGGCCAAGGTGTGTTGATGGCCTTTTGCATGGCCTCTCTCACTTCAGCTGTTACTTCTTCAAGAAGAGTGTCGACTTCTTTTTGTTTCATCACACCACTTCCAACAAGGAACTCAGGATATGAATTGAAAACATCTATTTTCTTTTCATCTTCAAGTTCTTTCTTGGTTCTGTACATGGTCTGATCATCAGACAAAGAGTGTGAGTATGGTCTTGTCACATTGGCGTGAACAAGAACCGGTCCTCTATTGCTTCTGATATATTTAGCTGCTTCGGTCATTGTCGCGAATGATTCAACCGGACAATTACCGTCACACTTATAAACTTTAAGACCTGGGAAATTCGCCAGTGCTTTAGAGATTGATCCACCAGGAGTCTGAACTTCTGTTGGAACAGAAATGGCGTAACCATTGTCTTCAACCATATAAAGAACTGGAAGATTGTTTACACAAGCAGTTGTGAGTGATTCCCAAAACTCTCCCTGTGAAGTTGTCCCATCTCCAGTTGAGACGTAGATGATTTCATCGTCTTCATAAGTGCGACCTTCAAGATCGACACCTTCTTCTTTGAGTTGCTTCAAGTACCTACCACCTTCAGCAAGTCCCACAGCTTGAAGGAACTGAGTTCCTGTACAAGATGACTTGTTGACGATGTTGAGGTTCACATTTCCCCAGTGAGCAGGCATCTGACGACCGTGGCTTGAAGTATCACCTTCATTTCCATTCGCCTGACAAAGCATTTCATATGGAGTCACTCCAAGACCTGTACAAAGTGCACGATCACGATAGTAACAGATGAACCAGTCATGTTTTGGTTTTAAAACTTTTGCTGCAGCAGAAAGGATCCCTTCGTGTCCAGCTCCCGAAATCTGGAAGAAGGCCTTTGATTGCTTTCTCATTTGAATTTCTGTGTCATCCAACTTTCTTGAAACGTAAACGTTTCGAAGCATGGCCACGAGATCTTCTTTGGTCAGTCCATACTTCTTGGCAATTTTAAGTTTGTTTTCGTAAACAACGTTCACATCTTTTTTTGCCATGACCTTCTTAGAGGTTTTTTTGGTTTCACTTGCACTTTCTTCAAGCATTGGTATATCCCTTAGGTTTTGCGTTTCGCATCAAATTACTGAAATAATTTGAAAAAATATACAAAACACGCTCCTGTCTGTAAAAAAAGACGGCCAACGCTTAACAGTAAATCATTGATTTTAGATTAAAGAATTCCTGAACTGACGGTTATGGAGAAGCGACGGTCCTCTTCACCTCTAAATGCACTGGTGGTGGTATCAACTGCGTAGGTGGTGAGATCAAATTGCAGCTTCGAGGTCATGAATCCAATTCCTGCCGAACCGAATCCATCTCCGTAACCAAAACGTAAAAAGACAGTTCGCTTTATATCAAGTTCGACTCCAGCAGTAATTTTTCTTCCGGTTGAAACTTCAGTGTATTCATCAGTGCAGTCTTTATAATTGACCTCCATATGAACGCGCATCACTCGTCCAATTTGTGGAGTTAAAGAAAAACCGGCATCGATAGATTGTTTGATTTCTTCTGGTGGCCCTGCCGAACCTTTTGAAGTCGAAAAGTCTTGAGCAAATGAATTGTTCATTTTGACTGCAATAGTTGGAAGCCAACTGATTGGCATGGTGAATTTGAAACCTGATATCACCTGCCACGAAGTTCCAGATTTGATGTCTTCCTTTTGAAGTGTGATGGCCGTATCTTTATCAACATCACCAAACGCCTCATCTCTTTTAAGCCAGATACCAGTAATCCCAAACTTCATGATCCCGCCGAAAAGGGAAAGGTTGAGCGCTCCATAAGGACCGGAGTCTGTTCGCTTGGCATATTCAAAGAGAGCGGCATCTCCATCATCAATGAAGGCACGTTGCTGTTTAGAATAAAGATAACCCAATGAGAAATATCGAGTCGTAAGGTTTGGCATCAAATGAAAACGACTATGAGCAATTCGTCCTCTGTTTTCGAGAAGAACTTCACGTGTTCCATCGAGACTGAATCCTTTTGGAAAAGTCGAAGGTACACTTCCTGCTTTTCCTCCCGTTGTTGCCTGCATCCAACCTTTATTCGTTTCAGCGTGAAAATTACTGAGGTGAAAAGTTGTTTTCCTAACAGTTCCAAGACCAGCTGGATTATAAAAAACAGAAGAAGGGTCATCGACTTTCGCAACGAAAGCATTTCCCATGGCGAGAGCTCTACCAGATACGGCAAACTCCGGAGTCGAAGCATCTTCGAAACCAATTTCAGCCTTGGCCTGAATTGAAGTCAGAACCAAAAGAGCTATGAATGTGAAAAGGGTCCATAGTTTTTTCACCACTCTATTCTAACTTCTCTAAATTGCGTGTAGTACCCCTGCAGCATTTACCGGAGCAATCTGGGTAAAAACAAAAAGCCCTACTTAAAGAGTAGGGCTTTCGTTCAAGTCTGTAATATCAGGCTTATTGTTGTGATTTTCTTCCAGGGAATCTGTGAGCAGCAAGAGCTCCACCAAGGTGTTTCCCTTTGATTTTCTTGATCGATTCGATACGGCTTTCAGCAAGAATGTCTGTTGCCTTGTGAACAGGAATATCCTGGTCATCGGAAATCTTGAAAATCTTCAAAGTTGTATCGTAAATGGTGTCGACCATTCTTGTCGCCTTACCATCAGACCAACCTTCAAATTCGATTGAAACGTTCATCAAACCACCAGCGTTGATGAGGTAGTCAGGAGCATAAAGAATCCCTTTCTCTCTCAAGATCACACCGTGTCTATCTTCTTTCAATTGATTGTTGGCAGCTCCAGCAATGATCTTGCACTTTAATCTGTCGATAGTGTCATCGTTAACTGAAGCACCAAGTGCACATGGTGCATAGATATCGGCATCAACGTCATAGATCTCATCAGGACTCACTTGTTGAGCATGCGGAACGATCTCTTTGAATTTTGCGATATTATTTTCATTAATGTCTGCGAAGTAAACTTTCGCTCCATGGTCATTCAAGATACGTCCAAGGTTTCTACCTACAGCTCCACAACCTTGAAGAGCAACAGCTTTACCTTTAACAGATCTGTCTCCATAAACTTTAAGACATGAAGCTTCCATTCCTCTGAATACACCGAGTGCAGTATAAGGAGAAGGATCACCAGAACCACCGTGAATTTTAGCAACACCGACAACGTTGGAAGTTTCAGTGAATACATGTTCAATGTCTTCTACACCGATGTTCACATCTTCAGCTGTGATATATCTTCCGTTCAAAGACTCTAGGAATCTCCCGTATGATCTGAAAAGTGCTTCAGACTTGTCTTTGTTTGGATCGCCAATGATGACAGCTTTACCGCCTCCCAGGTTCAACCCGGACACCGCAGCTTTATAAGTCATCCCTTTTGAAAGACGAAGAACGTCTTCAATGGCTTCATCTTCATTTTTGTAAGTCCACATTCTGGTTCCACCAAGAGCTGGCCCAAGAACTGTATTGTGGATAGCTACAATGGCCTTGAGGTTACATGAAGGGTCAGAAAAGAAGACCACTTCCTCATGTCCATCAGCGTACAGTCGCTCAAAACTAATCATTTATTCCTCCCGAAACTTTTTCTTCACATGCTCGAAAGTTAAGGTAAACTTTATAGAGACGTGCGTAAAATCGCCGAAATCTTAAGTCTTAGGGGATAAAAGTAGTATGCCCACTGTGTCAGTTAAAAACGCCCAAACCGCCGAAAACACGACCACTTCGGAGCAGAGCTTCGAAGTTAATGAAGGGGAGTTGATGTTCGATGGACTCGATCGTCAGGGATGCACTCTCCCACACGGTTGTCTCGCCGGTTCATGTGGTTCATGTCGTGTCGAAATATTGGAAGGAATTGAGAACCTTTCTCCACCTTCGGCCATTGAAAGAAACACCATCGATAGTCTGATCACCGAATACAATCAAAAGTATGGAGAGGATCACGTCAAAGGTAAAACCATTCGCTTGTCCTGCCGTACTAAAGTAAATGGTAACGTTGTAATCGAGCCTCTTAAATCTTGATGCCAGCTTCCTGATAAGCCTTGTTTCTTTTTTCTCGACGAAGAATTCCGTTGATGTGATCTGCGCTATCCACTGCTGTATCCCAGGCCGTATAGATTTGCTTTTTGACTCCTGCCCTTAAATCACCTGCGGCATAAACGCCTTCAACGTTAGTCTGCCCTTTTACATCAGTGATCACGAAACCTCTGTTATCAACTTCTACTCCAAGGGACATAGCAAGTTCATTGTAAACAATCATTCCAAGAGAAATAAAACTGAAATCAGTTTCAATAGTTGAACCATCTTCAAGATCAAAACCTTCAAGTAAAAGTTCCTTATGATTCCCTCTGACTTTTTTCACCGGAGAAGTTGAGATTTTGAAGTTGTAGGCCTTAATCAATCTCTTCCCGTCCTCACCAAACGCTTCTTCCTTTCCATTGGTCAAAAGATGAATCGGACAATCATATCTTTCATGGAGAATGGCACCTACCCAAGCGGCATCATCGTCGTGACCAAAAACAGTCACATGCTTTCCCTTGGTGTGATGGCCATCGCAACGGATGCAGTAGTCGACAATTTGAACATTGGCGTAAGGAAGAATTGGTGCAATAGACCCATCAATTTCAGGCTGCACATCCATTACTCCTGTCGCAAGGATGATAAAACGAGCCCGGTAATGCTCACCTTTTGAATCAGTCAGGGAAAATGTTCCATTGGGAAGCTTTTTAATTTCTGTAACACCACGACCTTTGAGCCAATGGAATTTATCTTTATATTCGCCAGTCGAAAGCCATTTGAGGCTTTCAAGATTCGGATCTTCAATCCCTTTTTTATATCCAAGATGACCTGGCATATTCTCCACTTTGCTTACCCAGAAAGCTCGAGAACGTTTTTTATCCCTTCCACTTCCAGGAAAGAATAGGGTTTCATCATTATTGAGAACAGTTCGAAGAACTGCCATGGTTCCCGCGGAACCACCACCAACGATGGCAATTGGATAAATCTTATCTTCCACTTCAACTCCTCAAAAGCGGTTTGTTCATAAGTGAAGAATTCAGTTTGAATGTTACACTACTTGGTGACTTCGGTCTTGGTGAATCCAGTCAAAGGCTTATCATCTTCGTCTTCTTCGTCAATGTCCTCATGGGCACGACTTTTTGAGAAAATGTGTTTTTCACCATCTACATCACGAATTCGAACTTCCCTGATTTCATACTCATCAACTTTTTCAAGTTCGAAAGTCAGACCTTCCCAAACGATAATCTGTCCCTCTTCAGGAAAGTTGTTCCCCAGCATATCCAGAATGAATCCTGCCAGAGTCGAGTAATTATCATTTAATGGAATCTTGATGTCATAGTCATTATAAAGGTCGCGAAGTGTGATGGTTCCCTCAACAATGATCCCCACTTCAAGGTCCATCTCTTCGTATTCTTTTTTGACGTCTTCTTCTTCGATATCGTGCTCATCTTGAATCTCACCAAGAATCTCTTCAATGATGTCTTCGAGAGTGATGATGCCGACAATCAAACCGTTTTCATCTTTAACTAGAGCAAGGTGAACCTTCTTACGGTTCATATGATCGAAGACCGCCTGAATCTTCATGTGTTCATAAACAAAGAATGGCTCTTTAAGAAGTTTTTGAATATCAAAGTTGCTCTTATCTTGAACAAAAGCAAGGTCCTTGACGTGAAGGAAGCCAAGAATATTATCAATTTCACCATCGGAAACAGGATAACGACTGTGAACGTCGGCCTGAACCAAAGCAAGAATCTCTTCGATAGAAGATTGCTTGTCGATGTATTTAACCTTCTGGCGATGGATCATGATGTCCTTGACCTTGATCTTTGGAAACTCAAGAATCGAGTTCAACATATCGAGCTGCTTGGAGTCCATGGTCTTTTCTTTTTCAGCTCTGTTAATCATGTACTCAAGATCGTCTTTAGTCACAAGTCGTCCCGTAAGCTGGGCATTTTTCCCAAGGACAGCTTCAATGATCACAACGGTAAGCTTGATGATCGGAAACAGAATATAATAAAGAAACTGCAGAGTCCTGATCACTGGATAACTAAGCTTCTCAGCATGAGTTCTAGCGAAAGTTTTTGGAATGATTTCACCAAAGATCAAAATGATGATGGTGGTGATCCCTACAGAGATACCAACTGCATCACTTGCAAAAACTCTGGCAGCAATTGTCGTTGTCAAGGCCGAGGCCCAGATGTTCACAACGTTGTTACCGACGAGAATTGTGGTCAGCATTTCGGAAGGCTTTTCAATCATGAACTTGAAAGCATTTCCTTTCGAGCCACCTTCTTCAATCAATTGTTTGGCGCGGTCCACACCAACAGACATAAGTACGGCTTCCGATCCTGAAAAGAAACCAGAAGAAATAAAACAGACAATAAGAGAAACAGCTTCCAATGTGGAAAATGCTTCAACTCCCGTCATGGGGTCCATGCGGCCAAGTCCTTGTTATAAATTTGTGGGGTAATTATTTGGTGCTCTTTGAATACTTTCAAAAAACAATAGTCAGACGGAGGTTCTATAAGTCCTTTCCTGGTAAGGTTGAACAAATCGGCGGCCGTTGGCTGCCTATGACCTTTTAACTATATCTCAGTTGCCGGTCATCTAGCTATTATACAACATTAATTATTCAAAACATACCTTATTTAGTATGTATTTTCAACTATTTGAGCTCAGTGCTCTAATTGCTTCCCCTGAAAATCGTGGTCAGCATAAATAATTCTATCGTTCATCTCATGGTTAAAGCCGTGGAGATCATCAATATTGGCCACATTTCTGAAGATCGAATTGCACTTATAGCAAATAGCAATCTCAGGAAGATAGCGGTGGAGAACGAAATCAAAAACGTAAAGGACGATAAAGCTGATTCCGTATGTCCAGATGGAAGTGATCGCAGCGATCACAAATAGAATTACACCAATTTTTCGATTGAAGTCCTTCTGTTTGTAGAAGTCTTTTCTTTGACAGCAGGGACAGGTTTCAAGCTCACTCGCCTCATCTTTAGCTGTGAATGTCACCGGATGGTGGTGATGACAAACGTCACATTCAGCATCTTTAATCGCCATATTTGGAGTGACATGGACACCTGAACCGCATTCTTCACAAGTTAAAGTTACTTCCATCATATTTTCATTCCGTATTTAAAATAGAGATAGGTTGAGACCAGCTCCCCGGCCAGAACAAAAAAGGTCATGGCATAGAGGATTCCCGTGGCACTTTGAGTTGATCTCATTCTGATCAATCTCCAACCAAACCAACTCATTACACCTATAACCAAATACCCCCATCCAACACGCATCGTCAACATAACCCAGTTGAACATGTACCCTGCGCCTTTGGTAGTCCCGCTTTCAAAGAACTCCATATTCGAAGAAACAAACCAAGCTGCATAGACCACTTTGAGGGCCAGAACCACCCAAGTAATAACCATTCCAACGGCCAATGGTTTTTCACTTAACTTTGGTACCACCAGGTACCAGTGACCAAGAACCATTGAGTAGGTAATAACGCCCATTAATAGTGTCGAGCTCAAAAAGAAGAGCACGATAGGCATATAAAAATTATGGAACATTAAAAGCACGTAACAGTAGAGAACAATCTGTATCACCCAAATCAGCCACATAAACCATGAACGCTCATCTTTATGAAAAGCATAAGTGATTCCGGTCAAGCCGAGCAAAATAAGATAAACAATTCCCTGTGGTGAACTCCAGTGAGCAACAGCTGCATGTGTTCCTGCAGCGAGGGCGAGAGCAACAAAGCAAATTGAAGCCACCAATTTAATGAAGCCCACACCAGTCATCTTTGAACTGGCCAGAACTGAAAACAGGGTCAGCCCAAAAGGAAGTGAGAGAAGAAAATATTCAACAACGTTTTTTACATCGAGCATACGTAGTCCAGATAATTTTTCTGTTTATTGATATAGTCACAAAGTCTTTCGTGAATAACTTGGTTTGCTTCTGGAAACTCATCTCCGCTCAAAAGTTTACCGGTTGAAAGTTCTAGTTCCTGCCACTTGCCAGGCCCTTCAATTTCAATCCCCGGTTTGAACCATGTCATAACATTCAAGTTCACTTTGCGATCTGGATATTGATGAGAAACAATAGTCAGTGGTCGAACTCTTTCAACTTCTTTAATAGATAAGCCTACTTCCTCTTTGAACTCACGAATCGCGGCCATAGCGGCAGACTCTTTGGGTTCAACTTTGCCACCAGGAAATTCCCATTTCCCGTTCAAAGGTCCATCTTCCGATCGCTTCTGCATCCAGACTCGACAAGAGACTTCAGTGATTTCACCTACTACTATCAAAAGCGCAATTTCCATTCCCATCTAGCTATCATAATTAGGACCAACAATGAAGTATGGACACATTGACACAATTAGTCTAAAAATGGCCCATGCCGGCCAAAACTATGCCCTATTTAAAAGGTTCACTGCTCTTCGCACCGATGGAAGGTGTGACAGATGAAACCTATCGTCTGACTATCAAGGATCTCTATCCAGAATGGGACTATTATCATACCGATTTTTTAAGAGTTCCGACTCAGGGTTACTACCAGGAATCCCGTTACGCTGAACACATTGGACAAAGAGTTCTTGAAAACCCTGCTGTTCTTTCACAAACAGGTTATCAAATTCTCACAACGGCCAGGGCCCAGACTAAAGAATCGGTGGAGGTCATCAGTAAACTTCCAATCAATCACCTTGATTTGAATCTTGGTTGTCCCTCTAAAAAAGTGAATGCTCACAAAGGGGGTGCCTATCTACTTGAAGACCTCGTGGAACTTAGAAGAATTCTTGGAGTTATCCGTGAAGGCTTCTCTCATCATTTTTCTGTAAAGATCAGAATTGGTTATAAAAACACAGATAATTTCGATGAACTTCTAGATACCATTCAGGAATGTGGAGTCGACTCTCTCACAATCCACGGAAGAACTCGAGATCAACTTTATAAAGGCCAGGCCGACTGGAGCTTCATCAAAAGAGCTGTTGAACGTCTGGACATTCCAGTTATTGGAAACGGTGATCTTTGGACTCCAGAAGATGTTGAGGCCATGTTTGATATCACAGGATGTTATGCCGTAATGCTAGGAAGAGGAGCACTCAAAACTCCTTGGTTGGCGACTCTCTATAAAGAATATGGAACCAACGTTAACGAAGCGACACTACTCGAAGAACGTAGAGGAAGAATCGTTGACTACTTCAATGAACTTGAATCCAATTATAAAGAGTTCACTCCGGCTACTGAGGAATTCATTCTTGGAAGATTCAAATCTTTCTCCCGTTATCTTTTTGAAGACTTTGATGATGCCGAAGGAATGAGAAGTCATTTTTTACGTTCTAGAAATCTCGAAGAATTTAATTATCATCTCGATCGGATTTAGTTTCTTCACCAATCCAATGCTCAGGGCTCAAGATATCTTTCATTTCCATTTGATTGGGATCCGCTTTGGCAAAAGTTCGAGGCTCAAGAAATGTTCCTTTAAAAACTCTTTGAACCACATAGTGACAAATCTCAAACGTAATAAATCCCAGAAAGATGAAGGCAATATTACCTGTCCCTGATCCCAACTTTGCCACCACAAGAAGTGTGATTGGCGCCAAGCCTCTAAGAATTGAATGAACAATCAATGGTGAATCAGGTTTGATGAATCTGGTAAAAAGTGAATCAAAAAAGAAAAAGAGCCTCATCGCTGAAAAGCGATACTTGTTCTGCTGAGTCTTGTCACTCAACCCGGGATACAACATCGTAAATGGCCAAAAGAAGGCCATCATGAAAAACAATTGATTCAAGAAACCAAACTTCAATAAATCAATTGCAACCATTCCGATAATAAGTGGAACAAGATATGAAGCAAAAACTTTACGGGACATCATTCGAGAACTCCCGCTCTGTGCATGAAGCTGATTTCTGGAAATTGCATGGTCGAAGGTGAATCTACAACCATGGAAAATACGTGCATAAAATCTTCTATTGTCATCATATCTTCACGATCAAAATCTTCCACACCGTCCCATAGAGGAGTATCAATTGCCCCCGGCTCCAATGTACTGAAGCGAACTCCAAGTTTTTTCCACTCTTCTCTGATCGATTGAACCAAACCATTTAGAGCAAACTTGCTGGCGCAATATGCGGAGACATTCGGAAAGCCTTTCTTTGCAGCTATACTTGAGATCGTCACGATGTGAGTTTCATTTTCAATCAGAAAATCTTCCAGACTTTTCAAGACATGAAATGGGCCCTGAACATTTGTCTGAAGATGATCGAGAAATGATTCGCTGCTAGTTTCTTTCAAAGAGGCCATTTCAAAGATGCCGGCATTATTGACGATCAAGTGAAGACCGTAAGTATTCTGATTGACCATTTCAACCATGTCACGAACTTCATTCTCGTCACGAATATCGCAAACAATATCGATGTAATTTCCATTATTGATATCAAGACCTGAACGGCTGACACCAAAGACGACATAGTCTTCATCGAGAAGCCAGTTGACCATCTCGAATCCCAGACCGGAAGAACATCCTGTTACCAAAGCGTATTTTTCCAAATTCACTCCAAAAAAAAGAGGCCCCTAAGGACCTCTCTATTTTCTCTCAAACTGACGTTGAGTTCAAATTTTAAGAGTGAATTACCTCGCAACACCGACTGATTTGGTCTCCCTAACAACGGTGATTTTGATGGTACCTGGATAAGACATCTCTTCCTCGATTTTCTTGGCGATGTCTCTGGAGAGCATGACTGTTTGCTCGTCATCAACTCTATCATTTTCAACGAAAACTCTTACTTCACGACCACCAGAGATAGCGAAGGATTTCGAAACACCATCAAAGCTGTTTACGATTTCTTCGATATCAGTAAGACGTGAGACGTAAGATTCCATCATAGCTTTTCTGGCACCAGGTCTGGCTCCTGAAAGAGCATCCCCGGCTGCAACCAGGTGGGCAAGTACAGATTCTGGTTTCTCATCATCGTGGTGAGCACGGATAGCGTGAACGATATCTGGAGCCTCTCCATATTTCTTGGCGAAGTCAGCACCGATCACGGCGTGGGATCCTTCGGCAGAAGCGTCGATCACTTTTCCGATATCGTGAAGAAGTCCGGCACGTCTGGCCTGCTTCACGTTGAGTCCCATTTCAGCGGCCATTGATCCACAAATAAATGCGGCTTCAAGAGCATGCTGATACTGGTTTTGTGTATAAGAAGTTCTGAAGTTCAAAGCTCCAACCAGTTTCAAGACTTCCGGATGGATTCCGTGAACACCTATTTCCATTTGAGCTTTTTCACCTAGGTCGAGAAGTTCTTTGTCCATCTCTGCTTTTGTCTTGTCATGAAACTCTTCAATCTTCGCTGGGTGGATACGTCCGTCAGCAATCAACTTGTTGATTGTTCTTCTGGCAATCTCTTTTCTGACAACGTTGAAAGATGAAACGACAACAACTTCAGGAGTGTCATCAATGATAAGGTCAACACCACAAATTTGCTCGAAAGCACGAATGTTACGACCTTCTCTACCAATCAGACGACCTTTCCAGTCATCAGATGGAAGTTCAACAGTACCAATTGTCGTATCAGCAACATACTCTCCAGCAAATCTCTGGATAGCAGTTCCAATAACTTTCTTTGCCTCTTTCTCGGCAGAAGATTTGTGCTCTTCTTCGAGTCTTTTTAGTTCTCTGGCGAAGTCGACTTTCGCTTCTTCTTCCATTCTAGAAAGAAGTTCCTGCTTAGCCTCTTCTTTTGTCATGGATGAAATTTCGCTTAAACGTGTCGCGATCTCTTCCTGACGTCTTTTGTACTTGTCAATTTCAGACTCAACTCGAACACGAGCATTCTTGACCTCTTCTTCTTTCGATTCAAGAGTCTTGATCATTCTGTCATGTTCTTCAATTTTGGTCTCGAGTTTGGCTTCCTTGGTGGCAATACCTTTTTCCTGACCTTTGATGTCGTTGAGACGTTTGGTGACTTCTTTTTCAAAGTCTTTTTTCTCTTCAGCGACAATTTCCTTGGCCTCTTTTCTGGCCTTGTACTTTATGTCGTTGGCATCTTTCTTTGCCTTTTCGATGATTTCGTCAGCTTTCCCTTGTCTTTCTTTGAGCTCTTTTTGCGCACCCAAATGACGAATGAAAAAACCGACCCCTGTTCCCAGGATCAAAAAGAGCAATGATGCCAAAATCAATGATGTGTCCATCTTTACTCCTGTTTATTCCAAGCTCTTGCAACAAATCACTCTCTTTTCAGTCACCAGGTAATCCATCAAAACGTCATGGTCTTCCCGTGGCAACTCTTCAAGGATTTGAAACTCGAAGCAAAGTCCTATCTTTATACCTTTATGGTTTTCCAAATATCTGTCGTAATAACCTTTACCGCGACCGAGCCTGACTCCTGCTTCGGTGAAGGCCACTCCCGGAACCAAAAAAAGAGAAGGAATGACGGTCGGATGATCTGAAAGAGGTTCACCCATTTTCACTCCGAAACTTTTCTCATGTTCCAGATCTTCAATTCCGGCCCCTTTGAACTCCATTTCTCCATCCCCCGTCCAATACGGAAAACCGAAAGTGTTACTCAAACCTTCAAAGGCCGTCGTCCAATCAGGCTCATCTCCAAGTGGAGAAAAGACACCTAGGACATCATTTGAATGGAAAGAATTTTTTTGGCGAAGTTGCTTTATAAAATCAAACGCACGGGAACTCAGCTGTTTATCCAACTCAATCTTTTCGATCTCTTTGATTCCAGAGTAGATCGTCTGAATGAGTTTTCTGGTTTCCCTCTTGTCAGCAGACAATACGCTCTCCGCCTGATGAGGAAAAAGAAATCAGAGTGTTGTCGGAGAAACTTCTTCAATATATTGAAGAGCGTCTCTCGCTGATAGCTGAAGCTGTTCGAGGTTTTCTTTGAAGTCATCTTCAAGAGAAATCTTTTCTGATGCGAGTTTCAGTGCCACGAGAATGGCCACTTGACCTTTATCTAGACCAGGAGCTGACTCCTGAATTTTTAGAGCTTCTTTACGAACGAGTTCGACAACTTTTTCAGCTGAATCGTTCGAGCCATCAGCATCGGGTCTCAGTTTTACTCTGTAGCCCAATACGTCAAATTCTAAATCTTTTCCAATACTTTCCATATCAAGTATTAGGCTACATCAATGCTGAATTTTGGTCAATTAAGAGCTTGCGTATTTACGTCCAAAAGTGCGCCCAGATACTGATCCAGATTAAAAACGTCCAGATCTTCGACGCCCTCTCCCACACCAATGTAACTAATTGGGACATTAAGCTGCTGAACTATGGCCACTGCTGAGCCAGCTTTTGATGACCCATCGCATTTTGTAAAGATCAAACCGTTCAGTTCAAGGGTTTTGTGGAACTCCTCAGCTTGCCGCATGGCATTCTGACCTGTGATGGCGTCAATCACTAAAAGAATCTGATGAGGGGCGGTTTCATCCAGCTTCTTAAGGACTTCCTTCGACTTACGAAGCTCGTCCATCAGATTGCCTTTGGTATGAAGCCTTCCGGCAGTATCGAGAATACAATAATCGGCCTTTTCATTGAGAGCAGTTTGAAAAGCTTCGTAACCAACTCCACTTGGATTGGATCCTTCTTTAGCACGAATCATGGTAGCACCAGAGCGATCACACCAAACCTGCAACTGATCAACGGCCGCAGCACGAAAAGTATCGCAGGCCCCAACCACAACCTTGGCACCTTGACGCGTCAGCTTGGTGGCAAGTTTTCCAATCGTAGTTGTCTTACCAGCACCGTTTACACCCACCACCATAATGACTTGTGTTTGTCCTTTTTTGGCAGGGTCAAATCTGTAGAGATCAGGGTTCACATTACTTTGTATCGGATTCATTTTTTCGTGAAGAAAAGAAAAAAGGAATTGTTTAAAATCATCAGCTGAAAAGTCTCCTGACTTGGCCTTCTCCTCAACAGCGTCGATAAGCTCAGCTGTTGCCTTTGGTCCAATATCTGCTCCGTATAAAAGTTCTTCAAGTTCCTCGAGGGAGTCTTCATCCAAGGCCTTTCCATTGAAGATAGATCCCAATCTCCCCCAAACTTTTTCACGGGATTGGCCCAGACCTTTTTTCAAACGCTCGGCCCAGCTCGGCCCTTCTTCTATTATTGGTTCAGATGTTTTCGTCGGAGCTTCTGTTTTTACTTCCGGAGTTGGAACACTTTCAGGTTTTGTTTTTGGTTCTTCAATTTTTTCATGTCTCTCAGATGGCGCTTTTGCCAAAAGATTGAGAACAGAAAAGAAGAGAAGGAAGGCAATGGCCAGAATTCCCCAAACATCGCCGGCGGTTGCCGTTCCAAGTCCAGTTGCTGAATAAATCGATTGAACAATACCTACTAGTGCATCCATAGTGACCTCTTGAAATTTAGTCCCCCCATATTACACGGGACCCCCGAAAGATCAATTGACACTGGTTCTTGCAAGGCAACAAATAATTGGATACAAACCGCTTATGAACCAAAACTTGAAATCACTCTTCACCCTGCAGCAAGTCATCAGAGATTTTTTTCGTGACCGCGGCTTCATGGATGTCATGACTCCGCCAGTGGTTTCCAATCCAGGAATGGAAACTCACATTCATCCTTTTGGTTTATATCAGGCCCATGGAGAGAAGATACTCAAACGTTACCTTCACACCTCCCCCGAGTTTCACATGAAGAACCTTCTGGCCGAAGGCTTTGAAAAAATCTTCACACTTTCTTATTGCTTTCGTGATGAGCCCACTTCAGAAAATCATCGCTCACAATTCGTCATGCTTGAATGGTATAGAACAAAAGCTGGTTACGAAATCATTATGGATGACTGTGAGGCGCTGCTTGAGTTTGCCAGCAAGAAACTTGAAAACAATGGCATAGAAGTCATTGATGAAATGAAAGCTCCCATGGTTAGAAAAACCGTTCAGGAAATTTTTAAAGAATTTTTAAATTTCGATATCCTTGAACACCTTGATGTCAAAAGCTTGAGACAGTGGATTGAAAACAACGGTGAAGGAATTCCACTTCCAAAAGAAGAGCTAAGTTTCGACGACTTGTTCTTTTTGATTTTCCTGAACAAAATCGAGCCAGAACTTAAAAGATATCCCAAACTTCTACTTTATGAATGGCCTCATCAACTCGCAGCTCTTTCTAAGATCAGCACCAAAGATCCAAGAGTCTGTGAGAGATTTGAAATCTATCTGCAAGGCCTGGAGCTTTGTAACTGCTTTCATGAACTTTGCGACTTTGATGAGCAGAAAAAAAGATTCGACGCTCAGGCAATCGAAAAGAAAGACCTTTATGGGTATGAACTTCCAGAAGCTGACCTACTCTACCAGTCACTAAAAAAGGGACTCGACTCACCTTCCGGAATTGCTCTTGGAGTTGAAAGATTGTTAAAGGGTCTCACCGGTATGGAAGACCCCTTCTTTATCTCATCAGATAATTGAGAGTTTTATGAATCTTGATGATGACTTCGGACTTCAAGTGCTGTGATGGCGCTTGCTGGGCCCAATTCAAATGAAATCTCTTATTGGTTTCCTTTCTGACTTTATTTTGCCAGATTTCAGGAAATCTCTTGGCAAGATCTCCACTGAAAACAGCATACCACTTATGAAGATCTTCTTTGTTCTTTCTAAGTTCATCGATGACTTCCAAAGTCCTCTCTGTTGTTAGTCTCTTCAACGTATAAAAGTTGATACTCTCGAGTGACTCTTTTTTGATCGTTCTACCGACATAAGTTGTGTAAAACTCAATGGCAAAACTAATGACGGCATCATTAAGAGGATTGGGATAATTCTCAAGCCCAGCATAAGTCGAGTCGAGAACCAGGGCACGATACATCCCTTCTCTTGTTCCACCTTGAGTTAAAACATTCATCCATTTGGCGATATCATTTCTATTGGCCTTCATGTTTCTAACTGCAGCAAATGCTTCAGTTACAAACGCCTGGTTGTAAGCATCTCTTTTGTCTGCCGGTATATTCTCTTTTTCCTCTTCATCTTCATAAACATCTGTAGAGGTAGCATTTTCAACGACCTTTGGAATAGGTGGCAACTTCACATCATTAGGGTCAGCTCCAAGAAATTTAACTGCTGTCTCTTCACCTAGATATTTGACGACATGAGGTCTGAGTTTCTCCTTGATTTCCTGCATATCGAGAGCATATGAACTGACAGGAATTAAACCTACTATAATGATGGCGAGAATTTGCTTCTTCAAAGCCTACTCCTTGGCAAATACTTGAAATTGGATTCAATAGAGATTTTAACCCAAAATTGGGTGTGGTGGTATCCGGTTATTCTCGAATATGGTTTTTGAGCTCTTCCCAATCGGCAAGAACTTGAGTGATTTTCTCAAGGGCCAAAGGAGTTACTTGTGAAAGCAACTCTGTATTACCTTTGTCATTATCGATCAACTCAATGGCCTGACTGATTGAAGACAGGCCTGAATTGATATCGTGAATCAGTTTAGATTGATCTTTCATTACTGTGGTAGTTGCCCATGAGCTTCAGCTTTTAAACGATCCATGATTCTATAGAAAGAACTATTGGAAATTTTCAGCTGCTGAAGAGTCTGGCGAACCTTTTCAGAGTTTTGCTTGTAGAAATGATCGACCATCTCATCTTCAATCTTCTCGATAAAGGCCTTGAGACCATTGTCAGCGATATATCTGATCTGCTCTTCAGAAACAAATGATCCATTACTTCTAGATGGAGCAATCGTTGTAGCAATAACACTCTCTGTAGAAATTCTGGCCAAAGCTCCCTTAGACTCTTCACAAGGATGAGAGTTTTCTAGGATATTCAATGGCAAGTCTTTAAGAGTGATGATACCTGCTGACTTACTTTGCAACATCTCAACACATTTTCTAAGTTCTCTAATGTTTCCAGGCCAGCTATATCCTTCAAGAACATTCATCACATCTGCAGGAATGACAACACGACGAATGGACTTTTTCATGAAATGTTTTATTAGAAGAGCTATATCACCCTTTCTCTTGGCAAGACTCTTGAGGTTGATATTGTAACCTTCAATTCTGAAATAGAGATCTTCTCTGAACTCACCTTTAGCAACCAAGGCCTTGAGATCTTCACATGTAGCAGAAACCAGTCTAAAGTTTGACTTTACCGATTTTTCACTACCAAGTGGATAGAAAGTCTTTTCTTCAATTGCCTTTAGAAGTTTCTTTTGAAGAAGTAGTGGCATAGTAGCAATTTCGTCCAGGAAGAGTGTTCCACCGTCTGCTAGTTCAAGTTTTCCTTTCTTACTCTTCTCGGCACCACTAAAAGCGCCTTTTTCATAACCGAAAAGCTCTGACTCCAGAAGATTCTCAGGAATCTCGGAGCAGTTAAGAGCAATGAATTTGTCATCATTTCCATAAATAAGCTCATGGATGGTTTTTGCAATATGACTTTTCCCAGTACCTGTTGGACCAAAAATCAAAACTGGTTTGTCATTAAGAACGATCTCATTGATGATTTCAAGTTCGTTGATGAGAGCTTCATCTTGAGTAATATAATTTGTAGCAAGAACTTTTCGAAGAGTTCCCTTACCTTCAATCAAAGAAAACTTTTTCAAAACCATATCAAGTGAAGTTTTGTTAAATGGTTTGACCAGATAATCCTGACAACCTTTAAGGTAAGCTTCTTCGATACAACCATCTTCTTCTCTACCAGAGAGAACAACAGGGTAAATTCCTTTTCGTGCAGCTGGTGAAATAATTTCCAAACCTTTAAGGTCACCGTCTTCAAGATCAAGATCGATGAAGGCCATATCAAATTGTCCTTCATTAATTAGATCAATTGCTGATTTCGAATCAGAAGCTTCGAAAACCAAACCATGTTCTTTTAGAAGATTTGATAGGGTTAGACGAGAAAGTTGGTCGTCTTCGATAATGAGGAAGTTCAACTGTTTTTTGAGCTTGAGCATGACAAAATTCCTTATGGCTTTATAATTACAAGGATTCTACTCGGTTTTTTAACGCACCTCAGCAACTTCTGCCTAGTTTTGTAAAATTTACCACCGGATCACCGTGTTTATACCAATTTTCAATGATTTGCACATTTTGTTGCCACTTCGAATTGGCATTTTCTGGATCTTTTACAAATAAAATAATCCCGACAAAAACAATCAAGTCACTAATTTTAAAGAAAAATCGCCCAGACCCTAAATTCCCGTGAAAAAAAAACCGATAATTAAACGTATGAAAACGCCAAAGGTAGTGTATGTAGGCATTCTTCTTTCTTTCCTGTTGTCAGGCTGTATGCCAGACAGCTTCACAAAGTTTAAAGAAGAACCTGCGAAGAAAAAACAAGAAGCAACGGCACCGCCGGTAGAGCCACCAACGCTGGCCGATGGATCCGATATTGACTTCGATAAATTCATCACTCCAACACAACTTGGCTATTCAAGTACTCCAACGAATATTGATTCTCAAATTTTTGTCTTTCAAGTTGGAAGACCAACAACTGATGCCTATTTCAATGGACCGTGTGGAATCCGCCCTAAAGTGGATGAGACATTTGACACCTTCTTTTGTGAGGGGCCATTTGCTGAAGATTCTCCTGAAGCTGCTGAACTAAGAGAAGTCGCAGAAGTATTAAAGTTTAAATATACATTGGTTAACCCAAATCTTACTTCCGGAACTCCTGCATGTGATGGTGCTACAGAAAATTTAGCTCTACTTCCAAATGGAATGTATCTTGATTCATCTCAAGGTTTCTTAGCCGGTGTACCAACACAAATCACATCAGACACTAATGCTGGAGCCAACTTTGGACTTCCATATCCAGTAGGTGTCAAACTTGAATTTTTGACAAAGTATCCAGATGGACTTGTAAGATACAAGTATCTTTGTACCACAATTAAAGTTGCTGCTTATGAAATTCCTACCAGTAGAGATTTCAACTATCAGCAAAGTACAACAGTAAAACTAGAGCTTGATCCACAAACCTTTGTCGGTCAAGGAAGTATGGCTGCCTTCTCAATCGGAGACCCAATCTCATCATTAGATAAGGATGGAAATGCAGCTGGTAGTGGAACCGTTATCTTTGTAGATACTCAAGGAAATAAAATCATTGTAAGTGTGACCTCTGGAGACTTTTATGTTGGTGGGACTATTGATGATAGTGCTACTTACTTTGGTCCCGAAGCCACAATTAAAAAACTAACAAATGTATTCCAAACTTCAACGACCAATAATATCAATGTTGGTCCACTAGGTCTTCCTCCAGCAGTTGCTGTTCCAGGGCCTTATTCAAACAGAACACTTGGTCCTGAAAACGGAGTTAGATTCTTGACTGATTTTACGGCAAGACCATCGACTCTAACTTTTAACAATTCAAATGGTCTTTTTAATGGACGTATCGAAACAGAAATTAAAGAAGCACCACTTAGTGTTGCTGCCATCAACCCATTATGGCAGGACAGTGGATTTGAATTCTTTAAAGACGTCGTCAATCCTGCGACTGGTGCTTATATTGGTAACGTAAGGTTTACTGATCTTCCGACCAAATATCTTTCTGTTGGTGAAGCAGCAACTCAAGCTGCTGCAGGTTCAGACTTGGCCATCGTAACAGAGAACTTTGAAGTCACAGATCCTGCTCTTGATGGTGGTTATTCTGACCAATATCTTCTTGAGGTGAACGACGCCAGCAATTTCAATGTTGGTGACTTTGTTTCCACTAATTCTTGTGGGACAGGATCAAACGACAGCCATGAAATGACGGTTGGTCGAGTACTTGCAAAAGTACAACATGTCATTCCTAAATTGAGCTATATCCTGGTTCAATACATGAGAGGATGTGCTTTCAAGAATTTTGAAAGTATTGATAATGCTTTCCCTTACAAGTCTCCAAAGGCAACTGTCTACAGGGCGATACCAAACTCTATGGTGATCCAAACGACAAATAATGTTTCTACATGGGGAAGCTATTTGGCAGGAAGTACAAACTATCATATTTCTGCTCCGAATGGTGCCAAAGGGATCATCAACATGATCCAAAATGGTAACAGTGGTGTTACTAGTGATGGTGTTGAGTCAGGATTTATTAATCCAGCTCCGGCATCAAACGTTTACTACATCTTTGTAAGAGTAACTTCCCCTGTTGATGTCAACAATGATTCTTCTGTAGTAGATGAGATGGAAAATTATTTCTCTACTGTAACAACATACAATGCAACTCTTAAAGACTATGACAAAGCAAATTGTATTGAGAATAGCCAGGTATTCACCCAAGTAGTTGCTGGAGTACCACAAAACTGTGCTGCCGTTGCTGGCCCAGTAAATATTCAACATATCTATGCTAGTACACTTAACCTGAATTTAAATGGTGTAGCTAACGGTGGTGACATTGAAACAGGTGACACTTTCTCAAGTGCTCTATCTTCAGGTATGCAAGCATTCGGAGATATCATCAATGCTGATGATCCAGACTGGGTTGTCGCCGTTTTAAACAAAGGCTTCCTAAGAGCTGGCGTTGCAATCGATGATGAAAACCCATATCCAGGAGTACCTACGCCTGTACTCCCTGCTTCAATCACTTATGTTCCTTCTTTCTATCTGAAGAAAGGAAACTTTTATGAGTTCCCATTTACTCTTGACCAAGGAACAGTGAACTCATCAACGTCACTTGATCCAGTTACCGCTCCTCCAGGAATGGTATTTGAGACCAATGGAACACTTAAAGGTCAGTTGAGCGAAAATATGACCAAAACAGCATTTACAGTTTCTGCTTCAAATGGAGCAGGGAAAACCAGCTTTAAATCAAACTTTGAAGTTCTGGAATATTTCGAACTTACTGCGAGAACGACTAACGACAACAGAAACACCTCCGTTGTACTCCATAGAGCTGGTCAAGGAAACCAATTGGCTCCTTGTGGAATGTTTGAAGCTCAAATGGGAGTCGTAAACGGAAGCTGTAGTGTTACTTGTGCCGGTGGCTCAACTTGTCGCAATAAAGAAGACTGTCTCGCAAGAAATGGGAACTGGACAGGAAAGAATAACGACATTCTTTGCTACCTTGAAATCGGTGAAGAGGACCTCTTCTACAACGGACTGAATCTGAAACTTGAAGTTTCAGGTGCTCAGTGTGAGTTTGTTGCTCACAAGCCATATACTTTTTATCAATGGCAACCAGGTGATACACCAACTCCTGATGTTTTTGTTCATACAGTACCAAACTCTTGTAACGATTCACTCATTGGTACTGGTGGCGCTTCTTATCAACCAAAACCTGTTGAAAACATTTCAACCAACATCAACGGAAGCTTTGGT
The DNA here is from genome assembly GCA_041546685.1 of Bacteriovoracaceae bacterium. GTDB lineage: Bacteria > Bdellovibrionota > Bacteriovoracia > Bacteriovoracales > Bacteriovoracaceae > M0603. Next base: position 11,952 of record JBFEVX010000032.1, on the reverse strand, counting down.
TCAGGACTTCCAAGTCCAAGAGCACGTTGCCTTTATGAAAATGGTGGATTCGACTATGCTGATATTTACACAACACTTGGGTTAACCAACGGACGAGTGGGACCGAACTGTGATGAGGGTGATGTACAAGTTCAAAATGTCGAATGGACCCTAGATGGATTCAAGTGTTTCAATAGTGCTGGCGGAGGCGGCGGTGTAAACCTCGCGTACGGTACAGCTGACGACTGTTATAAAAATATTGGTACCTGTACACCAGGTGGAGCCAGTGCCGGATGTGCCGTTGGCGGTCCTCCTGGAACTTGTGCTGACCAAGCTGAATGTGAAGACGATGATGGTACTTGGACTTTTACTGGAAGTCATAACGATAGCTCAAAAGTAGGTTACACAAGTGCCGTACCAGAAAAGAATGACTGCTTTAGAGCGGCTCCAGCTGCAGGAGATTTGGTACCTTGTGCTGGTAACCACGGTGCCTGTATGGCGACATCTTTCAAAGGAATTGGTGCCAATGTTGTTCGCATCAGTCCAAACACCAGAAAAGAGCTTGGTGGAATCATCAACAATATGATCGTTGATAGTAATGCAACATCGATCAACTATACTTATTTTGCACCAGATGATGATACTAACTTGCTTGCTGATTATCCAAGAAATGATCCTGAGCAAGGAAATACGGCCATCATTGCTAATTACTATGGTGCTGATGCAACTTGCGCCGGAGCTGTTGGTGGATATGTTTATTCTACTGCAGGCCAGATCAAGTCTGCTGAAGCAGGTGCCAATCATATGTTGAGGGCCGGACTTGGAACCAATCCATTCTATACATATGAGTGTAGAAACTCTGCCGGTGACAGTAAGGGTATTATCAGATTGCTCGTAAGAGACTGGAACGAAGATTTCCAAAATCAAACCGGTTTCCAAATCTTGGATATGGCGAGACCAACCTCATTGATCGACGGTGGGCTAGACAACTATACTGATCTTGATGCGGCTGCGACAACTGCTACCAATAAGTGTAATGGTGCTCTGGGAGCTGGTGTACCAGCTGCTCCAGCTGTGGGAGATATCCTCTTCCCAACTGATGCCATTACTCCAGCATTCCCAGCTGGTGGGGACTTCCCGAGAAATAAACTCTAAACCAGTTTACCTAAAAGATCATAATCCAATACTTCTGAGACCTCGACTTGTACGAGGTCTCCTTGTTTTAGGACTCGTCCTTCCGTATCGTTGATAATCACTTTCCCATCGATGTCAGGAGCTTGACCGAAATGGCGCCCTGAAATCAAAAGTTCAGTGTCTTCGTGATAGCCTTCAACCAGTACATCAATCGTCTTACCGACAAATTCCTGATTAAGTTCTCTGGCGATTTCTTTCTGTGCTTCAAAGAGACGGTCAAAACGTTCTTCAATCACTTCTTGAGATACCTTATCTTTCAACCTGTAAGCAGGAGTTCCTTCCTCATCTGAATAACGGAATATTCCAAGGTGGTTGAATCTGGCCTTTTTGATTCCCTCCAAGAGTTTATTGAAATCTTCTTCTGTCTCTCCAGGAAATCCGACAATGATCGAAGTTCTAATCACCATTCCAGGAATTTTGTTTCTTAGCTTTTCAACTTTAGTAAGAATCTCTTCTCCAGTGATTTTTCTATTCATTCTCTTTAGAACTTCATTACTAAAATGCTGAACTGGCATGTCCAGATAGCTACAAATCTTTTCACTGGCAGCAATTTTTTCGATTACTTCATCGGTAAGTTCATCAGGGTAGAAATAGAATAATCTGATCCAGTCTATACCTTCTACTGCTTCAAGGCCTGAAAGAAGTTCATAGAGGTTATTCTGGTCATCAAGATCAACTCCGTAATCAGAAAGATCTTGTGAAATAAGGTTAAGTTCACGAACACCAGTTGCGGCCAGATTTTGAGCTTCGGCCACAAGAGATTCAACAGTTCTAGACCTTAGTCTTCCTCTAAGTGTTGGAATAATACAGAAAGTACAATTTCTATTACATCCTTCAGAGATCTTGAGCCATGCCATATAAAATGGTGATGTATTCAAACGAGGATCATATTCAGTGTGAATAAACTTTGGAATCTCGACAAAACTCTTGGCCTCAAGCTTACCGTCTTCAAAGGCTTTCAAGAGCTTTACAATTTTGTGGTATTCACCTGTACCAATAATCAAATCGACTTCGGGTAGTTCAGCTTCAAGTTCAGTTGCATATCTCTGGGCCATACAACCTGAAACAACAAGTGCCTGACAGTTCCCCTGGTCTTCGTTTTTAAAATCGGCCATCTCAAGAATAGTATCAATGGACTCTTTCTTCGCAGCTTCAATGAATGAACATGTATTGACGATAATGACTTCAGCTTCTGAAGGTTCACGAGTCACTTTGAATCCATCAAGACCCATATGCCCAAGCATCACTTGGCTATCAACTAGGTTTTTTGAACAACCTAGAGAGGTAAAATGAACTGATTTTTCTACGAATTTGGTACCTACGTCCCCGCCGGTCGTCGTCTGCACAATGGCTCCTTGATTTTGAGATAGCCCTATCTATGACAAAATGAATCATTTTTCAAAGGAATTCCCCATTTTTACAGGGGTTTAACAACTCACGCTGACAGGATTCCAACGGTTTACACTTAAGCCAGCTCAAGCGAAAATAAACTTATGAAAAAACTTATCATTATATCGACATTCATCGCCTTTCTCTCTTCTTGTGCCCATAAACCCATGGTTCCTCCTCCAACAGAGAAATTCATGCAGGAAACCCGTGCCCTTTTGAAGTCGGGTTCAAGCGAATTAGACAATTACACTCACCTCAACATGGAAGAGAAATGGGCAAGAATCTATCTTCACGGTCTCAATCTCGCTGACCAAAAAAGAAATAAGGAAGCTTGTACCAAATTCAAAGTTTTAGAAGAAACGACATTCCCTCTCCCTATTCTTGTCGACATTCAAATTTTAAAAACATGTCCGATGTCTGTCATCGAACTGAGAAAGAGAATGGATTATCCCAAAAATGAAATCCATCCTTGGGCAAAAGAAGATTTTCTCATGGCCGCACTCAAGCGTAGTCGCGAATTTGGTCTCCGTGATCATCAAGCAAAATTTCTTGGGGAACTCGCCTTTTATCAGGACATCCGTGAAGACCAAGTCAAGTACATGAAGAAAGCTTTAGATTTAGCTGTAGATAAAGAACTCAAAGACAAACTATTTGAAAAACTAACTCTACTCTCTCCTAAGCACATCAAAGATCCAAAGCCTGAACAGCTTTATGATGTAGCTAGAGATTACGAAAGATACAGAGAATTTGAAAAGGCAACGAAACTCTATCGCGAAGTCGCTCTGAGAGAAGGTGTTACTCTTGATGAGCAGGTAAAAGCATTCAATAGACTTGCCATGGCCTGGAAAGTCCAAAAAAGAGACAACGTTCAATACAGAAAAATTCTTGAAGAAATGCTGGAGACCATTCAAAAGTATTTTGGAGACAAGGAAAGTATCGAAAAGGAATTTTTAAAAACTTATTTCGAATATAAGACTTTGATTGCAAGAAGGTACTGGACAGAAAACCAAAGAAAGAAAGCACATTCTATTCTTGATGAAATCATCGCAGACAAAAGGGCGAATGAAACTCAACTTGCTCATGCTTACTGGCTAAAGGGAGCCATTCATTCAGAACTCAATCAGTTTAAAAAGTCTCTTGAAAATTACAAAGCTGCTTTTGACAAGGAAATTGAAGACGAAGATCTTTTCCTCAAAGTAAGCTGGGCGTACGCCTGGACCCTGTATCTTCAAAAGCAGTACACCGAAGCTGAAAAGGCATTCGATAAGGCCATCAGTAAAATTAAGGATCCAATTGATCAACTGAGATACAAGTTCTGGCTTGCAAGAACCTACGGAAACAACAAGCAAAAGAACAAGGCACGTGAAATCTACATGGATCTGCTGACTCACTCCCCTCAACACTACTACGGAATCATGGCCCGGGCCGAGATGGGAATAGAGTTTCCAGTCGCACCTGAGCTTAAGAACAAGTTGGCCAAGGATTACACTATCATGTGGTTGAAGACACTTGGTGAGAAGCAAATGGGGAAAAATTATCTTGAAAGTAAGACACCCCAGCTTGATGATACTGACGAGAAACTGGAGTATCTTCCTTACTTTTCCACAGTTGAATGGTACGAAGGAGCTTTGAAGCTTTACTTCTCTATTCCATCAGATGAGCGATATAAACTTGCGGATTCATATCTTCCAATTGTTTTCCCTGCACCTTTTAAAGATCTAGTACGAAATGCCTCCAAGAGATTTAGAATTTCTTCATCGTTTATTTACTCAATCATGAGACAAGAATCTGCTTTTGATCCTGAAGTCCGTTCCTGGGCCGATGCTTTTGGTCTTCTACAACTGACACCAGAAAGAGCAGTTCAATTGAAAAGCCGTGCAGGCGTTCGTTATAAGACTTACACTGACCTCTATGATCCAAAGACAAACATCTTACTTGGAGCAAGACTTCTTAAAGACCTTCAAATTAAATTCAAAAATAGATTTATCGAATATGTTGGTAGTTACAATGCTTCAGAAACAGCTATCAAGCACTGGAAAAAGACCCGTTTCAATGGTGATCATCTAGAGTTCATTGAAAGAATTCCTTATGATGAGACCAGAAAGTATGTGAAGTTGGTTCTTAGAAATTACATCAATTACAAAAGAAGTCTTTCGGACAACTCATTCAAGTTTCCAAAAAACTTCTTCTACGCCAGACTTACTGATTAGTTCTTGTATTCTTCGGGGCTTTAAAAACAAAGACTTCTTTGGCCATTGAAAGCCCCGTCTTCATTCCTGTAAAATGCAATTTGATTTTGTGACCATCTAGATATGTAAGTTCCATATTTTTGATGTTTTCAAAATCTCTTTTCTTATCATTGAAAGTGATCACTGCACCTTTAATATCAAGTTCCTTGGCGAACTTTTCGACAAATTTGATTTCTGAAGTTTCATTATTGTTTTTAACTTCATAAAACTGATTCGTTTTAAGACCCTTTTTCAAAACATCGAAGAATCGACTCAGACCAGTCTTGCCAGTTTTTCTAACATTCAATTCACCAGGCTCCCCCTCAATGAAAGGCGCTTGATAGTACCAAGACATTTCCTTGTTACTGACAAAGACAACTTTATCTGGCTTGGTAACTTCAAACCTGATCTGAGAAGGATATTTGTATTGAATGTTTCCACTGCTTTTTTTCACTTTCCCCTTGAGGGAAGTTTTATATTCCTGAGCAAAATCGACTTTGAAAGTGCCCGGAAGAAAGTCCTTGGCGCTAGCATAACTCACTGAAATTAAAAGGAAAATTAGTACTGTTTTCAATGAAACCTCCGAATCCCTGACAGTATAACATATCAGGGATTTCGGAGGAATATAGACTTAATGGAGTTGTACGGAAACGGCCTTAGATACCCCTGGCTCCTGCATGGTCACACCATAAAGAGTATCGTTGAGTTCCATGGTCTTCTTATTGTGAGTAATAAGAATAAACTGGCTGTCTGAACTCATTTCTCTTAGAAGTTCGTTGAAGCGTCCAACGTTGGCATCATCGAGAGGAGCATCGACCTCATCCAGTAGACAGAATGGACTTGGTTTCACAAGGAAAATTGAAAAGATCAATGAGACTGCAGTCAATGCCTTCTCACCACCAGACATAAGGTTGATGTTGACCATTTTCTTTCCTGGAGGTTGAGCAATAATATCAACACCACATTCTGGATCATCAAGATCACCAGTCACTTTAAGTTGCGCATTCCCACCACCAAAGATGATTGGGAAAACCTTTTCAAAGCGAGTGTTGACCTCAGTGAAGGCATGCTTGAATCTCTCTCGAGACTTGGTATCGATATGCTCAATCGCTTTAGAAAGATCATCAAGAGACATGCGAAGTTCATTTTCTTGAAGTTTCAAGAAATCAAAACGATGTTTCTGTCTTTCGTAATCTTCAATGGCCTGCCAGTTGATTTCCCCCAGTCTGTTAAATTCAGCTCTGTAGTTCTTCAACTTGTGTGAACAGTCTTTGAGGTCCTGACCATATCTTCTATTGAATTCGTATTCTTCTTTTTCGATCTCAACTGTTCCGTTCTCTGTTTCCATGCTGTACATGGAAGAAACGTCAGCAAGTTCTTCATAATCACTTTCTTCATACTCAAGGAATTTTCCAAGAGCATCTCTAAGATCGATTCTGTATTTTTCAAAAATGTTTTTAACGATCTCTTCTTCTTCAACAATGGACTGAGAAATTTTGACTTCAACCTGAGCAATTTCTTTCTCGGCTTTGTTGATTTTACTTGTGAGATCTTTAACCTCATCTTCTCTTTCTTTCATTCCAAGAAGAAGTTGTCCCAGTTCATCTTTCATGATGTTAAGAACTTCTTCTTTATCTTGAAGAGTAGAGGCCTCATCTTGATTAGAAACCTCAAGTTCCTTGATTGCATTTTCAGCTTCTTCAAGGCCTGTTTTGAGTTCTTCGATTCTCTCAATATTCTGATCTCTCTTGAGAATACTCTTCTCAACCTGAACCTGAATATCTTCAATCTGAGAATTGATTGCCTGAATTCTTTCCTGAAAAGTCTTGGCCGCAACTTGCTTGGACATCAATTCTTCTCTGAGTTCCTCATAAGTTGCTTTTCTATCTTCGTAAGACTCTTTTCTTTCCTCGTAGTTGGCAGAAAGTTCATCAATCAATGTTTTGATTTCTTCATGCTTGTTACCAAGAGTTTCCTCTTGTTCCATGAGTTCAAGTCTTGATTTCGAAATTTCAGCTTTCCTATTTTTCAAAATATCAAGTCTGGCACCACCTGTTTCCATGTTAGCCAGCTTGCTCTCAAGAGCAGATTTCTTAGATGCGTACTCTGTACTGATTTCAGAAAACTCTGCTCTGACCAGTTCGAGTTCTGCTTTGCTTTCTTCAAGTCTGACTTCAAGGTCACCAACTTTAGTTTCCAGTTCAGTACTTTCAGCAAGCAATGTTTCGTATTCCTTCTCAAGTTGCTCAATCAGGTTGTTTCTTTCAACAAGACCAAGTCCGTTTTCACCACTAGAGATCGAAAGTGTTCTGCTGTTTCCGTTGTTTTTAACGACAACTTTCCCATCCACTGAACAGATTGCTTTAAAGGCAATATCTTCTGGAAGATTTCTCGTTGTCTCTTCACTCAACTCAGGAACAACAAAGTATCCTTTAGTAAGTATTTCAAATTTGTTTTTGAAATCATCAGAAACTTTTATGATATCTGAAAGCTTCTTGATTCCTGCACAACCATTGACTTCAAGTCTTTCGAGAGACTCGCCAGAGTCATCCATCTTCTGATTGGGAATGATGAAATCAAGACCTTCGTCACGGTTATTTGCACACCAGCCATAGAAAGCGTCCAGATCAGCTTGATCATTAGCAATCAAGGCGTCCATGAACTCTCCAAGAAGAGTTTGCACCGCTTTTGTGTACTCATCATCACATTGAACCAGGTTTCCGAATAGTTCGATTCCAGTACCTTCATGAGACTTGAGGTAAGTTGAAGCTCCTTGCTTCACACCTTCAAGAGCTTCATTCAATTCTTTGAGTGAGTTGATTCTTGATTCAAGCTTGATAAGTTCTTTTGACTTAATCGTCGCTTCTTCATTGATTGTCTTGTATTCAGAGCTCAATTCTTCAGTTTGAACTTTGAGTTCTTCAGATTTGGCCTGTAGTTCTTCCTTTTTAACTTCAGCGACATTGACCGCTTCTCTTTCGTCAGCGATTTGAGTTGAAACTCCTGAAAACTGATTCTCAAGACTCTCGATTTCCTCAGTAATGTCCTGAAGATTCTTGGCGAACTCTTCTAGTCTGTTGGTATTTCTGAAAACTTCCTGATCAATCTCATTGGCTTCAGTACGCTTGGTTTCAAGCTCTTCTCTGAGCTCATCAACTTGAGCAGAAAGATCTTCAGTTTCTTCCTTGAGATTTTCACAACGCTCTTCAAGTTCTTCGAACTCACTTTCTTCGCTGTTTTCAGCTTTGATCTCTTCAAGTCTGGCTTGAAGTTCCTCGATCTTGGCTTCTCTCTCAGTAATGTTTTCTTTTATCTCTTCAACTTCAGTCTCTCTCGACTCAAGCTGCTTTTCCTTGTCGGTCAAACTCTGGCACAGATGCTTGAGCTTTTCCTCACTAGCAGCAAGGTTACGGGAAAGTTCATTGAATTCTTTTTGAAAGTCTTCAATCTTATCAGTTTGATCTTCCTTCTGGATTCTCTCTTCTTCAAGACTGACTTCGAGAACGTTCTTTCTGGTACTCCAGTTTTCGATCTCAAGTGTTCTTTCATTCAATAGATTCTTGCCGTCTCTGTATTCCTTGAGAATATCGAACTCTTTATGAGCATTGACGACAATTTCATTTCTTTTGATTTTTTCTTTGAGGGTTCTTGCTCTCTCAGCTTTTTCAGCTTGCTTTTGAAGAGCTCGAAGATTCTTCTCGATCTCTTGCTGAAGGTCCTGAAGTCTTGCCAAGTTACTCTCAGTTTGTTCGATCTTACGAAGAGATTCCTTCTTTCTTGCCTTGAATTTGGTAATCCCGGCAACCTCTTCAATCATGGTTCTTCTTTCAACCGGCTTGGCCTGAACAAGTCTATTGATTTCCCCCTGGGCGATAATCGAATAAGACTTGGCACCAGCACCAGTATCCATGAAGACTTCCTGGATATCTCTCAAACGACATGGATGGCCGTTGATACGATACTCAGTTTCCCCATTTCTGTAGAGCTTTCTGGTTAGGGCAATCTCAGTCGGGCTCGAAACCTTGTGACCGATGTGGATGTGCTTGCCTTCGTTGTTCTCAAGAACAAGCGTGGCTTCAGCAAATCCGCCTTGAGCATATTTCGACGATCCAGAGAAGATCACGTCTTTCATGGAGTTTCCACGAAGGTGCTTGGCGGACATCTCCCCCATCACCCAAAAGAGTGCATCCACAATGTTGGACTTCCCGCATCCATTGGGGCCAACAATTCCGGTAATCCCTTTGTCGAAATTGATTGTAGTTCTGTCCTTGAAGGACTTGAATCCTTGAAGTGTTAATCTCTTTAGCTTCACAGTCTCTCTTCCTTTGCTGTGATGTTATTTTGTGTGTGTTTTGTGTGTTTCTCAATCTTTGAGTACTGTTAAATGTCCCATATTTGACATCAAGTGTACAAGTTTTTTTAACCTCAAGTCATCGCCCAAACCCTCGGTTTTATGGGGCCATGGGCCACTTGACGCATGCCAAAGGCCTCAATTTCTAACATTCTGAGCAACGTAATTAGAGTGCCTCGCATTATTTCTTTGCAAAATTGAAAATGTGCATGGTACTGAAAGACTTACCCCAAAAATTAGCAGGCGAGAGACACACATGATGAGAGTTTATTACATTGCGAATTCGTACGACGGTGCGTACTTCGTTTTGACCGATGATCTCCAAGAGTACATTCAAAGAATGGCGGCTTATGTACTCAACTTGGAAAAATCAGGAAAAACAAATCATTACTCTTTTGGCTCAATTGAAATGACTGAGCAAGAGTTTGAAAAACACAGACTGGAAGCCTTGGCCCTAGAGTCAGGCAGAATCCTGGCCAAAGAGGAAAGTCTTCTGACCCAAGAAGATGAAGACGACTTTTTCGAGGATGAAGATGAAGATTTCGATGAGCACGATGATCAGGCTCCTCACCTCGAGATCGTAGAAGAAACAAAAATTCAACGGGGACACCTAAGACTAGTTTAGTTAACTGTCGCAAAGTTTTATGTGTCATGAGAGCCACTCGCAAGAGTGGCTTTTTTATTTCAATAAATAGATTGGAAAATGGTGTGAGAAAATGGTCGGAGCGACTGGATTCGGTCTGCTTCGGCAGTCCTGCCTCCGCTGACATTCGCGCCATCCATGGCGCTCAACCAGCATCGCTTAGGTCCAGTAACCCAAATCACTCCCCATCTATTTTTCACGAATCTATTTTCCCTCAATCGCAAGGAAGTACGAGAAAACCGATAAGAGCTTATGTTTGAATAAGTGACTGAGGTTTTTAAAGTAATGACGTAGTGATTGGGGAAAAGAGATCGTGAAAATGGTCGGAGCGACTGGATTCGAACCAGCGACCCCCTGCTCCCAAAGCAGGTGCGCTACCAAGCTGCGCTACGCTCCGACTTAATGATTCTTGGTCTGATTTATATATTGAATATCAGGCCTTTTGGCAATCTCTTTCACGAAAAAAGGTCTGAGCATGTTTTGATGCCTTAGACCGATGAGAATTAAGGTTTTTCCACTCGGGAAGTTCTGCCAGAGTTTTCACTCCATCCAATCCTTCTGGAATAAAAACCGGATCATAGCCAAATCCGTGCTCTCCACGATATTCAGTCCCGATGCCGCCATGCACACGGCCTTCAAAGAAATAGTATTCATCTTCACTGAAATAAAAGCAAAGCACGCAAATAAAATAAGCTGACCTATCTTCAATTCCTTGCATTTTTTGAAGCAAAAGTTCGGCACGTCCTTTGTCGTCCAGACCATCCCCTCCAAAACGAGCGGAGTGAATTCCTAGTTCGTTTGGAATAGCATTCACAACCAAACCAGAATCATCAGCAAGAACCGGTTGTTTGAATTTTTCGAAATATCCCAGACATTTTTTTAAAGCGTTTTCACTAAAAGTTGTTCCATCTTCAACAACAGCAACTTTTTCAGGAGCACTCTCAACCTGAAGAATAGCGGAATCGAAGAGCTCATTGAACTCTTCGGCCTTATGAGAATTTCCAGAAGCTAAAATGAAATGGTTACTCACCAAGGGCCTCTTTCTGAGCTTTAAAAACGTGCTTAAGTGCTTCTTTTGAACAATCAATAATCGCCATCAACTGCTCGTGGGAAAATGGGTCACCCTCTGCAGTTCCTTGAACTTCGACAAACTTTCCTGACTCAGTCATGACGATATTCACATCTGCTTCACAGCTTGAATCTTCTTCATAATTAAGATCGGCTATGATTTTTCCCTCTTGATCAATTCCTACAGAAAGAGCTGCCAAGCCTTCTTTTAAAGGTGATTCCGTAAGCTGTCCTTCAGAAATTAGTTTTTTAATCGCTAGTTTCAAGGCAACGTAAGCACCACTAATCGAAGTTGTTCGAGTTCCTCCGTCCGCAACTAAAACATCGCAATCCACAACGATAGATCTTTCACCCAGCTTTTCAAGATCAACGATACTTCTCAAGCTTCGTCCGATCAGTCTTTGAATCTCCTGAGTTCTGCCACCGACTTTACTTCTTTCACGACGACTTCTGGTATGTGTTGATGAAGGAAGCATTGAATATTCTGCTGTCACCCATCCACGACCCTGGCCTTTCATCCATGGAGGAGTCGACTCCTCAATACTGGCAGTAATATGAACTTTGGTATTCCCAAACTCAGCAATTACGCTGCCTGCAGCATAAGGGTTTGGATTCAAAGTAAAATTGATTTTCCTTGGCTCATCGCGTTTGATTAATGTCATGTGGCTATCCCCTTGAAGTTGAACTAGCCTATACTACAATCGAGTCACTTTATCTGCAAACGGGGAAAGCCAATGCACCACGTACATTTGGAAAGTACTGATTCCACTCAATCTTATCTGAAAGAAAATCTTGAAGAGCTAAGGACCATTGAACAAAATGTATTGGTTTCGACCTCCAAGCAAGTCGCCGGTTACGGTCGCTCGGATAGTGAGTGGGAGTTTCTTGATAATGCACTCGCTTTCTCTTTCACACTCGAACCCAATGAAGAACTTACTCTGACCAGTCTTGAGATTGGAGTTCTCTTGACCAAGTTTTTCAAAGATTATGACAATCTTGAGCTTCTATTGAAGTGGCCCAACGATCTTCTCAGTCCAGAACAAGCGAAGGTCGGAGGCATCCTTTGCACTTACAAAGATCCAAAAACAATTCTTGTAGGT
>JBFEVX010000054.1:0-23620 GCA_041546685.1 Bacteriovoracaceae bacterium | reverse complement strand
CAAAATTACTCAGCATCCTCTTCTGGACAGAGGGTTTCCCATTCACTGTCATAAAGATTTGGGTAACGCTTATCAATTGCTTCTGCTACTTTGGTGTGGTTTTGCCTACCTGGTCGATTAGGTTCGAATCTATCATTTGAAACTACAAATACAGGAGCACAATTTGGTGCCCAAGGCTTGAGCTTAAGCTTATCCATCATGTAAATGGCTACAGGATAACAACCTTCTTCAGCAGCAGTTCCAAATGTTGTTATCCCAGAAACTTTTGGAGTTGGTTCAAATGTATAATACCAGTAGCGCTCGTTTGGTTTTCCTCCGTATTTGATAAGAAGATCAAAGAGGAGAACCGAGCAATTTTTAGCTGCCCAGTGCATGGCAGTACCTTCACGGTAACTTCCTTCGATGAACATTTTATTGGGATCGGCTCCGTATTTGAGGAGAAGTTCAAAATATTCAAAAATATGATCACCACGATTAGGATCACCAATTGGCCTATCAAAACCAATAGATCCAGTTAATAATGTTTTTCCTCCATTTTTGGTGGGGCCATAATGATTGTAAGTAACATTAGGATCAAACCCGTCTTTAAGCATTTGCTCGATTACTTTCATATCTGTCGCTTTTAAGAACTTATCGAGTTGTTGCTTTGTCGGCCAGTACTTCTCAGCGGCAGAAATTTGGAAAGATATGATTAGTGCTACGATGGATAGTAGTTTCATTGTTGTCCCCTCAGACATTTGAATTCAACTGCTTATATCAACAAAATAGATAGAAGTTAAGTGTGGTTGTAGAAAAGTAAGGATTTGAAATCTTTGGAAAGTATGTGTAACTCACTGTTTTCTTTGGCTAGACTTTACAATCCTTCCTCCAATGTTGAGAAGCATTTGATGGAAATCGCCTTTAATGTCGGCCACCAGACCTTTGCTAGTATAAGAAATATCTGCATAGCGAGTCCCCGCCAGAGATGAAGAACTGGTTTGTGGAAAGGAGATGATCGAGTAAAGCTCAAAATCTTCGTTACTGCGATATTTCGAAACAATATCAGAGAACTCTTTCTGGCTTAATTTCTCTTTACGATTTATCAAAGAGACAGTTTGATCATCTTCATCTGAAATAACAATGACAACAAGCTTGGACTTGGGACGAAGAAAGCGTTCACCACTTGATTCAAGAAAATGGGTGATAGCTCCCAGACCTTTTTCTTCTCCAGCACCAATAGTTCTAAGGTTGAAGATTTCATTAAACTTTTCGATAAACTCAGGTTGACTTTTTTTATAGGTTTCAGAATTTAAATGATTTCCTTCATGTAGGATTTCGATGGAGGTGTTAACCACTCCCATTTTGAAAGAAACATTTTTTTTCAAAAATTCTTCAGTGAAAACTATAATTTTTTCGGAAACTGATTCGAGGTGGGTCTTCATAGAACCAGAATCATCAATCACCCAAAGTATATCGACTTTTTTATCAGTCTTTTGATATTTATTATCATAAATCTTAATTTCATTAGGGTCGTTATTTACTGGGCTCTTAGATTTTTTTTGAGGACCTTACTTTTTCTCGTTTTCATAGGTGTTCGAAAAAATTTTTTTGATATGTTTCGCCCTGTCTGTCTTTTTGATCACTTCTGTAGAAGTTTCAGACTTCTTCTTTATTGTAATAACTTGAGATTCAACATCTTTAGTTTTTAATTCTGGCGTTGAGTTAGATAACTCCATCGGATCTTTTTTTAAAGAATAATCTGAGTTTTCTTTTTTTGGTACTGCTTTTAGAGGCAGAGTATTCTCTTTGACGATAGGAGTTTTAAGTCGCTTGATGGGAACACCCTCCTGTCGATTTTTATCCACAGAAGGGTGATTCGTTTGCATCCATATTAAATAAGCAAAGCTTGAAAAAAAAATGAAAATAAACGTAGGTATATTCACTTTTTTCCTTTCTTAGGCAACATCCAATCCAGAGATGCCTTCTTCACTGTTTTCTACCTCTAGCTTGAGTTCTTCTCCTGTCAATTGCAAGTACTTGCTCTTGATGCTTTCAGCTTCAGACTCACTATACTGAAGGACCTTGTCAAACTCATTAAGTTGCCCAGGGAAGATGATCTTCGCATCTCTCGCTTCTTTGTTGAGATTCATAAGAGACTTGTAAAGCGCAATCAATTTATAGGCATCACTAGAATAGTTGTAGCTGTTTCTTCTTTCTGACTCATACTGATCTTTCAAATAGTCGAGGTGTGCAACGGCGATCATGCCTTTGTTCTCTTGGATTTCCTCTGCACTATAGATATATTTGTATTGATCCATTAGAAGATCTGATCTAATACTTTTTATACCTTTAACAAATTTTTCAATCGCTTCATATCCTTTCTCGTACTTGTTAGAATTGTAGAGAATTTTGCTACTATACTTGAAAGAAAAACCAGCTTTCTTTAGATTGTAGAAAAGCTTATCGAATGTTTCTTTAGAATGACGAACTCTTGTTTCTCTCGCGATTCTAAGTTCAACAGCTTGAATCTTGCCTTGAAGAAGAGAGTGAAATCTATTGGCATTATCTCTATAACGCTCAAGTGTATAATGATCTGCAAAATAGACATCATCATCATTTGAAATTGAAAGTACTTCATTCGCTTTTTGGATGTAGACAGTAAGCTTATTAAGAAGGTCTTTCATTGTCGCTAGATCTTCAGTCCCACTGTAGTCATCGTAGCTACTTGTGATATTGACACCTGATGCATAAAGCTCCAGTCCGAGAGAATTGATTTCAGTAACCAAGTTGTTTCCTGTCGCGGCCTTTTCTTCAGGGGTTTGTTCACTTCCACCACCACATGAAACGAGTGATAGTGTGAGTAATAGCATCATCATTAGTTTTTTCATTTATTGCTCCTTAGTGCTGATAAGTGTTTGCGCACCTTCATTAAGCAAGAGGGATGCCAAGTTAGTTTTTCAGTATTTTCAGCAGGTTAGATTCGTTTTGTTCCGTTTTTGATACAGGTCATGGGGAAGAGGTTCTAATATGAGAGGGAAGAACTCCCCAATTGAAATGAAAAGACCGGCCGCTATTGGCGGCAAGCAACCGGTCTTTGTGAGCCACTTATTTATCGCACTTATCGAGAAATTGGTCGTAATAGCCGCCTGTCAAACGACAAACTTCTTCGAGAACTTGCTGTCTTTGTCTTCCATTCAGTTCACCTTCATCAGTGCAGGGAAGATTTCTTAGGATTAGTGTTGCGACACCGATACCGGCATTTAGTGCCACAATGGTTTTTGTCACTACTGGTTCTGGTGCCACAAGACAAATGGCATTTACTACGCCAAAAGTAGCTTGAACTGTATAAATAGCATTAAGAAAACCTTGCTTTTCAAGGCAAGTCATTTTGTTTTCACAAGGAGCAAACTCAAGCTCGTCTTGTGCATTTGCATTTGAGATGTTGAAAGTCGCGATTACCATAAAAATGGCGAGGATAAGGTTTTTCATTCTTTAGTTCCTTCTTGATTTTGATATCTGATGTAACAAAGTAGGCAGATAAAGAAGTTACCCAAGTTGATGTTGTTCCATGTTTTAAGTCCGTATTCACCCCATGAAACATAGAGCACCAGCCAGAGTGCCGCAATCGCGAGAAAGAATGTGTTGTTCTGCTTCATTATCAATCCTTTGTTTTTCTATTTGGGATTGAAGCAAAGCTTGTGCCATATTTTTTTGATGAGTTTTTAATCGTTTATGGTTTTTTATTTCGAAATTGGAACACGATGAAGGAAAAAATTCCCCCGCCGTAACGAGGGAACTGGGGGGAGTGTCGTTTACTTGGACTGTTGAACAGACCAAGTAAGCATTTCTTCTTTTTGTTCAACTTGCTCGGCACTTGATGCTTCTAATAGTTCTTGCATCTCTTCCAAGCTTTCCATTTTTGTTCTTTGAGTATTACAACCACCAAGTAACAAACTTCTTTTGTTGACGATGTTATTAATCACTTGATCCGTGTATTCGTCTGCATTCTTTTGCCTGTCACACTTGTTTCCTTCTTTTGGAGAATCCCAACAAACAAAGTTTCGACATGTATATTTGAATGCGTCTTTATCAATCTTGTTCCACTTGTCACCAAACAAGTAACACTGTTTGATCGTCTCCGCGATATTCTCTTCCATCCAAATTCTAAGCTCATCATCCGAAGCTTGACTCTTGTCAGCAACAGAACATTTTCTGAATGTATCTTTAGTACAATCAATCATTCCTTCACTTTCTTTCATTCTCTTAAAGAGGTCTTTTCTAACTGTTCCCAAATGTCTTTTGATCTTTTTGTCACTTGCAATGACATCCATTAATCTGTCTGTCGAAAATTTTAGGTTATCACTGACGGTTCTTCTTTGGGCCCTGTCCCCAACAAGTGGAAGAAGGTGATCTCCAAGAATGACACCGGCCTTGATCGTTTTCTCCGCAGTATAAAGGTTCTTGATTGAATCAGGACTGTTTTGTGATTTGGCAGAATTAATAAGAGTCTTGAACTTGCTCTCTCCATTCTTGGATGGGATTTCTTTATCCGTTGCAACTGCCTGATAGGCCTTCAAAAAATCTGCGGCAGCTTTTACTTGTCTTTCCTTACCTCCAGAGGCAGTTGAGAATGCATTTCTGTTTCTCTTGAATGACGTCAGAAGAGTACTTAGTCTATCTTTAGTACTTGGAGTAATCGTCGCAGGATCAGCATTTGGAACCACAAAGTCTTCAAGAAATTTGTACATACTGGCATCTTTTCCATACTGACTCTTGAGATCTTCATTCGACTTGTCCATAGCATCAGCAAGTTTTTTGGCCTTTTCGACCAGTGCATGAGCACATGTTGAGTCACTCTTAATATTATCGATATTGACTTTGTCACTTCCTTTGAAGCCATCATAGATGATGTTTTCAGGTGTTTTTGGATCGACTGGCTTTAGTTCAGCCATCAAGTCTGAAAAAGTTTTGAATTCTTCAGAGTCCCAATCCCAAACAAGTTCTTCTTGAATTTTATTCAATGCCTGCAGCATATCAGCAGCTTTTTGACCGCCTCTTCTCGGACCAGCTTTTGGATCGAAGCCTTTCATCGATTGAACAAATTCTTTGAAGAATTCACTTGTCTTCTTCTCACTATCATAATCACGAGTTAGATATTCATATTCATCACTACTTTCTATCTTTGGTATTAGAAATTTTTCGATGAAATCTAGTTGCGTAGCTCCCGCTCCATAGATTTCTTCTGCATTTTTAGATGGGGTGGTTAGCAAAGATTTAAGTTTCTTGGCCTGCTTATAAGCAGCGTTGCTGCATTTTCCAATATTAGAAGAGTTCGCGATCTCATAAGAACATTCACTCTCTTCTCCATTCTTCCTCGTTTTTCCAAAAAGTGCTCTTGTTTCATCTCCAACATTTTTGAATGTTGAAGTCAGAGATTCTGCATCACCAGGTCTGGCATCTTCTGGAGTAAAGCAAGAGTTTTCGTTTCCAACAGTTCTTCTATTCCCATTGGCATCGAAGATATTTTCATCAAGGAAATTGTCCATTCCGTCAATTCCTGAGAGAAGATCTACAATAGGACTGATCTCTTTTCTCTCTTGAGTCTTACATTTGAATGAATCCCCAAATCTATTTTCAAGCTTGATCAGGTCTTTCAGATCACATGAGGCCTTGTCAGCTTCCCAGGCATGGCAAAGAGCAGTTTCATAATGCTTTTTGTCGTCAATGAGGTTCATAAATTTTTCGGCTTCTTCAGCACCTCTCGCATGAATTTTTCTCATGATTCCTGAAAAGATTGTTTTACCAAGGCTAGCACCAATACTTACCAACGGATTTCCTGAAATCATTGATAGATCTTCTGCTACATTCATGACTGATTGAAGTGTTGCTCTCCAAGCTGGACATTGTTGGGTTTCAGGATTCATCCCAAAAAGAACATCAATGTAGGCCT
This sequence comes from Bacteriovoracaceae bacterium, assembly GCA_041546685.1. Lineage (GTDB taxonomy): Bacteria > Bdellovibrionota > Bacteriovoracia > Bacteriovoracales > Bacteriovoracaceae > M0603. The sequence continues at coordinate 17,691 of JBFEVX010000054.1, read as the reverse complement.
GAGCATTTCCAATTGCATCTCCTGCAGCATCTGCATATGCATCTTTGGTACTTTGCCTTCTTTCTTCTCTGTTGGCCTCTGTATATTCTTCATATTTGGCTTCACATGAAGTTTCCACATGAAACATCATCTCGTCATTCTTGTCTTGAAGACATGAAGTCAACTTGGAAAGAGCTGCATCCTTGTCGGCTTCATATTCGCCTTCATAGTTGGAAAGACAATTTGTCCCTTTACCGCTTTGACTGTCGAACCAATTGAATTTTTGACTAACCAGGTCTTTGGCAAACTTTCCATTACTATCATGAGCATGCTCAAAGTGTTTCCAAAACTGGGTATTCAAAGTCTCAAACCACCCACCATAGTTCCCACATGTAATAGTGACTCCATTGAATGAGTAAGGACTATCTGGTTGTTTTTCGTTATCTGCTTGTTTTCCACTCAATTTATCTTTGAGCTTTTGAATAGATTCAGTCAGGTTGATTGAATTTCCACTAGTGACTGCTTGAAAATTTCGACAGGCCTGATCTTCAGCTTGATATTGCTGTTGCCTTCTGGTTAGCTCGGCCCTTGCAAAATTCTCAAGTGGACCTTGAATATTAAATGGATCAATCACATTAAGTGGGCATTGTTCATGAAAAATAGACCCGTTTGCTTGTGGGGTAGAAGTATTTCCATCATTTCTAGGTTCACCGTTACCATCTCCCATTCCTGGGCCAACAACATCGCCACCACCATTATCGCCGCCGACCATGCCTCCGTCACCGACCATGCCTCCGTCAACCATTCCACCACCTTCGGGAAACTGGAGACCTTGAGCGTAAACTGAGTTAAGAGAAAGAATGACTATCAAATTCAACAATATCAACTTTTTCATTTGATACTCCTTCTGGTTGCAGTAAGGAATTCTTCAACACTTGCGATTGCTCGACTTTTTTCAATTGTGCTTGTCGCTGGTACAAAGTAACTCACAACAGTGTTCATTGGTCCTAAGTTAGTTTTTCCGATTTCATAAACGACAATCCCTTTATCGTTCTGCTCAAGACAGAGATTTCTTTTTGCTATTTCAATCATTGAACGATTGAATTTCTTACTTGGTTTGCAAAAATCTTTTTGAACTTTTTGAAGGCTACCTTTCTTAAGCCACGAGTTGGCCTCTACATAGACTTTAACTTTTGAATTCTTTTCTTTTTCGAAGACATGAGGCATATGCATCCCAAGTCCCTTGGTCTTGAAGTGAAACCATTCCTTTTTATCAAATGAAATGGATGAACTTCCAACGTAGATCTGGTCATTGGCTTGGGCCACACCAGCTAAAACGAACAACATCAACAATAACTTTTTCATCTCCAACACTCCCTTTAACGCTCTCGAATATTTAACTCTTAATTACTTGGTCCATGAATGAGGCAGGCCCTACTCAAAGAGAGCTTGCTACTCAAACTCACACAATTTCCGTTTTGCTTATAAGACCACACATTGGCATCACCATGTGCTTGAAGTAGGGCAGGGCAATCCTTTGATCCAGGAATTCCAAAAAAATACTGCTCATTACAACTGGCAGTTCCATATAGTCTGGTTTTGTTTCTGTTGTAGTAACCACCACCATTGTTGTTTCTTTGCTCAATGGCACTTAGAAGAACAAGACCGATACAAGTTTCATCACCATTACAATTGATGATCTGCTGTCTATGGCCTAAGTTTGCTGGACCTCTATTGGCTTTGTCCTGCTGACTCCCAATCGATGGCAAGATTGTACGATCACCTTGCTTCAACTCTTTTGAAAAACCTGTACTGGCCGCTAGTAGTAGTACTGAAATGATAATGATCTTTTTCATGGAAACCTCCCTTCCGGTATATGTGTAAATATTACAGGGCGGCGCATTAAAAAATGAAAAGAGGGTGTCTTTTTTGGAAAAAGGGGGCTAATTACCAGAATCAACTAACGTAAAAACAGTTAGTTAAGTAGCTTTTTGAGCATTTCTTTGCGGGCCTTGTCATCTGTTGGGATGGTTTTTGAGCCACCAACATCTCTGATTTTGAAGGGAAGTGGGCCAAAAGCGGTTTTCGTCTTAACGAATTTTTCGATCTCCAAGGCAGTGATCGACATCATATATTTTCTAATTTCTTCCTTATCTCTTGTGATCACATGGCGTTCTGTTGTCATGCCCACCAGTCGACCATTAACAGGAGAAAAGAGAGGACCACCTGAATCTCCTCCACATTGAAAAACGTTGGTTTCAATCGTTTCAACACCATCATTTCGCTTCACTTGAGTTTTTCCAAGGTTACTTTGAATATCTGCCCAGGTTTTGATGATCTCACCAGATTTAACTGACCAGGGAGGATCTTCACAGTGTCCAATCAAAACAACTTTTTGGCCAAGACCAATTTTATTTTTCGAAAAATTAAAATGACGTTTGGGCCTATAGTTCTTGGCACGTAGAACACAAAGATCGATCTTTCTTTGATCACTACAGCCGGAGAAGTCGATATTGTTGATTCTTTCTTCATTACTGGTAAGAAATTCAACCCGATAATCTTTTGGATTTTTAATGGCATCTTCAATAACATGATGATTGGTGACAAAGATGCCCGATTTAGAAACGAAGAATCCTGCACCCACAAAGGCCAATTTTTCTTTTTTATAGCCTCTGATGAGAAGAGTGGAGCTGATGCCTTCTTTAATAACTTGCTTCTGGCTTTTTAAAAGTCCTTGAGCTTTGAGATTCAATAGTGTTGAAAGAATCAAGAAGAGCTTCATTTTTCAATTCTCCTGATGGAAGAAGAGAAGAGCTTTCCTATTTCTGTATTTGGTCCCATCAACTCCTTGCAAAGAAGAAGTTTTTTCTTATAAGTCAGATTCACTCCTAGGGTTTGGGCACCCGTAAGCTTTTTGTGAATCTCTATCTCTTGATTAGCTCCTTCGGCCTTGGTTCTTATCCAATGAAAGAGGCTGGCAATATAATCTTCATTTATTTTCTTGAGAACTTTAAAAGTGGCGGAAGATTTATGGATATCTGTCTTCAGATAGTCCATCAGCCCTGGAATACCTTCCATTTCATCTTTATTAAGTACATAGAGTCTGAATCCATTGTAGATGACATGATATTGGCCTTCTCCTGCAGTCAGCGTGTAGTAGTAAGGTTTGTTATCTGACCATAGATTCCAGTATTGAATATTTCTCTCCTTGAAATTCTGAAGGAAGAGAACTTTTCTACCACGATAAAACCCAAGGTAGAGGAGAGCTGGCGTTTCAATATCTTGATGGATTTCATTAATGACTTGCTGATCACTCAAATAACGCAAGCATCTTCCGGCCTTCATCATCAATTCTATATTATTACTATTAATGTACTTGGGTGAAACTTTAGCAGATTCCTTATGGGCATCCTTGGTCAAGTCGCGAAAGTTTTTGTCTGTAATCAATCCGGCCTTTATAGAGGTAGACAGTAGCATGAATAAAAGTAGCTTCATTGTGGAGTACCGCCCCCCTGACTTCTTGGGTCCGGATTGTATTGGTAGTCATAAGTCGGTGTCGTTCTAGCAGGAGCATTCGGTGTTGGAGTTGGCTTTGGCGCTTTCTTCTTCTGACAAGAATGAAAGTAATAACCGGGAAGTTTGAGGCCATTGATCTTGCAAGCGATTCTATTGTGAGACTTTTCTTCGATTCCAACATCATCAATCAAAAAGTTAAAATGTGCCGGACCCTCAAATGACTCTATCTGTTCTTTAGGTAGGTCTTGAACAGTCATAGCGAAGTGGAACATGTCAGCGCTTGGTCTTTTTGAGATGACATGAAACTTACAAAATTTCCTTGAAAGGAAAACATGTGTTTTGATAACACGTGCAGGAAAGAGGTCTTCTTTTTTTCCTTTTTCGTTATACTCATGAATTTTGACGATAGCGTCTTCTTTATAGAAAGAAATCTCAACGGCCATTCCTTTCTTCTTCTTATCTGGTTCACATTGAATTGAATTAAAAAATCCAATTTCCTGAGCATTCACCGTGAATGAAAAAATCAATAAAAACAGAGTTTTGACCATAAATCTATTTTAGGGTCAGTTTGGAAAAAACAGAAGTTGGAACGTAAATGCCCAATATCAGACAAAGAAGCCCCGACATAAGTCAGGGCCTTGAGATTCAAATCAACACAAATATGTGGTTTTGATTACTTTCTGTCTCTACAGAATTTGAGAGTATAGCTCAAGCTTCCTCTGAATTCTGGAGAGAAAGTACCGTTGTTGTTGATGTAAACCTTTTTAACAGCAAGGTTACCAACAGAAACAGCACCGCTTCTTCTGATGTTACAGTTGTTTGATTGAGCGGCCCAACGAACGTCTCTTTGAGCTGTCATGCTGTCAGCAGCAAGTTCAGCATTAGCAACAACGTCAGCTTCTGTGATTCCTTTGATGTAAAGTGATCCAGTGTATGAAGTTGTTCCAGCAAAAGAAGCTACAGAAACGAATAGTGTTACAAGTGCAATTAGTTTTTTCATTTGGTTCTCCGTGTAAGGGGGTTGTTTGTTATCAAAAAAAATTTGTCTTTCCTAGGATGAACACAAATTAAAAAACTCTTTTTTTTCTGGCCACAGCAATTGGAAGTGCGTACTCAAAAAATGTATCCATTTGAGTACAGACTTGGTGTCACTTTGTCTCTTAACTTGAAGTTAAGAGAGAGCAATAGATGATAGTTTTATCTGTTTGACGATGATGTTTTGAAAAAGTACAAATCTCTATCTTCAATTTGAGTACACACTAGAGAGTTTATGCAGCAACCCATTTTGGAAAACTATCTGGATTATCGAGAGTATCTTCGCGATTTCTTTGAATATAAAAAGGATATGCGCCCCGATTACTCTCATCGTATGTTTATGCATAAAGCCGGACTCAAGTCTCCAAGTCATCTTAAGAGTGTGATGGCCGGAGAGAGGAACCTCACAAATAGATCTATTCCAAAATATATCAAGGCGATTGGATTCGAAAAAAAGAAAGAGATCAAACTTTTTGAACTTTTAGTGGCCTACAACCAATGTAAGGATGCAGAGGAAAAAGTTGAAGTCTTCAGGCAAATCTTGAATCTCAAATCCAAAAGAGGGTTGACCAGTATGGAGGAGAGTCAGTTTCGATTCCTTTCCGAATGGCATTATGTTGCAATCTATGTACTTGTCGACTTAGTCGATTTTAATCCCGATCCGGAGTGGATTGCTTCGAAACTTCGAAAAAAAGTCAGTACAAAACAAATTGAGACCGCTTTGGAAGGGCTGGAGTCCTTGCAGCTTATCAAAAAAGATATAAAAAGAGGTTACGTCCAAACTGGAGGAGCACTTTCTAGTCCTGACGAAGTCAGACATACGGCAGTTCATGAATATCATAAGACCATGCTGAATTTGGCTTCCCAGTCATTGTTGGAGGATGAACTTTCCTCAAGAGAGTTCAATGGCGTCACTTTACCGATACCGAGAGACAAATTACCTGCCCTCAAAGAAAAAATCAGGCAATTTCGAAAAGAGATCAATCAGCTTGCGAGCAATCTCGAAAATCCTGATGAAGTTTACCAATTGAATATCCAACTTTTTCCCTTAACAGAGGACAGACATTGATTCGTTTGCTTTTGATAGTTATGTCAATCACACAAGTTCACGCACGCACCATGGGTGGTGTTGATGTAGGAAATGGTCACGTTGTGGTTGGTTTTGATACACCGGGATTCAAACTTGAAAACCAGCTTCAAACTTATGCCGAGGATATTGTTTTCTCCATACAAGAGGGAGTTCATCCTCAAGTTCTTGCCATGACTGCAAAAGGTGAGTGTGCAACAGAAGGCGTTCAGATCAAAGGCCTGATCGTTGAGAAGTATTTTCCGATCGATGTAGTCAGGAAGTTCTCCATGAGTCGCTATAAGGGACGATATATTGTCGAGCTTTTTAACTGTAAAAGACCCAACAGACTCAAAAAACCCGAGTATTCTCACACCAATTGAACGAGTGACATGATAAAATGGTTGGACATGAAAAAAGTCACAACCCTAAACAAAGTTCTCATCCCCATTTTGGTGGCCTTCACTGCGATGGTAGCGATGAAACTCTTTCTCGACTTCAGAAAAGAATTGAAACGCGTCAAAGCTGCTGCGGGATTTGTTCCTTCAGAACTTGATCTGCGCAAAATGGGATGGGTCACTGAAGCTCGTCAGCAAGCATGGGGAACATGCTGGATTTTCTCAACTTATTCAAGCCTTGAAAGTAATCTTCTTATTAATAAAGAATGGGAAAAGTCTGGTGAAAAAGGCCCCGTCGATCTCGCCGAGTATCACATGGACAAATTCAACTCATTCACTCGAAGAGGGGATGACCAGCATGTAAAGAATGACTGGTATTCCGGTCAAGGGAGCCAGTTTCCTGGTGGCAACCATGATGATCTCGATTCGGGTGTTGTTGTTCACCTCGGAGGCGACTATCGAATGGCAACTTCCATACTTACGATCAACAGGGGAGCTGTTCAAGAAAGACTGACTCCGACCATCAAAAATCATTCAGATCAAAAAATATTCGGTGACAAACCTTGGGAAGGAATCCTTCTCGAAAATAGTTATACTTATTTTGTTCCAAAGCATGTTGAGTACTTGTCTCTTTTTGGAAGTGACGAGGCCAAGCGTGATGCCATCAAAAAGGCCATCGTAAGATTCGGTGCTGTGGCCTCAACCCAGAACATGGACGACACACCAGTTGGAGTTACCAAAGATGGTATGGAAATCCACATGTATCGTGGGACAGATAAAATGAATCACGCCATTTCCTTGATCGGCTGGGATGATGACTTCAAATACAAAGAACACAAAGGTGCATGGCTGGTCAAAGATAGTGACCATAAAGATGAAAAAACGGGAAAACATATTGGCTACTTTTGGATACTATACGACGACGTTCATGCCGGCAAAGATCCTTTTATGGGAGGGGTATCGTTTCGAGGAGTTGCTAAAAGAGCATACGATAGAGTCTATACTCACGCCTATCACGGCTGGCGCTATTCAACGGCAGACGATGCCAGAGTCAAAAAAGTTGGTGTTCTTCATGACTTGAAAGACGGAGATAAAGTATCAGCCCTCGGTGTTTACACGACATCGATGGATGTGAAAGTTCAGATTGAAATTTACACTGATGTAAATGGAGTACTTCTAAAAAAAGTGGAAGAAGACTTTTACTATCCAGGTTTTCATCGCATTGACTTAAAAACTCCTCTGGATGTTGGTCCAAAAAAGAAAGTATTCGTCGTCCAGAAAAACTCTGACAAAAGTTATGCCTACGACGCTTCCTTTACTCTCGATGTTCTTTTGAGTGAGCTACCTAAGTGGGGTAAACCAGTTGATATCAACTCCAAGGCCGCTCCCAATGAAAGTTTTTACCACGATGGCAAAAAGTGGATCGACTTTTCTCCCTATAAGAATAATAGGAATGCCCAAATGGCCAATAAACACGCCGCGTCCAACGACACAGCAAGCGTGACACTCAATGTCTACACCGTGAAATAATTCCATGTTCTGACGTTCCCGTTTTACAGCTCTACAGCTGGAGTGTTTCAATAGCGGAACAGGGAACAACGGATTACACACTAAAAATTAATAAGTTGGACTCTTCGATGGTGGCACTGAATTTGCTTATCACGTGATGAGGGTAAATTTGTGAAAAGTGCTTTTATTTGTAGAAACAAAAACGAAGCTCTTGCTGAGATTTTTTCCAGTGCAGAGTTTTCATCTTTTGAACATGAGATCCATGTTCTCGATCAACTGACTCAAAATCAGTTGGACGATCTCTGTCGTCAGGCCTTGGAGGGGAAGTGCTTGATCTGGGATCGTCTGACTGCTTCCGACATATTTTCTGAATCCGAGGCCATTAAATATTTACATGTAAAATCAGTGCTGGAAAAAGTTCCTGGCCTCAAGACTTTGCGTCTCAATCAATGGGGCAAGGAGATGGATTGTTGGAAGCAGTGGCGTTTTGTTCACAAATATTCGAAGTTGGTTAAATCGCCTTGGTTCTTTTTAGGACCTGTTCAACTTGCTGATGTGCCTCTCTCTGTCGATTCTGTTCTTTCGACTCGTATCGAAGAAGAACCAGATTTCAAAACCAACACAAAATTAAGTTCACATGAAAATGGTCTCTTTTATCAAAAGCCAAAGGGGATTCGTGTGCGTGTCTTCTTTGTTGATGACCAATATTATCTTCATTTTCCAACACTTCCAGATTCTGATGAGTTCAACTCTATCAAGATTGATGGAATTGATAACGTCATCGTTGAGCTCAAAGAAATTCTTGGGATCAATTGTGGAGAGTTCCTATTCTTCTATCGGAGTCAGGAGCTTGTCTTTGGAAAAGCGGAAATTGGACCAAGTGAAGATACTTTGAAATCCAAAGGATTCAAATCATTCCTGATGAATCTCGCCAGAGGGGGAGTGTTGCAATGAGCACAGAACTAAAAAAACAACTCCACCAACTCAAAGACTGGCTAGCTGGAGAATCATTGACTGAAATTCCTGTGGAGATCAGAAATTCCGCAAGAAAAAGAATTGAAGAGTCATTCAAAGTAAAGAAGAACAACTTGGAAAAGCTCATCTCTACCAAAAGTGGATTAGGGCGGGCCTACGAAGTTCTCTCTGATAGTGAGCGTGAAAAATTCATGCTATCTCCAATTGTTGCTTACAACTTGATGTATAACTGGACCAGAAAAGACCTGTTTGAAATGAATTCCTGGCTGCATCTTTATTTGACGTGGATGGGAAAAACAAAAAATACGGTCCATTACTCTGGAGGGGATTTCCTTGGTGAAAAGTTTTATCAAAAAGGAAAACCTTTCTATACTTCCGAAAAGGTTCATGGTGTTGTTGTCGACTTGAAATCTGCAGCACCTGATTATAAAGAAGAGGAAGAAAAAGTCATCGTACTTAAAATCAAAGAGGCGATGGACTTTATGCAAGAGCATTTCACTTCCTATCATAGTCTAGTAACTCTAATGATTCAGACTATTCAGGTTTCAAGACCCCAAAAAAATCATCAATACGATATGAGGTCCCATTATCATACTCCAGGAACAGTCTACCTTCTCAATCCTTACATGGGACTTGAAAAAGAAGAGCTGGCCTTTGGACTTGTGACTCAGGCCTTCCGTATCATGCTTTATTACATCGAAATGTGCTCGCCTTTCACAAGTGACAACGACAAAATGCGCGAGACCTGGACTCTTTGTCCATGGACCAACAGAATGATTTCTGGTTATGCGCTTTTGCATGAATGTCTCATCCGCTTCGGCCTCATCAACTTCCTTGATGTGGTGACGACTTACTCTGATTGTGAATGGGCGAAGAAAAAACTCGATGAAACCCGAAATGGATTCCTTTTCAACCGTTATCTATTGGTAGGAATTCTCAATGTTGAAGATAAAATTGACCAGGATGTAGTCAGTCTTATACGAGAGCTGCACAGAATTGTGCTCGCCTCTGAGTGGAAGAAAAACCCCGCTCCGCTTGAGAGCGGGGACTCTTCTTTTACTTCTTTGTCTTAGTACTCGAGAGGATCTCTCATGTTCCCTTGTGGGTCTCTATGAAGTCTCCACCATCTGATGTCTTTTTCAGTTAGTTGAAAACGTAGAGCTCTAAGTGCTTCTGCTTTAACGTCAGTATCTTGATCCATTCTCGCGATTCTTGTCAGATAATCTCTGTTTCTGTTGCTTCTGTTAAGAATCATGATTGCTTTTACAGCAGCAAGTCTTACGACTTTGTCCTGGCTCTGGTCGTTGGCAAGCTCAACAACAAGTCTTTCTTTTCTTGAGTCTCTATACCAGTAAAGAGTTTTTAAAACTTCAACTCTTAGCTCTGGATCTTCATTTCTATTTCCAAGAATGTTCATCAAATCTCTGGCCGTAGATGAGTTGTTCACTGAGGCCAATAGACCGAAAACCGCAGCCTTTCTAAGCTCAAGATTGTTTTCATTATAGATTACATTCATCATGAAACGATTAATCTGGCTGTTACCAGCTGCCATCCATAGTGACTTAAGGATCATCGCCTTCACATCAATACTTTGCTCTCTAGTGTAAAGTCCAAGTAGATCTCTATATGTTCTTGAGTTTCTGGTGTCTGGAACAAGCGCTTTCAACGCTTCAACTCTGAGTGCATCTTCTTCATTTTGGTTTTGAACAACCATCATAAGTGCTCTTTGAGTTTCATTGTCAGTAATGTAACCCTTTAGTCCTTCAACAGCGGCAATTTTAAGTTCAAGTGCAGCTGATCTGTTGGAAAGGTTTCCAAGAAGGAATCTTCTGGCAATGTTGTCGGCAAAAGTTTGCGTGGCAAATAGCGAAACGATCAAAGCAATAAATAGCTTTTTCATGTGTGATCTCCTGTTAAATGTTTTAGCCCGCAAATAAGATATAAAACGGGAGCACGAATCGGCAAATTTGGCGCTCCGCACATGAAACAAATAGCTAGCTTACAAGTTGTGGAAAATGTTGAGGATTTTCGAAGAAGGGGCTTTTACTTTTGTTTTACACAGGAATGCGAGCAATATGAGCATTGCTCATATTTTGAAACTTCGTTTAAGCACAATGTTTGCAAAAAATGACTGATCTTCTTAGAATTAGATTAAGTATTGATCAACAAGGATAAGAGTATGAAAGTCGAAATTTTCACAAGAAATGATGCCGCTCAACTTCAAGTTCAGGTGAATAACTTTCTTAATGATCTCAAGTCCAAAAATGCCACCGTCGTCGACATCAAATTCGATACTACTTATCTCCACGACATTGATGACCTTAGCTACTCGGCCATGGTCATGTATACCGAGTAGTTTTTAGAAAGAACGCCCTACAGTTAGATTTAGAAAAACTAGATCGCCTTCGAGTTTAATACCTGGTACTTCTTTGACTTTGGCAATACTGGGAATGTATGAAATCCAGTCTACGTTGAAGACCCACTCTTCACCAAACCAGTGGTTTCCAATTGTTATTGCTGCTCCAATATCTTCCATTCTTCTGTTTGTGACGATTTGTCCATTTTGAATAAGTTTCATATTAGTAGGAAGTACAAAGTCTATTTGCCTATAAAATACTCCTGCTCCAAGGTTTAGGCTGTGCCATACGAAATACTTATTGGAGATAGAAATTCCTTTTCCATTTGTTAAAATCGAATACTTTGAATTGTTTGTATTCCCTTCAGACTCTTTCCACTGAAGTAATGAAACCTCAGCTAGATTATCGTTGTTGAGGAACTGTCCATACTTTGCTCCAACACCTACACCGCCGAGATGATTTCCCAGACTGAGTCCGAGATATCTTTTATTAGCACTTCTTTTAGTTTCAATAGCAGGAGATGTTGTTTCTGTTGTCGCCTCTTGAGCAAAGAGTTGGCTAGAAAAGGCGAGTAGAAGTAGTACCGTGATTGTGGATTTCATGAGTGTCCTCTGTTTTAAATATAATCAAAACCTGAGTAACACTGTCTGAAAATTAATTCAATTTAATAGGAAACTATTTCAGTCTGGAACAGTTTGATAATCATAGGATTTTCGAGTGTTTGGCCAGTCTTGATGGGCATTTCGAGTTGAACTGAAACCTTTTGCCGGGTGGGGATGTGCGCCATGGCGTTCTATAATTGAAGTTACTAATGGTGCCAACAACCTATCGAAAGGAAGTTTTACATGTACGAATTATTGACAACAGATGGACGCGAAACAGGTAGAAACTGGAAGCCTTCTGCTCTTAGAAAAGAGGGATGGGTTCCTGGTGTGATCTACGGAAAAGGAACAGAGCCAGTTCACTTCAAAGTGCCGGCAATGAAGTTAAAGAAATTTCTTGGTCGCAGCGGGAAAGTTTTTGAAGTTGAAGTTACAGGATACGGAAAGCACTTGGTGAACGTGCAAGACATTCAATGGGATCACTTCGGTGACACAATGATGCACGTGGCATTCCACAAGCTTCAAGCAAACCAAAAAACAAAAGTCACAGTGCCTATTCACTGGGCAGGAGAAGCTCCTGGACATAAAGCAGGTGGAGTTGTTAACCACGCTTACAATGAGATCGAACTTTACGGTCTACCAAAAGACTTCCCAGAATATTACGAAGTAAACGTAGATACGCTTGAGATGAATGGTAACATCCATCTTGAAGACCTGACTCCTCCAAGAGGATGTGAATTCACAAATACTGACAACCCAGTGATTGTTTCATGTCATCCTCCAAAGAAAGTGGAAGAGACTACAGAAGAAGTTGCTCCAGAAGTTATTGGAGAAGCTACTCCAGAGGAAGCAACTACTACCGACGAAGAGAAAAGCGCAGCTTAATTCTCGTCCCAAATTTTGCTTACAAGGCCCCTTTTCGAAGGGGCTTTTTTTTGTCTCGTTTTCCTAATTTCAATAGCTTACATGCTGTATTCCTTACAATATACCTAGATTTCGACAAGGCGCAGCCTTGAATCTGCTATAAAGGTGCGATTGCAATTTTATAAAGGAAAGCATGCGCGCACTCAGTATTAGTCTGCTATTCATGATCTTAACGATCGTCGCCGGTTGCGGTGGAGGCAGCGGTGAAGCTCCGCCAATTTTTCCTGAAACTCCACGCTCTGAAACCACTCAACTTTCATATGATCTCGGTGCTGAAATTGATGAATTTTCTGTGACCTGTAATGAAGCTGAGGGTTGCCCTGAAGCAGTTGGGATGATGGTTGGTAGTGAAGGTGACTATGCTTATCGCTGTTCTGGATTTCTGGTTGAAGACGATGTTTTCGCCACCAGCGGTCACTGTATTCCGAAAGATCTTCGTGAAAAAGGCAAGCTTTGTAGTGGTCGCGCCTATTTTCTATTTCCGACCAAAGATGGAAAAACCCAGAAAATTGGATGTTCAGAACTTATCGATTTCAATGTTAATGTAGAGAGCCTTTACGATTACGCATTTTTCAAAATGAAGAGATCAAGTAGTCGTGAAGTTTTCAAAATTAATCAGGACAAGCGAGTTAATTTCCAAAATGTCACTATTTGGAAAGTGAACCCTCATCGCGACAAGGGTGGACGAATTTTTTCTACTGATTGCAAGCTTCAGCAAAAAGCAATTGGAAGTGAATTCTTCGACGGCCCACGAACTGGTGTTGTGAACTATTCAGGTTGTCTCACTAGAAAAGGGAATTCTGGATCAGCTGTCATAAATACTAAAGGTGAAGTGATCGCCATTCACCAGTCGTCACTAAAGAAGTTTTCAACTCTTGGTCGTGTGTTGGCCAGATATATCAGAACTCGTGATTTCTTTCCTTCTGGATCGGCCACCAACTTTGGATGTCTTTGCAAAAAAGGAAATGGTTGGTCTCACCAGTGCCAGGAACAGGCCGAGTCGTGTAAGGTTGAATATACCAATGCTGAATTGGACATGAGAAGAAATCTACTTCTTCGTGAGGCCATCAAGCGTTATCTGACTCCTGAAATTAAAGATGAGTTGTACCTTGGAATTCCTTCTGCAGAATGGAACCTTTTCCAATATGACGTCAGCTCTGGTTTTCGAATTCTCTATGACAATGTCACTAAAGATCCGACTGAATTGAAGATTTATGCAGCCATTGTTCCAAAATGCATCAAGAATCGTTCATACATTGTGAACAACTCACATGCATTGAGTATTCCGGACTATCAATTCAATCGTTCGGTAACCATTAGAAATTCACCGCTTTGTCCGGTCAGCTTCAGACTGAATAAAAGACTTCAAGTAGAGCAGATGGAGATCGATACCAGCAAATGTGGTCGTGGATATATGTACTTCGATTTCATGCTGGATGATGTCTATCAAAACAGTACTCCAATGGTTCAGGTCTGGTCTTCAGGAAGTTTTGGAGCAGTTGGCGTACCTTTCAGCCAAGGTTATAAACTGGAACTTTGCCAGTAAGTAGTTGTCTTTCCACTAATTAACGCATCTTTTCAAGGGTCAGTTTGCTCCTATTCGACCTTCAAACATTTCATTTTCTGTCATTTAGTACAGTTTGAGGAATCGAACCTAATTCTGACTGGTCTTGGCGCCCAGCTCTCGTTAACATACATGCGAATCGAAATGGGGCCCATACCCCAATGAAATTCTGAGGGGGAGAGCCAATGAAAAAGTTCAAAGTATTAATACCAGTTTTATTATCTATGACCATGATGACGGCCTGTGAGGACAAGGTTGAAAACTGTAATGAGCAATTCGTCACTAGCTACAACAGTGTGAAGTCGTCTTACCTGAGTGCCTACTCTGCGACCTCTGGTCCGGAAGAGAAAGCTAACCTTGTGAATGATCTTCAATTCTTTTTGAACTCGTTCGAAGAAACAAAATGTAAATTGGATGGAAAAGAAATCAAGCCTGGACCAGAGGTCAAAGCTCTTCTGACAGAAGTCAGTTCAAAAATGATGACCCTAGAAAAGGCCATCCCAAAAGTCATCTATGGAGATGACGATAGAGTCGATGTTCCAGACTCAACAAATGAAATGCTTAACAAGCTAGCTGCTTCAACTGCTGCCATGATCAAGGCTTCAGATATTGCTGCTGATGGTAGTCTTCCAACAGAAACATTAGGAGAGAGTTTCGGACTTTGTCCGGGAGAAAGATTTGCTGAGCAAATCAATCCTGGGGTTTGTTCCGGCTTTCTAGTCCGTTCAGATATTCTTGTAACAGCTGGACATTGTATTCGTACTGAAGCTGATTGTGAGAACTATAAATGGGCCTTTGGTTTTTACAAAGGTGTTAATAAGCTCGATGCTTCCCAAGTTTATTCTTGTAAAAGTATCATCAAGACAGTGGTCAATTCCAAGACAACTGGAGACGGAGCAGACTTTGCTGTGATTCAACTCGACAGAAAAGTTGAAGGTAGAAAGCCTCTTGCTTTCAGGCAAAGTGGTGAAGCTTCAAAAGGAACACCTCTTGTGGTTATCGGACACCCTTCAGGTCTTCCAACCAAGATTGCTGGAGGAGCTTCCGTTAGATCCCTTGAAAGCGGCTATCTGGTTGCGAACCTCGATACATTCGGAGGGAATAGCGGTTCTGCCGTTTTCAATGCAACGACTGGTGAAGTTGAAGGGATTCTAGTGAGAGGTGAACTCGATTACGTTTCTGATGTTGTCGATGGAAAAGTCTGTAAAAGAGTCAATAAATGTGACAATGATGGTTGTGATGGTGAAGACGTTACCAAAATCACTAAAGTTGAAGGAATCCCGGCAAGTGCCATTCCATCTCTTGCTGATGTGAAGAAAAATGTTTTTGGTGGAGTGTATGCAATGACTTCAATGGGTGGAGTTCTTCAGTACTCGGCGTTTGAACTGGATGGATCTGCCATCGGTGGTAAAAAGTTTCTCGATTTATGTGGACTCCAGTCTGCACTAAGCTCTGATAAGTCTGATTGGACGAGCGAAGCTCTCGGCGAATGCGATAAAGTCAGTTCAGATCTTCAGTCTGTTTATGACACTTTTGTTGACCAAATGCTTTAAATTTAATTAAAAATCATCAATGGAATACTGGCCGCACTTAGGTGCGGCTTTTTTATTTGACGATACAGTTTCGAAGTTCTTTAAGAACATGCTCAAGCTTTGAACAGATGTATCTTTCTTTGATATGTTCGATGGCCTCAGTCACATTCACTTTGTTGTCACCATTCAAGATATAGTGAACAAACTCTTGAGAAACCAGTAAACAGAGGGCAAGTTGAGAGATCTGAGCGGAAATATTATGTGGGTACCCGATTCCATTAAGGGCTCCGTGATGTTCAATAATCGTTTTGGAAACTTCCTCTGGAATACCTTTTACTTTTTTAAAACGGCTTCCATTAGTATAAGCATGCTTGACCAGGGCCTCTTTAGATTCTCTTCCAAGGATTGCTTTGTTAAATTCATCTTCAGAGCGGATTCTAAGCTCGGCTTCACTCAGACCGATGTCTGAAAACATGGCAGCATACATGATTGTTTGTTGATGGTTTTCATTTGACCAAGGAAAGCGTTTAACCAAGGCATGACCCACCAGTGATGTCATATAGCTGAATCGGTAAGAGTAGGGGGCATCAGTTTTATAGACATGGTTTAACAGCTCTTTGAAGTCTTTTCTTTTTTGAAGTGTGCTCATCAAGTCGCCAACAGACTCCATTGCTAACTTGGTGCTCAACTGAGAAAAGCCAATCTTTCCTAGTTGCTCAAAAGTTTTTTGATGAATATCTTCAAAACTTTCAAATGTGATTTCTGTACTTTCACTTTTCTTTTTGAAAAAATCCAAAAAGAGCTTTGTGATTTCTTTGGAGAAAGCTTCTCTTTGTCCCTTTGAAATAAACATGTCTTCAACATTTTTTGAAGCATACTTTTGAATGAAGTCACTTGGAAGCTTGTCTCCTGACTTAATGAGTTTTACAAACTTATAAGAGTCACCATCTTTTCTTTTGATGAAAATATCAACAGGCAACGTTTGAAAGTATTTTAGATTCTCAATATTAACTGGAGAGTAAGCACTATCTTCCTGGGTCAAAAACTCTTCAGAGAATTTCTTTGTCACAAGATCGAGAAGTTGCTTGGGATCGTCAATCCTGTCAATTAACATCAATCTTGGGTGATCTTTTTTGATCGTTCCACTGACTACAATCATTTCCACATCATTTCGCTGCTCGAGTACATAGTCGATGAGTGCGAGTCGCTCATTGAATTGTGTAGAATTGTTGATGATGACAAGTTTCAGATCGGGGAGAAGGTCGACAAAACCTTTTCCTTCCTTGATGGTGAGTTTAGGGATGACTTCAAAAGAATCATTAATTTTAAGATTCATGGAGAGAAGATCAAGGATTTCTTGTTTTTCTTCAAGAATGAGAATCTGCATGGATCCTACTTCTCGCCAATGCCTTGATGGTTTCTTACATCTCTTTTCGCTGGTTTTGTTTGTCTCTTGTAGATAAATGGAGAGTTGTTTACAAGAGGTTCCCCTGAAGGGAATGAGTAATCTTCAGGAAGTTCGCTCCAGCCAAATGATGAAACTTCAACGTTGTTGTGTTTGAAATTATTTTGTCCGAAGATTTCAGCAATTTTTTTATGAGCGTCTGCGGCCGTTTCTCTACTGAGTTCTTCAGTTGGAAGAGCAAGATACTTCCAACACGCACCACCCAGAAAAATTCCTGTGGCCAGACACCAGGTATCGAGTGAACCGACGTCATAACTTTTGTAATATTCGAATTGCGCAGTATGAAAAAGGTCATCTACTATAGTAGCTTCGTACTTCATTCTGATACTAGAGCAAGAGCTCAGGACTACCAGTAGATTCAAGATGATCAGTTTTCTCATGTAATAGCTCCAAATAAGAGGCGTCTCTTATATGATAATGATTTCTTGCGTTTAGGTAAAGGAATGAGTTTATGTTGAGTGCTTTGGTCAGCTAAAGGTTTAGTTTGTTCTTCACGCAACGAACAACATTGAGGCGTGGGTTTTTCTGATAACTTTCTTTGCAATCGTCAAACTTCGCTTCTGCGTGGGACTTGCACTGTTCTTCGTCACCGAAAGTCGGATGTTTTCTGTTTTTCATACAAAAATAGATTAGGTTCTGCTTGATTTCAGTGATCTGTTCTTCTGTCAGTGGCTTTGGTTTTGGAGGAGGAGGTGTGCTCTTCACAACACTTCTCGGTTTGATTCTTCTATAGCTTCTCTTTGCTCGATTAGTCCTACTTCCTCGACCT
>JBFEVX010000067.1:0-21415 GCA_041546685.1 Bacteriovoracaceae bacterium | reverse complement strand
CTGAAAGAATGTTTTCCAATTATGGGTTGTTTTCCCTATTTAGGTTTTTTCAAGAAAGAGTCGGCCATGGATTATATGGAAGAGCATAGAAAGAAATCCAATTATGTTTACATGAGGCCGGTTTACGCCTATTCAACACTGGGTTATTTTACAGACACTATTCTTTCTTCTTTTTTCTATTATGAGGATTTCGAACTTTCTGAGCTGATTTTCCATGAACTTTTCCACACCATCTTCTTTGTGGAGGATGAAGTGGAGTTGAATGAGAACCTGGCCAATTATTTTGGAAAAGAATTGGCATTGGAATATTTCAAATTAAATAATCTGGAAGTGGAAAAGTTTAAAAACAGACTCCAGCGACAGGTGAATCTCAATAAAAGGGTCGCAGAACTGGTAAAAACATACAATGACCATCTTAAAAGCATAAAACCATCTTCAAAATTGCAAGCCGATGAAGAATTGAGCAATTTTTTAGAGAATAAATTCAAACCTGAGGTTAAAAAGGCCTGTTTAAAGCTCACAATCCTGGAAAAACAATGTTATCCGTTGAAAAGAAAGTGGAATAATGCCTCTTTTGCGGCCTATCTGACTTATGAAAACAAATTGGAAAAAATAGAAACGTTACGAGAGCGCAAAAATTTGGATTTAAGAGCTTTTTTCGAATATATTCGATCACAATACGATTTATATGAAAAATCGTCTCAGGAGGGAGATTTCAGCTCTTTCCTGTTCTCTGAATTGGATACAACAAAATGAAAACTAAAAAACGTCACATTTTATTGATTGATCCTCTTGAAAAACTGGTTATCAAGAAGGATTCGAGTTTAATGTTGGCACTTGAACTTCAAAAACAAGGTTATGAAACCTACTTGGTGTTTGAAAAAGACTTTTTTGTCTCTAATTCTGAAACTCTTTCAATGAAACTGACAAAATTTAGTGGCAGTTTTAAAGAAGGAAGCTTTTATCTTGAAAATTTCACATTGAATGAAAGTTCAATGGAGAGTTTTGGAGAGAATGATGTCATTCATATGAGACTTGATCCTCCATTTGACACGAGATATCTCAGAATTTTGTGGATGCTGGGATTTTTGGAAAGAAGAGGTGTCGAAGTCGTTAACAAACCTCAAGGTATTCTTCTCAATAATGAAAAACTTGTGGCCTATCAACATCCAAACAGTCTCAAAAGTTATGTTGGAGCATCTTTGGAATCTTTTCTTCAATTCGTTGAAGAGTTGAAGACAGAAGGACATCAAGAATTGATTCTTAAACCACTTGATCTTTATCAAGGGATCGGTGTGCAAAAACTCGATCTTTCAAATGATCTCGAAGAGGTCTTCAAAAATTATATTGATGAGTTCAAAGGAGCAGTAGTCGCTCAACCTTTTTGTCCCGAAGTTTATGATGGAGAAATAAGAACTATCTTTTTCAAAGGACAAGAACTCGGAACTATTTTGAAAACACCCCCAAAAGGTGAGTACCTTGCCAACATTGCTCAAGGAGCAACTTATAAATCAGTCACTCTCAATGAGGCTCAACGAGAGGCATGTATTTATTTTTGTGAAGAGTTGGCAAAAGTCGGTGTCGATTGGATTGCTTTTGATATTCTTGGCGATCATGTCAGTGAAGTGAATGTAACCTGCCCCGGACTTCTTGTCGAAGTCTCCGAGGCAGTAGGTAGAAATTTAGCTTTGGAAATTATTAATAAGCTTTAGGACAAGGGAAGTCTTTGGTGTCGTCTGTAGCGACTTGAATTTCCCATGCCACACAAGCAGTGTCCCAAACTGGAGCGTATGGACAAGCTCCTTGAACGTTTGGAAATCCTTGATCGGTATAATAAGAACATGTTCTGTCCCAAGCAATGTCACGAACTTCAATGATAAGTGGCTCAGTTGTATTAGGTGGAACAACAAACGGGTGAACGTCTGAAAATTCTCCAACTTTTACATCACTGAAAAGATAGTAGTCCCCTGAAGTCGCACCTTGCTTTCTTACTACAACTCCCAATTGGAGTTTGGTGTAGTTTTCAGCAACATAATGACAATAGATGCCTTTACTGTCGTTTTCATATTGAGGACCTGGAAGGGCCTTGACTCTGATATGGAATCTTGAATTGGTTCTGAAGATATTTTGAGAAATACTTCCATCAAGATCATTCAAAGATGACCAAACAATCCCATTTGGATAGTAACTGGCGTACCTATTTGGATTTGCCGTACCGTGGGCACTGAGTTTCGGGTTGTTCAATTTATAGTATTCAATGTTCTGACCACCATCTGAAACACCTGGAGGAGAAGCTGTTCTACAGTCTGGATGATTATAGCCATAATCACCATTGCTTCCATTGGTGCCATTTGTGCCAGTATTGCTCCCATTGGTCCCATTGGTTCCATCTGTTCCTGTTGTGTTGGTATTATTGGTGTTCAGGTTTGTTGTCCCTGAAGAACTGTTTGTTCTTTTCTCAACACAAGCAGTGGTAAATAGTCCCATCAGGATTACCAATGTCATTGAAACTTTTTTGAAGGATCTTTCCATATATCTATCCTCTTCGATAATATCTCAGTAACTTATCGGGAAAATCCGCTCCGGCTTGAATTTGAATGTAGAATAGGCAAAAAATGCCGAGTGCTTTTGTCGGGTAAGGGAGTCAAATGCCGAAACTTACAATGTTGATAGGCTTTTACATGACTGATACAATTGGTTGGTGATGAAAAGAAAAGACTTGGAAATTCTCCTTCAAAAAATAAACGTGGATCTGTTCGCATTCGCTTACGGGTTGGTTCCTGATGAAAGACAGTCATCACATTTAGTGACAGATGCAATCACTGTCATGACAATGGACCGGAGGATTTTGCTCGAAAATTTACTGGATTCAGAAGACGAGAAAGAGAAGAGGCTGGCACTTTTCACCATTAAAAAGGTTCTTTATCGTACTATCTTTGAGTTGGCGACCAAGCGGTACAGTCAGATCAGATCCAAGATTCAGGTTCCTGATGAATTGACTGCATTTAATGGATTGAACCTCGAGCAGAAAGCCGTGCTTCTTCTTAAAAGAAGAACAAATTTTGATATGCAGGATATCCGGGAAATTCTAGGTGTATCCAATGTTGAATTGATTTCCATTCTTTCTGCTGCAAGACAATTGCTTGCCGTTAGAACTGGTGTTGATTCAAGAGGAGTTTTTGCATGAGTGAGCACTCCACAGGGACAAAGTATCTCTACCATCAGGACTCAAGAGACCTGTTTAAAAGTGCTTTCAAGAATAGAGGCTGTCCTCACTCGAGAAATGTCATGGCCTTTATTGATAGTGATGAGAAGAGTAGAAATATGAAGACATTCATGAATCATCTTGAGAATTGTGATGCCTGTAAACAAGTCCTCGATACAACTCAGAAAACATATGAAAGATTGGATGAATTCATCCCTGATGCAAGAATACCTAGAAATCTTCAAATGGAATTTGAAAGTGAACTGTCTGATATTTTGAAGAATGCCAATTTTAAATCTGATCCTATGGAATCAGGGAAGAACTTCTTCAAAAACCTTGTTGAGACCGTTCGCTTCTCAATCCTCGGTCGCTGATCTCAATTAATCTTTAATTGATAGTAGATGTTGAACTGCTCATCTTTCCCAATGATATCTTTGGGAGGATTTGGCAGTGATTTTATTTCTTTAAGTGTCTCTTCAAAAAGTTTTTGAAGGTTGTCATCTTGAGTCCAGCGAAGAATCTTGATTGAAACAATATTACCTTCTCTGTCAAATGTCACACGTCCGGTCAGGTGGTGAACTTCTGTCTGGAGGGTTCTTTTTAGTCCAGGTCTCAGTTGCACAACTCGATTGTAAGTAGTGATGAAGCTGTTGAAATAGCCTTCAAAGGTTCTCTTTTGAAAACTGTAAAACATTTTTTCTACGGAATTGAGCTCATCTTCACTGACACCTTCTGGCGGTTCAAAGTGAACTTGTATGTCTGATCTGTTGGCTAGATTGGCATTGGCACTTCCTGGTCCTAGTTGCTTCATCAGATCCTGCTTCATTCCTCTTTGTCGCTGGACACTTTGAACTGTAACTCTTGGAAGTTTCACATTCTTCATATCTTTTGGTGTAACTCGGGACACTAATGACTTGGCCTGAGGTCGATAATCATTCACATTGGTTTTGGGAGAGAGAGCTGAGAGATTCAAGGGCTTTTCTTTGCTGACTTTTTTTGCTTGAGTGGGCTTATCCTTCAAATCGGCCTTGATTGCTTGTGACTCTTTGGGATCAGCTATTCTTTTTACGGCCTTGGTTTTAGTCTTTCCAATTTTGGCCGGAGTGTTGTCACCTTTCGCGGGCATGGTAAATGTATTCTTCGCACCATTTTTCACACCAACAGTTCTGACCTTTCTATATTTTTGAAGGTCTTCTCTTGAGATTCTTTCAATTTTAAGTGTTCGATCAGGAGCTTTGAAGTTGTCAGATAATCGAGCAGGGAAAAGCTTGGCAAATTGGGGCGTGAACAGAAATAGGAAAATGTGGGTGAGAATCGACAGCAGAATCGGAAAAGTGAAGTTATTCTCTTGGTAGTTCAACGTCATGACTTTAATCTATCGCAGTTTTTCCCTCAATGACCAGTTCAGATCAGAAGTTCACATACTATTTTCAATAACTTGACCTAGGCATTATTGACCGAACTTGACGTTAATGGTGCGATTAGTAAACTTAATCTGTGGGGGAAATGCGCCCTCAAATACCCCGTATGTATTTTCAACGGGTTAGGAGAAGAAAATGGATTTTCTTAAGTACGTAGCGAAACGTTCTCACTTGGCCGGATTGGCCACTGCTACCTTGCTCTTGGTGACTTCAGGATTTGTCTTTCATTATATGGGTCAGGCCGACAAGCTTTCGGTTTTGAATGATGGAATTTCGACTTGTTTCGGAAGAGTCAAAAATTCTTATACTGCCAAACTCTTGGGAGATGCCAAGTCGATGTATCTATCTCAGGATTTCATGGCCACAACAGAGGAGTGCTTTGGTGAAACTCTTGCTTCTTTGAGTGAGAACTTCGAAATTGCCTTAGCTGATACAGAAAAAATTCTCAATACCGTTAGCAGTGATAGCCATTGGTTCCATCAGAAACTGGTTTCTGAAGAAGCGAAAATGGTTGGGACGATGACAGTTTCTAATTATGGTTCAAGATTCAATACCATTGAAGACAATATTGGAAAAATCCAAACCCAGTTGGACACTTACAGGCAATCAGTTCAAAGCAAGATGAATACCGGTAAAACTCTATTCATTACATTCATCCTTATAGGGATGGCCTTCCTTGTATGGGAAACCTGGAGAAAGATAATTTTTGCTAGAAGACGTGAAGAGATTGAAAGAAGAGCATTGGAAGAATTAAACGAAAAAGGTGGAAGAACCTCTGCCGCCATCGGTTCAATTGTTTCAGAGGCCCTTGCCTTGTCTAAATTCGAAAAAACAACTGATCTCTTTATTAACTTTCATGAAGATACATTTGTAGATCAAGTTCAAGTCGATAATCACGGAGCAGTTAAATTCGTTACAGGGAATGATCAAAGAGGCTGGGAACAGCAGATTGAAAATGCCTGGAATGAGTCTGAAAACAAAGAAACAGTACAATCCAGAAGAGAGCAAATCAGCGGCGATGCTGTGGATTGTGATGATGTCCATCTTGATCACGTACTTTCAAGAGTTGTGAATTTGATGTCGAGCAGACTATTCACTAAAGGCATCATGATGGACTTCGACATCCCTGAAGATGTTTATGTCAGAGCTGAAGAAGAAGCTCTCGAACAAGTCTTCTATCATCTTTTTGCTCAAAACCTGAAAGGTCTTGAAGAAAGAGAAGGGAACAAGAATATCAAAATTTCCATGAAGAAACTTGGAGGTTCTGTTCTTCTTGAGATGAGTTCAAATGGTAAGGAATTCTCAAATGAATTCATTCGATATGAAAGTGGAATCGGCTCCATTCAAGATGCTCCAGAAGCGAATGCTGCTGAACTTGAAATCTGCAAAGAATTCATGAATGACTTTGGTGGAAAAGTCATGTTTGAAAATATCTATTCAAATGAAGGACAAGCTGAAGGGACCTTGATCAAGCTTCTTTTTGTTTCTTCTGCTGAAAAGCGCGGCTCTTTGGTTGATCTGAAAAGGGGAACCAAAAAAGAGATTATGGAACAGATTAATCAGGCGAGAGAAGAGAAAACTTACGAGCCTGAAGTCTAAAAAAATCGCTTTTTCAAATTTTTGTAATCGGCCCTCGGAAGGATGGTCCATTTAAAAGAGTCAAAGGACTTTTCATTGAATGGACATTCTAGCAGGGTCTTCATCAAATGACGTAACTTCTGATTCTTCCTGGCGTAGAAATCATCATAGAGAAGATCTCCAAGGAAATAGCCAATCAATCTTGAGGCCTGGTGCAAGTGATAAAGAGTCTTGCCTTTAGCGATGTCCTTGATAAATTGATCTCGACTTTCATCAGCATCAATACATCTTAGAGCAGTTTCAAGAATATTTTTTCGAAGGGCACTAGTGTTAGAGTTGGTGAACTCTCTTTGGATGTCTTTATAGAGATTGCATTTCCTGTAGGGATTGATGATCTTGCTTGAGAAATAGGCCATACACATTTGGTAGATGAAATAGAGAAAGATATCGCCTTTGTTTCCAGACTCCAGAACTCTTTCGTGACCATCGTCTTTCGATTGCATCACAATATTCTGTATGTGAATTCCCGCTAAAAAGCTTAATCGATTGATTGAATAACTAGGACAATAAAGAACAGACTTGAAAGGAACTTTGAAACTTCTTCCTCTTGTCAGAAGCTTTTTATAGAACGTTCGAAGTGGGCTCTTTTCAAGCCCTTCTACTGTGTCGAGCATATACTCAAGTCTACTTCTGTCGTAGAGATTGAAATCCTCAAGGTCTGAAGCTGTGATATCCAATTGTAAGGCGTCTGAAACCTTCTCTGAAATATAGTAGAAGTTTTCAGGAACACTAGAATTGAAGGCCATCAGTCCCGTGTCCATAATGTACTCATGGATTTCAAACTCTGGGTCTTCAACTAGATTTTCATACCAGTAGATCATCGATTCATACTTGACCCATGGGGGAGAAGTTTGAAGAGAAAACTCATCTTCATTGAATCTTACAATCTGATTTTCTTCGTGGTGACCGTCTTCCATTGATTTCCAATAAACTTCATCCAAGTTCTGGTGAATTATGGTGTTTTTTGAATTCGGAATTCTCTTTTTCACCAGTTTGGGAAGCTTGTTTGGAACAATATGAAGCTCGCCAAAGAGAACGAGTAGAGTTGTATCAGGTGATTCAGAAACAAAGTCAGCAATGATATCTGCAGCTGTATTATCTCTTTCCGTCAGAGTACCAGAAGAGTTAAGTGCGATGATTTTCAGATTGTTCTTTTTCGCCATTTGAAAAAAGATACGATAATGGTTCCAGGGAAAACGCCAGGATTCATGATAGTTGATGGTTTCCAAAAACTCGTACTCAGTAATCAGGTTATCAAGATATTGGTTGATAGCTGTTTGATGTTCAATATGTACAAACTCAACGCCAAGGGCCAGCTTGCGGCTTTTGGTTTTAACCAAATTTCGAAGGAGTCGCTCCAGATTTCTAGAACTCTGGTCAAAACTGTGAAAATCCCCCAGAAAGACAAGGTCTGAAAATTGAATGGACTTTAAAAGCTCTTTGAGATCTGAAACATTAAAGTCTCTTTTGGCAGATCTTCTTTGATCACGATGATACTTTTTGAATTCATTTGAGAGCTCGCCTTCGTAACTCAGCGCCTTCTTCTTCATATATTCGAAGAGACTCTTCTGGAGTTTGAGGAGGTTGGCTGTCGTCATACCGATAGTTTAGCACACGACTAAATTTAGAGAAGTCTGGAATTTGAGATTTGTTGAGTAATCAAGTTGCCTATAAGCATCCTTGATTGAACGAGGATCGATGAGAGCGAGCTCTCAAGCTTTTTGTAGTTTTCAAGAACCATATTAAGGTCATTGATACTTGGAACATAAAGGTTCTGAAGAATAGAAGAAATTGGAAGTCCAAGGTGATGATTCACGATAAATTGGACAAATTCCAAGAGAGAAGCCTCACTGTAAAGAGTAACAATTTCTTTCTCGCCAGACATGATAGTCAGGTGTGGGTTCTCTGATTCAATCTTTATGACCGCACGTGAAGCTTCACTGTGAATCAAGTTGGGATTCTCAGCTTTGAACTCAACATACACATCTTCGTTCTTCGGTAATACTGGAAGAGTAGGAAGTTTTAAGAGAGGATTTTTTACCAATGGATTATTGTAATCAACAACCTGTCTTCCTGGCTTAGTATTTCTGAACTCTTTCAAGCACTCTTCAACATTGTATTTGAACCAAGAGAGACGGCTCATGGCTTGCCACGGATGTCTTGAAGATAAAGACATCAATGTCTTTTTGCACTCTTCGAATTCCTGCTCAAGTCTATCAGGGTGATTGCCCAAAAGATCTTTGGCATTGTAGTCGAGGAATGAAAGTGCAGAGTTCACGTGAGGAGGAAGCTCTGAGGTACTTTCAAAGAATCTAGGAACAAGCAAAGAAGAAAGCTTGGCCTTTGTCTTGGAAAGACCACCGTGTAGGCTTAACTGAATCACTTGGTGACCAATATTAGTCTGGAAGAACTCACGGAAAATATTAATATTAATTGGACTGATCTTTGGAAGAAGTCCGAAATATTGAAAATAGGCATAACCATTTTCCTGAAATTTCGCTCGATAGGATTCTGAGCTTATTATTTCAAGTTTGATATTGCCTTGATTCCGATGATCGACAATAAGTACAAATGGAAATCTTTCTTCCGCTTTGAATCTGATTCCAAGAAGACCCTGTGTGTTTGAATAATCTTTTTCCTGTTCTGGCTGTAAAGTCTCAATTTGAAAAAATTGATCGAGTGGAAGACAGGCCTTCGTTAGATTTCTAAAAAAGTTCGGGTGTGTTACCTGAGAAGGATCTTTATTGGTTGCAGAAAGAAGCTTCCCTTCAAAGATGGCATCTTGGTGAAAGTCAAAAGAAAGACCATCTCCAAGATCTCTTTGGTAGATTGGAGTTTCTGCCAGAGGTCTGGTCTTTTGAAGACCTTCTAACTCCTGAACGAATTCACCAAATTTCTTGAATTGGGAAAGGACTCCTTCCCATCTCATACTGATTGTAGAGTCTTTTTGATTTTTGTCGAATACCGGCCCCATCAAGACTTCGTTCATGGCGAATGAACTTTTTTGTTTAATGGACCTTTTTGAGAATACATAAAGATAATTAGGAATTTCTCCTTTACCTTTAAGCCCTTCAAAATTGAAGTTGGCATCTAGTGAAGCGACTTCAAGAAGTTGTTCTACTTTATCACTCTTACTTGGAACGAAAAGCTTTTGATTGGTAAAAACAATCAGGTTTCCTTCCTTGTCGAGAAGTGACAGGTTCTGTTGGATCTTATTCATCAGATAATGATGAGGATTGTTCTTCGGCAGCTTGGAGACATTCAGAAAAACTCTGTTGTAAACAAGTTCTGCATTCTCAGCAGAGTTATCGAAGATTGACATCTGCTCATTTGAAGATCTGTTGTTTGAGTATTTGTTTCTCATTACATTGCAGATCAATTCTACAGGATTGTGACTTTGTCTCTCTGAAAGGGCGCAGAGAAAGTTCAAGAAGTGAAGTTCGTGAACTATTTTGAGGAATTCTCCGTGCTTGAAGCTTTCACCTTCGAAGTCAGGGCAAATTATCTGGCTCCACTGAGTGTAACTATTGCTGTCTTGAGCTAGCCAGTGAGATAGAGAAAGTGACTTTAAATGGTCTCCACAAAATTTGGTATTCAAAATTTCCAGCTGGTTGACGGGTAATCGATTACCTTTTTGGAGTCTTCTCCCTTTGAGCCAGTGAGGGAATCTGATCATCAACTGGTTAATGAAAAGTCCAAACTCTAGGTGAGAGAGAGAGTGACTATAATCAGTATCTCTAAAGTCCAATTTGTTTTCATCTCTGGAAAGAGAAGTATCTTGTGAGCAGATCTTCATCAATTCAGTTGTGCCAATATGGAGAAGGTCCCTGGACAAGTCACTAATAGTATCGAGGCACTCAACACTTGGACGATACCAGCTGTAAGCGTTACTTTGTAGAGAAAGACATCTTAATTCTCTAGAGGAACCTCTTTTAAAAATTTTCTGAAAGAAAGAAGTCGGGTTCATCAAGGTTTTTTCTTGAATGACTTCTCCTGTTTCTTGCGCCAAAGCAGTGATGAACCTTGCTTTGAAAAGGTAGATTGTAACGGCCCTGAAGCAATAGGCCTCAACAAATTTAGAAAGCTCATCTTTGATTGGACTTTCTTCATCAACCAAATGTTTCCAAAACTCATTAAGGTTATCAATTTCATGAAGATGGATATCGTGTGCACCAGCATAAGAAATAAACTCATTATAGATGGTCATCTTCAAAGTACGGTTATTCGAATACAGTCTTTGAAACTGAATTTTGGCATCTTGCTTGAGTAATTTCAGAGAATTGGAAAGTTTAATGGCGTTCTTGGAAATGAGTCCTTCACCTTTCCAGCCTGGAACCAGGAAGTGATTAGGCTTGAAAGCACTTGAACCTTGAACTTCAGTAGTCCCCATAGAGGAGGCATAGCTCTCTCTAGGCTGTGAAGCAGAAGATTGTGATGAAGATACAAGCCAGCTATTGGCCTCGAATGGCCGTTTGCTCACTTATTGTCTCCCTTCATGGTGGTGCAGAACATCATTTATATTTATTTACCGTGTGTTTGAAATTTGAGTGCAGAAAACGGTAACGAAATTGCGATGAAAAGAGAAGGAAAAATCCACAAAAAATTCAAAAATTTGACACTATAAATCAACTAAGTATCTGTATTTATTAGGTCGATATTTCTTAAGTTTTTGCCAATATGCGTCGATAATAGATAGACGAGATATTAGACCTTAACGGGATAAGATTTATGAGCGAAGACACAAAAACAGACGACCAAGGTTTCAATGAAGAAGAGCTTCAAGACATCATGAGCGAGATCGAAGATCTTGAAAAAGAGTATGTTGAAGAATCAGCTGTCGAGGCCAGTAGTGGACCTCACGATGATCTACAAGACACTATTGATAAAGAGATTGAAGAGCTCAACAAGATTGAAATCGTAGATCCTACTGAATCAGTAGTAGAAGATGTGGTCGAAGCATCAACCGAAGAAGACAACGTTGTAAGCATCGTCAAAGAAGCTCCAGCGTCGACTCCATCTGAAGGAACTTATTCAGGAGCACCTGTTGAGTTTACTGCAAATGGAGATATGAATCTCAATATGAACTTCTCCATTGGAGAGTCCACTGCAACTTTGATGGTTAGCAAAGAAAGAGGACTCTGCGTACAGATGGAAGGTGTCAATCTTGAGATTGGAGAAGAGGGATGTACAGTAGAATTGGCCGGCGGGGTCAAGTTCACAGTACCCTTGACTGCTGGAGGAGCGGGTTCTAATAAGAAAGCCGCTTAAGAAACCGAAGGCAAAATCACATGTCGATTAAAATATTGGGAGGCCTCTTGCGAGGCCTCTCTTTTTATGTCCCCAAAACAAAAACCAGACCCACATCAGTCATGCTTCGTCGCAGATTTTTTGATGCTCATCAAGACTGGAGCGATTGCACCTTTGTTGATCTATGTGCCGGAACCGGGGCCATGGGGCTTGAGGCCTGGAGTCGAGGAGCTTCAAAGGTCCTCCTGGTGGAAAGGGCCCGAAGTGTAGTCACTTCAACGGGCAAGAACTTGGATCTGGTCCGGGAAAAGTTTGCTGAGGACCTCAATCAAAGACCTGTGCATATTCAGAATACTGATGCTGCCAAATTCATTGGTAACTTTAAGACTGAGTACTTGTCCTGGGACGAAGAAGTTCAGGAAAATACATGGCTTTTTTTAGACCCACCTTATGATGCTCATCCTCTTTATAAGTGGTTCTTAAGAACATTTCTCCAGGAGGAGGAATGGTTCAAAGGAAAATTGTTGGTGGAGTCTGACACACAAAAGGGACTTGCCTCTGACTGGTGGGAGTCGCGAGGAGTCAAAATCTCGAAAATCTATACTCAAGGCTCAAGTTATATTGCACGTCTCGAGCGTTAATTTCTTTTCTATACCAGACGGTCTTTGATAATATTCCTTCGAATCAAGGAAGGAGCATACTCATGCAGATTACAGATCGAGTCAATTCAATCCCAGAAAGTGTTACACTCAAACTCAACTCAAAAGCAGTTGCGCTCTCTGAGCAGGGAAGACATATCTTCAACCTGACAGCAGGTCAGTTGCCTTACAGACCTCTTACAGATTTCTCAGATTTGATCTCTAGTGAGTTGGATTTTCTAAAGAGTTATCAATACAGTCCGGTTCCTGGTTTTCCTGCTCTACGTGAGAAACTGATTCAGAACGTGGAGAAAACCAGAGATATTAATTTCGAAGCTAATGGTGTGGATGTAGACTGTGTTGTCACCAACGGAGGCAAGCATGCCATTGCCAACGTTCTTGGAACTTTGATCAACCCTGGTGATGAAGTTGTTCTTCTGGCTCCTTTTTGGGTCTCTTATCCAGCGATCATCAAATTTTGTCATGGAACACCAGTTCCTGTTCAATCTAATATCTTTGATGTTTACACACCTTCAATTGATGACATTAGAGCGGCCATTACTTCAAAAACAAAGGCCATCATCGTGAACAGTCCAAACAATCCATCAGGTGTTCATTATAGTGATGAATGGATGAATGATTTTGGAAACCTTATGAAAGAGTATCCTGAAATCGGAATCATCTCTGATGAGATTTACTACCAGCTATATTACTTTGATCCAAAACCAACTTATTTTTATCAAAAGCATCCTGAACTGTTGAAGAGAACTGTTATCGTTGATGGTATTTCAAAAACTCTAGCTTCAACCGGACTTCGTATCGGTTATATGATTGGTCCAAAGCATGTTTGTCAGGCAGCTTCGAAACTTCAAGGTCAGACAACTTCAGGTGCCAATTCATTGATTCAAAGAGCTTTGATCAATTTTGACTTTGATAAAACAGATGACTATTTAGAGCCAATTAAAATTCACTTAAGAGAAAACTCAAGAGTGATCGTAGATACACTTAAAGAACATAAGCTCGCTACAGCTTGGTATCAATGTACCTCAGCTTTCTATTTCCTTCTCGATTTCACGCATACTCCTTGTATTGATCGCTATAGAAAAGACAAGGATGATCAGAGTGATTATGCTGCTCAGATCTGTGAAGACATTCTTGAAGAACTCGGGATTGCGATTGTTCCAGGAACAGATTTTGGTGCTCCTAATACGGCCAGAATCTCTTTAGTTTCACCTAAAGAGCAGTTTACTGAAGCGATTACAAAGCTGTGTGAGTACTTGGCGAGATAAGATTACCAGATATTCCATTTGTCATTCATGTACTTCTCAAGCTTTGCTCTGTCTGCAGAGCTGAGAGTACCTTGATAAACTACAAATTCGATGATCTGACCATTCCATCCAGAGTTATTGCCGTCTGATGGCCCTTTCCCAACAAGCATATTATTGGCACCTGATAGAGTACCTGTAAGGGTTGCGCCCTGGCTCGAAGGAGTGTCTTGTGTGCCATTGATGTACATATTAATGGCATTTCCTGAAGACCACTCCATGATCACGAGTTGTGCATTGGTTGTTTGTGTTGAGCTCGAAGATTCAACGTAAGTTGGAGAACCCACAGAACAAGTAATCACATCACTCATTCCACCGTTATCTCCTGTGACATCATATCTTAGGAATGGGTAAGACTCAGAAGCATTGGTTCTCGCTCTGAAAATTCCATTATCAACAGAAGTCACTGCCGATTTGACGACGGCAACGACGGTAAGTGCAGAGTTTCCATTAATGTAATTTGAACCGTCAGCGTCTGCTACGTGGTCACCGTCACCGGCGAATTCAATTGTGTTTCTGCTGTTTACCATTGAGGTTCTATAGGCAGGTTGTTTGTTGGTTGTGGCCTGTATGTAATGATTGGCGTTCCCTGACTTATCTTGCCAACAACCAACAGCATCTAGATCTGCAGCTACGGCAGTAGCACAGGTATCGTCAGTAAAGAGTGTGGCTGAATCTGATCCATCAAGCCAAACCGCATTGTTGGCAAATTGATTTGGAGACTTCACAACGAAAGCACCCGAAGTGACGACACTTGAAACGTTACCAGCAACGTCGACGACTCTGACTGAGATAAAGAGGTTTTGACTTTCAGGAAGGTCTCCTGCGAAATCGGTTGTTGTAACAGCTCTGTAGTTCAATACAGTACCTATGTTTTTATAACCTACGATATCAACTCCACCAGCTGTTGTTCCAATGGCCAACTCATAATGGTTCACACCAGAAAGGTTGTCAGAAGCAGAAGGCCAAGCACCCTGAGAAGCTTGGATCAAAGTGGCGTCATCTGTGTTTAGAGTTACGTTGGCTACAGCATTAGGAGCTGTGGCGTCTTTGTTGAAATTGACAGACTGTTGAGTTGCCGCATTTCCTGCAGCATCAGAAAGGTTTGCTATGATAGCGATATTTGTCTGGTCAGCAAATCCGCTGATGTTGATTGAAGAATTCGACCAAGTAGTCCCATTACAAGTTGCAGTTGTATTGAGAGTTCCACCTACTGTGATGTTTACTGTTCCACTGGCTTCGTTACAATTACCTGAAACAGAAAGAGTTGTCCCGAACCAGGTTCCTGCACTTGGTGAAGTAATAGAAAGGTTAGGTGCCGTTGAGTCGTATGTGACTGTGTTGTCAGTTGCTGTGGAAGCAGAGTTTGTCATTGAGTTGTCGGCCTTTTCAACTAGACCAGCATTGATACTTGGAATAAGAGTTCCATCACTTGAAACAGTTGTCGCTTGAAGTGTGAAGTTGATGTCATCGCCATCGTTGATGATATTCCAAACAACCCCGCCAGCAGAACCACTGTGAGTAATGTCAGCAAGAGTGAAAGTTGCAGTATCGATGGCCTCAGAGAAGACGACAGCAAACTCAACATTGGTCGAGTTGATTGGATCTGCTTGTCCGCCTTTTTGATTAACAGTAACTGTTAGAGGCGATGGAGTTGGAGTCGGCGTCGGAGTTGGAGTCGGCGTTGGTGTAGGTGTCGGAGTAGCGGTTGCTGTAGGAGTTGGAACTGGTGTTGCTACAGGTGAAGGAGAACCAATACCCTCAGGATCAGCGTTACCTGATTCTGCACCACAACCAGTAAATACTGTCAGCAATGCTAGAATGAGAATGTTGATTAAAAGTTCTTTCTTCACAACCTACGTGCCTCTTTTCGACTTATGTCTAAAACGATTTTATCACTCGGGATTACGTAGTTTCAGTTGGTTAAGTTATATTCGCAGATGAAGGGTAGGTAAGATAATGAAATTAAAGAGAAATAAATTTTGTAAAGAAACAAATACAACAACTTAAGGTTGTCTTAATAAAATTTTGTGAGTCGAAACGACAAAAAACGTGGGCGCAGGACGCGTTCACTTAGCGTGAAATCAATACGTTATTCCCATTTGAGTCGGTAAGGGACAGCTTTGAAGCGATGTTGTGACAATCCATCTTTATAGTTGCTCCGACCGGCAAAGAGCTCGGAGTAATCACTCTTTTAGGGGCCACGTCGCCCATCTGGCCTTGATTAAAGACTCGAATCTTATTGTCGCTACTATCGAAAACATAGAGCTCAGAGAGGGAATCATCTACGCAGGCATCGACTGGATTAACAAGTCCTGTATTGGAACCAGAAAGCTCACCTTGGATTGAAGTTTCATTTTCAGCTCTTTTGCCTCTGATATCTGCATAGCGTTTGTAAAAAACAATCTTGCCTTCATCTTTATATAGAACCATCAAGTAACCCGAAGTTGAATCAGTGGTAACTCCAGTTGCTGAAGCGAAATCAGCGGACTCAAGCTTTTTGATCCATCCAACGTTACCACCTTTTTCAAAGCGGTAAGTATAGATAGATCGATCAGCATTAGCGATGACAACCAAGTAGCGATCAACTTCATCAACTTCCAAGAAATGAACTTCACTTAATTCTGATTGCGGTCCTGTTGTGAAATGCTCTTTAAAGGCCGGTGGAATCAGAGTGTCGTCCCAGACTTTCATAAAAATAATATTCTTATGGGCATGGATATCGATTTTTCCATCTTCACTTATGTGTTTGTTGACTTCTGTCGTTGAAGAATCAAAGAGATCTTTACAGCCAGCATTGATTGACTGAAGTCCAGTGAAAGGAATGAGATATTGATTCCCTTCTGAGATACAAGTCGATACATCCACTGCGTGGACTTGTAAGCAAAGTATGAATGTCAAAACCGTCATGATTTTTTTCATATCGTTTCCTATGGTTTCGTTCCTTGAACAGTCGCAGTTGGAGCTCCTCCTGGAGTTGCCGAACCGGTTAAAGTTTGTACAT
Organism: Bacteriovoracaceae bacterium; assembly: GCA_041546685.1. Lineage (GTDB taxonomy): Bacteria > Bdellovibrionota > Bacteriovoracia > Bacteriovoracales > Bacteriovoracaceae > M0603. The sequence goes on along the minus strand of JBFEVX010000067.1, from coordinate 4,937 downwards.
CTAGACCTGATGGGTTCTTCGATCCATCCCATTCCACTTCGACCGTACAAGTTGCAGATGGAGCTAGTGTCACTCCATTACAATTATCATTGGCCACAACCAAAGTTAAATGCTTTCCATTTCCTGAAACTGTGACTGTAAGAGCACCAGAGGTCATCAAGCCGTCATTACTAAGTGTAAATGTCTGAGTGACGATACCAGCGGTGGTTCCTGCATCCCAGAAAGTTATATCCCAGCTTAGTTCCGCAGTTCTAAAGTTGAGTCCAATCTGCGGAGTAGAGGTCAGAGCATTCACCGTTGCATCGTAATTATAAGCACCAACTACCGTCGAAGAGGTTAGTGTGAAAAAAGCATCTCCATTGGCGTCAGTCGTTGCAGGGTTCGCTGTTGTACCACCATTCGCAGGAATGTTTAGTGTCACTGAAGCTGATGGACAATTGTTACTGAAAGCATCTTTAACATTGGCGGTGAATGTCGTCGTAGCCACTCCATCAGCAGCAATGTCCGTATTTCCTGTCAGAGTCAGGGTAATACTTGCTGGAGGTCCAGCTATAAAAATAACTCCATTTAGAGCTGCTGAGACATCACCATTAGTCGTCGCCGTATATCCATTATAGGTATTAGCAACAGTTGAAGAAGTCAGTGTGAAGACGGCGTTACCTGAAGCATCGGTGACAATTGGTCCGTTAGCTGAACCACCATTGGTTGGGATATTATTGATCGTCACACTGTCGCCTGAAACATTTTGCCCTTCAACATTTTTCACATTGGCCGTAAGTTGAGTGGTCGTCACACCGTTGGCTACTATACTATTTGCGCCTGTAAGAGTGAGGGTCACAGTTCTTGTGAGGTCATAGGTGACAGTATTATCTGTAGAGGTAGATGGGTTATTGGATTTTGGTCCACCATCAGTCACAACAGCGTTGGCAAGACTTGGGATCAGTGTTCCTTCTGTTCCTACAGCAGTCGCTTGAAGAGTGAAGTTAATATTGTCTCCAGAGTTGATAATATTCCAAGTAATTCCACCTGCAGTACCACCTTGTGTGATGTCTGCTGTCGTAAATGTTGCTGGATCAATTGCTTGAGCAAACACAACATCCCATTCGATAGGAGTGTTTGCAGTAGGGTCAGGTTGAGCACCTTTTTGGTTTATCGTTACGTCAAATTTGTAAGTAAGAGTGACAGTATTATCAGTTGATGTTGATGCCGTATTGTTCGCTCCATATGTCGTTGCGATGGTTGTGGCATTGATACTTGGAATAATAGTCCCTTCATTGCTACTGTTAGTTGCTTGAAGAGTGAAGTTGATATCATCACCACTATTAATGATGTTCCAGGTGACACCTGGAGCAGTCCCACTATGGACAATATCAGCAGTTGTGAAGGTTGTTGCATCAATAGCTTCGGTGAAGACCACATCAAATTCAACTGGGAATGAAGATGTTGGATCAGCTTGAGCACCTTTTTGGTTTACGGTGACATCAAATGATGTGTTATAGAGGACTGAGTTATCTGTACTAGTCGAAGCAGTGTTAGCTCCTCCCAGTGTTGTTTGTACCAGACCTACAGCTATGCTTGGGATAAGGGTCCCTTCTCCAGAGACAGCAGTCGCTCTAAGTGTGAAGTTAATGTCGTCTCCACTATTAATGATGGCCCAAGTAATACCTGTTGCCGTCCCACTTTGAGTGATATCACCAACTGTAAAGGTCGCACTATCAATGGCTTCTCCGAAGACGACATCAAACTCGATTGGTAGAGATGCCGTTGGGTCAGCTTGGGCACCTTTTTGGTTTACAGTCGCTGTAAATGGAGGAGTATAAAGCACACTATTGTCTGTCGAAGTTGAAGCATTATTATTGGCACCATCTGTTGTTTGAACGGCTGATGCAGCAATGCTTGGAATAACAGTTCCTGAAGTACTGACAACAGTTGCTCTTACTGTAAAGTTTGTTTGATCACCATTATCTGTAACAGTCCATGTGGTCACTGTTGCTGTACCATTTTGAGTGATGTCAGCTGCAGTAAAAGTGGCTGGGTTGACTGCCTCTGAGAATACGACATCAAACTCGATTGGAAGTGTTGTTGAAGGATCGGCCTGAGCACCTTTTTGGTCGATAGTCACATCAAATACTGTTCTATACAGGACAGAGTTGTCAGTTGCTGTTGAGACATTATTGGTAGCACCATAGCTAGTCGATACAAGTGCATTGCCAATGCTTGGTTGAATCGTACCTTCACCAACGACAGCAGTTGCTCTTAGTGTAAAGTTGGTATCGTCACCACTATTAATGATGGCCCAGGTAATACCTGTCGCAGTACCACTTTGTGTAATATCGGCAGTGGTAAAAGTCGCCGCATCTACTGCTTCTGAGAAGACAACATCGAATTCAACTGGAAGTGATGCTGTAGGATCACCCTGAGCTCCTTTTTGGTCTACTGTTACATCAATTTTAGTTTTATAGGTGACATTATTATCAGTCGCCGTAGATGCATTGTTTTGCCCTCCAAGAGCTGTTTGAACCGTCAGAGCATTGAGGCTCGGAATGACAGTACCATCGCCTGTAATGGTAGTTGCTTGAAGAGTGAAATTGATATCATCTCCACTATTAATGATATTCCAAGTAATACCTGTGGCCGTTCCGTTTTGGACGACATCACCTGTCGTGAAGGTGGCAGCATCAATTGCTTCAGAGAAGACAACATCAAACTGAACTGGAGTTGCGGCAGTTGGATCAGCTTGAGCACCTTTTTGATTGATAGTTACATCAAATGGAGGTGTATAAGTCACACTGTTGTCAGTTGATGTTGAAGCCAGGTTATTGGCTCCATCTGTAGTTTGAACAGTACTAACTCCAAGGCTAGGGATAATGGTACCAGAAGCACTCACTACAGTTGCTCTAATGATGAAGTTTGTTTGATCTCCAGTATCTGTAACAGTCCAGGTCGTTACAGTTGCAGAGCCACTATGAGTGATGTCGCCAGCTGTAAATGAAGCTGGGTCAACAGCTTCAGAGAAAACCACATCGAATTCTACAGGAAGAGCATTGGTTGGATCAACCTGTGCTCCGGCCTGGTTTACTGTGACAGTAAACGTTGTTCTATAAAGAACAGAGTTATCTGTTGAGGTTGAAGCATTATTATTAGCGCCATCTGTAGTTGCTACTGTTGTTGCATTAATGCTTGGTTGGATGGTTCCTTCTCCAACTGCTGCTGTTGCCTGTAGTGTATAGTTGATATTGTCACCACTATTGATCAAGTTCCAAGTGATACCGGTAGCAGTACCATTTTGAACAATGTCAGCAGTCGTAAATGTTGCAGGGTCGATGGCTTCTGAAAAGACAACATCAAATTCGATATTAAAGGTTGCTGCAGGATCTGTCTGAGCACCTGTTTGATCAACAGTTACATTGAATGTTGTTCTATAAAGAACAGAATTATCACTCGAAGAAGAAGCAGTGTTGAGACCACCGGCCACTGTCGAGATGATTGAAGGGTTGATACTAGGCTGGATCGTTCCCTCAGTTCCCGCTCCCGTCGCTTGGAGAGTAAAATTGGTGTCATCTCCAGAGTTGATGATATTCCAAGTGACAGCTGTTGCGGTTCCGTTTTGTGTGATATCAGCTGTTGTAAAGGTTGCTGGATCAATTGCTTCAGAGAAGACAACATCGAATTCTATATTGAATGTCGCTGCCGGATCTGTTTGGGCCGCAGCTTGCTCAATCGTCACATCAAACGGAGGAGCGTAGAGGACAGAGTTGTCTGTCGAAGTTGAAGCGTTATTATTTGCTCCGTAAGTCGTTTGGATCTGAGTGGCATTGATACTTGGGATAACAGTTCCTGAAGTATCAGCAAGTGTCATCTGAAGTGTGAAGTTAATATTGTCACCACTATTGATAATATTCCACTGTGGATTAGTTGCAGTCCCACTGTGAACGATATCAGCAGGAGTAAAGGTCGCAGGATCAATGGCTTCAGAGAAAACAACGTCAAATTGGACAGGAGTTGTTCCCGTTGGATCTGCTTGAGCGCCTTGCTGATCTACTGTCACATCAAAAGTAGTATTGTAAGTGACTTGGTTGTCTGTTGAAGTCGATGGGTTATTAATTTTGCCACCGACAGTCTGAACTTTATTGTTATTTATGATTGGAATGACCGTTCCATCTCCAGAGATGACAGTCGCTCGAACCGTGAAGTTGGTATCATCACCACTGTTGACGATGCTCCATGTGATTCCAGTCGCTGTACCAGTCTGAGTGATATCGGCTCCTGTGAAAGTTACTGGATCAATAGCTTCTGAGAATACAACATCATATTCAACAGGAGTGGCTGCCGTTGGGTCTGGCTGCGCACCTTTTTGATTTATCGTCACTTCAATTGAACCGTTGTAAGTAACAGTGTTGTCCGTTGCAGTTGAAGCCAGGTTGTTGGCTCCATCAGTGGTTTGAACTGTAGAAACGACAAGTGAAGGAATGATCGTCCCCGTACCACCAGCAGCGGTCGCTTGAAGAGTAAAGTTGATATTGTCACCTGAGTTGATGATATTCCAAGTGACGCCTCCAGCTGTACCTCCGTCAGTTACATCTCCGGCGACAAACGAAGCTGGGTCAATGGCCTCTGAAAAGACCACATCGTATTCAATTGGAAGGAGACCTGTTGGATCGGCCTGTACCCCTTTTTGGTTGATGGTGACTGTGAACGTTGTTCTATAAAGTACAGAGTTATCCACAGAAGTGGAGGCGAGGTTGTATGCGCCGATAGTATCTTGAGTTACATTTTGTGCCATTGATGGAATCACAGTACCTTCACCAACAATTGCCGTCGCTTGAAGAGTGAAGTTGGTGTTGTCACCAGAATTGATAATATTCCAAGTGATTCCAGTGGCCGTACCATTTTGAGTGATATCTGCCGTTGTAAAAGTCAATGGATCAATGGCCTGT